>JBKOYM010000067.1:0-13975 GCA_046725375.1 Actinomycetota bacterium
TCGCCGTACAGCGGCCAGGTGTACCCGAACCGGCAGCCAGGCCGGGCGGTGTGGTCGAACGTGCTGACAAGCTCGGTATCGGGAAACTCGCGCCTGAGCTGGACATCGAAGTTGCGGGTGCTGTCGTCGGGGTCGTTGTCCCAACGGTTGAATTCCTCCCGCGCCAGACGCAACATCGTCTGTTCGCGTTCCGGGTCGCGACCCGGTGTGGCGGTGGTCATGGGCCGATTATGCGACTGAACGGGCAGCGAGGCGATCAAGTTACGGGCGGCAGCGGGGAGCCGCACGGTGCAGAGTTCGGCCCGATATGCGCCAGCACTAGTACGCGGCGACGTCCGAAAGGACGGCACTAGTAAGGCATCCGACTACAAGGAGGATCGTCACCGTTGACTCCGGTTAACTCCAGGCGTCAGCAGTTCGCCTACGACCCCCACCAGCGGCGTCCAACACCACCGGTAAACGCCATTTCGTGTCACGACCCGTGTCATGAGCAACGCTGGCGCCTCCCTTACACCGGCATGCGCCGCCCTCACAGTCCGCCCAGCATAGGCAGGAAAGGATCAGCCACGTGCAACGGCCGCGGCGAGGGACAATAACCGCGCGGATCGTGCTCTGGGTTGCAGAATTCGGCTCTCGTTGATGTCAAGGGCGCGCTCTTCGGGTGTGCCGGGCGGGCGGCTTGCTCGCTGCGGGCGGTACCTCCAGCTGCCCGACCGGCACGGGACAGTCCCCAACGCGAACACCGTCTGAAACTCCGTTCTGGAATTCCCTACGTCGATCAACGAAGGGCCCTGCGCCCAGCGCTGGTGTCGCTTTGGGTGTGCAAGTGTTGTTCGGTGAGCGTCGGCCTGAAGGTCAGGTTCGCAGCCAGGTGCCCATCTACGCGCCAAGCGAGGGAGCTCATGATTCGAGATTGGGACGATGTCGAGCGACACGTTCAGGACCGTGTCCCGGAGACGCCCGCGCTCGAGTACAAGCGGGAGCTTCATCTGGACCCCCGCTCGCAGCGACGAGAGGTTCTCAAGGACATCACCGGGATGGGTAACGGTGGGGGTGGCCTTGTCGTTTACGGGATTGCAGAGACCGCATCTGGCGATGGAATCCCGGCCGAGACCGCGCCGCTCGCAGATCGAATGCTGCTCGGCCGGCTTGAGGACATCATCCGCTCGGGTGTCAGCCCACCGTTGCTGTATGAGTCGTGGACCATCGATGCACCGGGCGGTGGATACGTGCTGGTCCTCGACGTCCAGCGGTCTCCGCTCGGCCCCTACGTGGTCCAGAGTCGCGGCGACTTCGGATACTACCGGCGTCAGGGCACAAGGACGGGTCCAATGTCCGAAACCGAAGTACGAGACGCGTACAGCCTCGCCGCGCGCCAGATTGAGCATCGAGTGGCCCTGTGGGACGAGCTCGGCCTCCCTGCACGTCCAGGAGGCACCGGCCCTTGGCTCATCGTGTCCGCAGTCCCGCGCGAACCTCTCGTCGACCATCTCGACCCGACCACGACGGAGGCGTCCACGTTCGCACTACCCGATGACCTACGCCCGCGCCTGCATTTCGAGCTCGCCGGGATCAAAGGGCTGACGTCGTCACTCCGCCTCTGGGCTGACGGCTTCTACGCCGAACGCGACCGACAAGACGGGATCACGGCATTCGTGCGCCTGCACCGGAACGGTGCCGCCGCAGTCGCGTCTGACCTCCCCCGCTCAGAGATGCCCCAGACGTGGCCGTCGCGGTACTCAATGCGATGCTGACCTACCTCGGCGCTTGCTGGCAGACCCTCGGCATCAGAACTGCCCTCGAGGTCGACGTAACGATGCACGGGTTAACTGGCTATGCGGCGAACGAAACCCCGTTCACGGTTGAACGCGGCAACATGTTCGAAGATCCGCGGCCTGCGCGTCAGCCGGCTATGGGTCCCGCAGCTCGTGTCAATCTGAGGCGTGATGTACTCCTCCACCAGATCCAACGAGCACCAGATCGGCACCGGATCATCCGCGACTTTGCCGATCGGTTTCATCAGGCTTTCGGATGGTCGCGTGCGGAGACACTGTTCCGGTCTGGGTGGCTCTATCACCAGCACAACACCGCGAAGCTGTCCATCGCAGGGGCCGGGCTCTTCGATACGAATGGCCGGATCGTGGCGCGGATTGACGAGAACGGTGGAGTTCGCTCATTCGCCGACCTGAACACCGTTAGATGCTTCTACTCTGAAGGCGTGATCATCTCCACCGACGGGGACGCCGTCGCATCGCTCGAACTAGCGTGCGGGGACGCGCTTCCCGACGACGGCCCATCGCTGGAAAGGTACATGACGTCTGATAGACCGCTTGTTGCAGACGACAGTCGACCCGATCGGATGGAAGCCCAGCCCGATCAAGCCCCGCCGGCATGCACACGCCACTGGTCGGGAGCGGACCTGAACGAAATTCTTCGGGGCTGATCGACCACACCGTCGAGTGTGTCCGGTGGTGCGCCGGTGGGGAGCATCCTTGCGGAATCGAGTCCAGGACCTACGCATTACAAGAGAGATCGTCACCGACGACTCTGGTCAACACCAGGCGTCAGGAGTTCGGTCACGGCCCCCACCCGCAGCCTCTAGCACCCCTGATTGCCGCCATTTCGCACCACGAGCGGCACCACGGCGTCGGTCGGCCGGCCCGAGTCAGCGCCGTTGGACACTTGTTGGCGCGCCCACACGCCGCCAATCTGTAGCCGGTCGTCGTCTAGACGTGCCGTACACCGATGTCTGGGGCCAGCGGCGCGATGCCGTCCATCATGGCGTACCTCACCCCTTGCCCACAGGTAACCGGATCGGCGGCTCGTCAGCGGTAGCCTGGATCGTCGGCCGCATAGGTAGTCGAGTGTGGTTGACGAGATACGCCCATCCCGAGGAGCAGTCATGTCGTCACCAGATCCGAACATCGAGGCATTGGCCCGTCGGTATCAGGCCGATCGGCTATGCGAAAGGTGTCGGGCGCGTCTAGCCCGCCAAGTCGACCGTTATCGTCACCACCGAGTGCGCCCAACACTGCGCAGGTTGTCCCGCTCGCTGCGACGAAAGTCTGTACCCGAGTCCGCAGTCTGCCCAGGTTGCGGAGTTGTCCGCGGCTAGCTCAGTCGAGGCGAAGCGGCGAGGATCAGGCAGTGGTGGATTTGGCCGCCGCGATCGAGGCGTGCCGGGCGAAGCTGGAGAAGGCCCGCGAGGAGGGTGTGGGTAAGAGCATCCAGTTCTCGCTCGAGCCGATCGAACTCAGTGAGCCCCTGTTTGTAAGGCAGAAGGCGCTCAACGCTGTGCAAACCCTCGGATTGAGCGTCAAACGAACGAGCGCAAGTCGAAAGTTATGGGCTCACTGAGTCGAGGGCGGAACGCAGGCTGAGCGTCAGTCGAACTAGTCGCGCTAGACACGCGTGAACGCTGTACAGCCAGCGCTCACAGACGACCATGTCAGGAGCGCTGTGGGGAAATATCCTGGACTGCGATTGGGCCACCGCCGCCCCATCGTCGCAACTCCCGAGCCGCAGGCAAGAAGGTGATCCGCCGGTCGGAGAACCGACGAGCGGCGCATTGCAAAGGACGGACCC
The DNA here is from genome assembly GCA_046725375.1 of Actinomycetota bacterium. Taxonomy (GTDB): domain Bacteria; phylum Actinomycetota; class Actinomycetes; order Propionibacteriales; family Nocardioidaceae; genus DATFRX01. The sequence continues at coordinate 3,586 of JBKOYM010000067.1, forward strand.
CATCGGTCTGGCGCACTTCAGGCACCGCTCCGCCGCAAAGTGGCACTTGCGCACCCTCGTCACCACCCGCTCCCTGGACCCGACGTGCGGGCCCGAGCAAGATAGGCCCCACGCTGGAGGCCGTCCGCCCGACACTCCCTTCCTTCGTGTCGGAGTGGTCAGTGGTGGCGGGCGCGCCCGAGAACATCGAGGTGAACACGTGACGAGGACGTTCAGGAGGATGCCGATGGATGACGAACGGTCCACACCACGAGCCGACGGATTCTCCATGCCCGCCGAATGGGAAACGCACGAGGCCTGCTTGATGGAGTGGCCGACGGTGACGCGTAAGGGTTTGTGGGCCGAGCAGTTCGAGGCCGCGAAGCGGGACTACGCTCAGGTCGCGATCGCGATCGCAGCGTTCGAGCCTGTGGTCATGGTGTGTGATCCCGACCAAGAATCCGAGGCCCGCAGGATGTGCGGTGAAGGCGTTCAGATCCTGCCTCTCCCGATCGACGATTCGTGGATGCGCGACAACGGGCCGATCTTCGTCCGGGACAAGGAGGGCCGGGTCGCCCTAGTCCATTTCGGCTTCAACTCCTGGGGCGAGAGGTTTCACCCGTACGGCAAGGACGCCCAGGTGCCCCGCCACATCGCGACTCATCTCGGGATGCGCCGGTATGAGGCGCCGTTCGTGCTCGAGGGCGGCTCGTTCCTCGTCGATGGCGAGGGCACGCTCATCACTACTGAGCAGTGCCTCTTGCATCCCAACCGCAATCCGACGATGTCCAGAGAGATGATCGAGGAGGGGCTCCGCGACTTCCTGGGAGCCGAGGCGGTCGTCTGGCTGGGCCTCGGACACTCCACCGATCGAGACACCGACGGCCACATCGATGGGATCGCCTGCTACGTCGCGCCGGCGACCGTGGCCCTTCTCGCCCCGGACGACCGCCAGGATCCCGACCACGATCGCGGTCGACAGAACCTCGAGCGGCTGCGGACAGCTCGGGACGCCAGGGGCCGTGACTTCGTGGTGACGCCGTTTCAGACCCGGCCAACGGGGACCGTTCCGTATCTGAATCTGTACCTTCCGAACGGAGGCGTGATCATTCCGATCGCCGACCGATCCGAGGACGAGCAAGCCGTCGAGCAGGTCACGAAGCTCTTCCCCGAGCGCGAGGTGGTGCCGGTGCCCGGCGAGACGCTCTGCTTCGGCGGAGGGGGTCCGCACTGCAACACCCAACAGGTCCCGATCGGCGTCCCGGCGTCCGCACAATGTATCTGACTCCCACCGAAAGCGACCGGCTGCAGATCTTCGTCGCCGCCGAGATGAGCCGGCGCGTGCTCGCCCAGGGACTGAAGCTGAATGCGCCCGAGGCGACCGCGATCGTCTGCGACGAGATGCACCTGGCGGCCCGATCAGGCGCCTCATACGACCAGGTGCTCGAGACGGGCCGGCGGGCCGTTGCTGCCGATCAGCTCATCGCCGGCGTAACCGACCTGATCGACGAGATCCGAGTTGAAGTGCTCCTAGATGAGGGAAGCAGGCTCATCGTGCTCCGGAATCCGTGGGCATGAGCGAGCGGATCGAGCTGGCGGCCGGACGCCCGCGCAAACGACTCACGGTCACGAACAATTCGAGCCGGGTCATCCGGATCTCCTCGCACTACCCGTTCTGGCGGACCAATCCCCGGCTCAGCTTCGATCGCGAGGCCGCACGCGGATACCGGCTCGACATGCCCGCCGGCACGTCGAGGCGGTTCGGACCGGGAGAGACTTTCGATGTCGATCTGGTCCGCTACGGGGGCCGGGGAGGCGCAGATGGCTGACCTGCCGCATGACGAGTACACCCGCCGGTACGGGCCGACCATCGGCGATCGGGTCCGGCTGGGCGACACCAACCTGTGGATCCGGGTCGAGGACGATCAGGTCGGCTACGGTGACGAGCCGATCTGGGGGTACGCGAAGAACTTCCGCTCCCGGATGGCCCAGCTCGATCGAGCCACCGCCGACAGCGAGCTCGACACGATAATCGGCGGCGTCCTCGTCATCGACCCGCGGCTCGGCGTACTGAAGACCAACATCGGCATCAAGGACGGCAGGATCGCCGGTCTGGGACGGGCCGGAAACCCAGACGTCACCGACAACGTCGAGCTGGTCATCGGTCCGAACACCTGGCCGGTCAACGGGTACGGGCTTATCGCAACCGCCGGCGGGATCGACAGTCACGTACACCTCATCACGCCCCGGCTCGTCCCGGTCGCCCTGTCCGCCGGCATGACAACGCTCATCACTGCCGGATTCGAGGAACCCGTCTACACGATGGACAAGACGTTCCGCGCGTTCGAACGCCTTCCGGTCAACCTCGGTCTACAAGCGAGCGCGCGCACCGACGTCCCCGGGCAGGTTGAGCACGTGATCGAGGCAGGCGCCTGCGGCCTGAGGATTCATGAGGACTTCGGTGCCTATCCCGAAATCGTCGACGCCACCCTGGGCTGGGCGGATCAGCACGATGTCGCAGTGTGCCTGCACACCGACGGGCTGAACGAGTCATGTGAACTCGAGGACACGGTCGAGGCCATCGCGGGCCGTGCCGTACACGCCTACCACGTCGAGGGCGCCGGCGGCGGCCACGTGCCCGACCTGATCGGCCTGGTCCGCGAGCCGAACGTCGTCTGCTCCTCGACCACGCCGACCATCCCGTACGGCCGAGCGACGGCGGCCGAGCACCTGGACATGATCCTCGCCGTGCACGGCGGCTGGGCCGACGCGCCCGATGACATCGAGGCCGCGACCGAGCGGATCCATCCGGCAACGATGGCGGCCGAAGGCCCGCTGCACGATCTCGGTGCCATCTCGATCATCAACAGCGACTCGCAAGGGATGGGCCGAATCGGGGAGACCATCCGGCGAACCTGGCAGCTGGCTCACACCATGAAGTTCTGGTCCAACGACCAGACAGACGACGACAATCTCAGAGTGCTGCGATACCTCGCCAAGTACACCATCGAACCCGCCCTCGTACACGGCATCGAAGCAGACGTCGGCTCTCTGCTGCCGGGGCGTCTGGCCGACGTCGTCCTGTGGCGACCGAGTCACTTCGGTGTCAAGCCAGAACTCGTCTTCAAGGCCGGACACTTCGCCTGGGGCGCGCTCGGCCAGGGCAATGCGTCCGTCGAGTACGCCGAACCGATCCGCTATGCAGGTCACTGGGGAGCCCTCGGCGACGCCGCTTCCGCGATCTCGACCACGTTCGTCTCCAGCGCGGCGATAGACGCCGGGATTCAGGAACGCCTCAGCAGCCGTCGGCGGTTCGTCGCCGTTAGCAGGACACGCTCAATCGTCCGAGGCTCACTCTCCCACAACACCTCAGTCGCACCCATCCAGGTCGATCCTGGCGACGGAACGGTCACGCTTGGGGGTCAGATCCTCGCCACCGAGCCAGTAACCGAGGTGCCACTCAACCGGCGATACCTGCTCAGCTAACCACTCGCCAGAGCGCCGGCCAGGATCGCTACCCATAAGGAGTGCACCGGTCCGGGCCCATCTGCAGACAGCGGGCGAACCGCGGCTGCCGTCGTCCTCATCGATCTGGCGGGTCCTGACCCGACGGGGTTCGTCACTCCGCAGCCCAGGAAGCGCGCTCCAGGGACGCCAGCAACAAGTTCTGTGCCGAGATGTCCAACGAACGTTGGGCTCGACTAGTGGCGTCAACCACCGACGACCTTCGTCGGCGAGGAACCCCGGCGCCGCGCGCGACGGTCGCGGCAACGGTCAGGTGACCGCGGCCTGCACAGTCCAAGCCGCCCGGCCGGCCCCGCCACCCGCGACTCAACCGATCCAACAAACTAAGGGTTCCGGAGTGCCCTACCCGACTCCCGCGTCACGCAGTTCCAGGGCGGGTAACGATCGGACATGACGGTCTCCTTGCACGCGACGTGGGGTCAGCCGGGCACTGGTCGTGGTGCGGTCGGTGGCGTTTTGGTTCCTTCGACGTGGACGTCGGGGAGCCAGGTGAGCCATGACGGCAGATACCAGTTGCGCTCGCCCAGCAGGGTCATGGTGGCGGGGACGAGGATGGAGCGGACGATGGTGGCATCGATCAGAAGCGCGACGGCGACGCCGAAGCCCATCTGCTGGAAGGCGATGGTGTCGCCCATGGCGAACCCCCAGAAGACGGCGATGATGATGAGCGCGGCGCCGGTGATCAGGCGGGCGGTCGAGCCGATGCCAAAGGAGATGGCGGCGGCCGTGTCGCCGGTTTGGCTGTAGCGTTCGCGGATGCGGCTGAGCAAGAACACCTGGTAGTCCATCGAGAGCCCGAAGAGTACGGCGAACAGGAACAGTGGTACCCAGGCGTCGATCGTTTCGGCTTCGCGGAGTCCTAGGAGTTCGTTGCCGATTCCTTCCTGAAAGACGAGCACGAGCAGCCCGTACGCCGCACCGACCGACAACAGGTTCATCCCGATCGCCGTCGCCGGCACCACAATCGAGCGGAATGCCAGGGTGAGCAGGACGAGGCTGAGTCCGAGCACGAACACCAGGACGATCGGGAGCCAGTAGTCCACGGTGTCGTGGTAGTCGAACTCCTCGGCGGTGTCGCCGCCGACGTACACGTCGGCGTCAACCCCGGCGAACGTGCCGGGGACGACGTCGCCGCGTAGCTCGCGGACCGCTTCGATCGCATCTTCACCGTCGGGATTCCCCGCGATCGGAACCGTGACGCGGGCGACCGTGCCGCCCCCGTTCGCCTCCACTTCCGGCTGACCGAAGATGGGGCGGTCGGCGAGTTGTTGTTCGAGCCGGGTGATGGCGTCTTGCACGGCCGGTCCGCGCACGTCACCGGCGACCGCGATCTCGACCGGGGCGGTCGTCTGTTTCGGAAACTCCTCGCGAAGCATGAGGTAGCCCTGCTTGGACTCGAACCGGTCCGGCAGCGTCGCCGCCCCCGATGTGCCGGTGTTGAGTGCGAGGACCGGCGCCGCGAGCGCAAGCAAGAATCCGGCGCCGAGCACCAGGCTGACGACCGGGCGACGCATCACCCGAGCGACCACGGCACCCCAAAACCGGCCCTCCCGTCCCGCGCTCTCGGCTGCCCGGCCGAACAGCGGGATGCGCAGCGCGTTTACCCGATCCCCCAGCAAGGCCAGAACGGCCGGGAGCAGCGTCAACGCGGCGATCACGGCAACGATTCCGACCAGAATGGCGCCCGCCGCCAGGCTGCGGAAGATCGTGCTCGGCACCAGCAGCAACCCGCACATCGCCAGCACGAACGCGATCCCGCTGAACAGCACAGACCGGCCAGCGGTGGTGCCCGCGGTCGCGATCGCGGCCAGTTCCTGCCGCCCGTGCTGCCGCTCCTCTCGATACCGCGACAGCGTGAACAGCGAATAGTCAATCCCGAGCGCCAGACCCATGCCAGTCAGCATGTTTTGTGTGAACACCGACAGGTCATAGACCTGCGCCAGCACCGCCACCAGCGCCAGCGCGACCAGGATCGACACGAGCGACAGCATCAAGGGAATCAGCCCGGCGATCACCGCGCCGAACACCAACAACAACACGACAAGCGCCACCGGGGCGCCAAAGAACAGCTCGCCGTTCTTCAAATCCTCCAACGACGCGGAGTCCTCATCGGTGTCCGCTGTCCACTCCCCCGTCACCGCGGCCTGATAACCGGGCTCGTCGTCGAGGCTGTCGACGACATCGACCATGCCGTCGACATCGTCCTCTCCGTCCCGGCCGAGCGCCACCAACAGCGCCGTTGAGTCCCCATCCTGCGAAACCAGACCCCGATCCTCGTCATAGGTCACCACCAGCGTCGCGCCCGCCGCCCGCAACCCGGCGGCCAGATCAGCGACTCGCGTGCGCGCCCCACCAGCCTGGATGTCGCCGTCCTCAGACCGCACCACGACAACCTCAGTGATCGACCGCTCGCTTGTCGCCTCCTGCGGAAAGCCCTCATCAAGGATCTCTTCTGCCTGCCCCGACTCGGTCGTCCGCGTAATCTCATCCTCGCCCTCAAACGCCAACAAAGTAGCCACGAGAACGATCGCGCCCACGATCACAACCAGCCACACACCCACAACGAGCCGTGGCCGTCGACTACACGATCGAGCAAGCCTCTCCGTCATCACACGCCCCCTCCAGCTAATGATCTCCCGCGCTGGGTGGCCCCGCCAGCATTCCTCGCTACCTTCTCGCCCACCACCTCACAAAGAAACTCGAGGATTAGACGAATACCACTGTCTCGGTCGAGAAGACCTATAAAGGTGATGAGTTGTATCAATGACCCATCAATATGCCAATTCGGTAATTGGACATTGGGCCAAGCTGTCTGCCGTGTGTGCCGGCGGTCGCCCTATGCTCACCACTCCAGGATGCACACGCACAACTGCTCGCCAGAGCTCCGTAGTAGGTCGATGCCGCGCCGTTGCTAGCCCAACCCTCCACAGATCAGCGCGGCGCCGCTCGGAGGCAAGCCGACGCTCGTCTCCCCCTTGATCCAGCCGGAGTCCACGGGAACAACGACTCCGACGTCGAGCGAGACCGATGCGCCGCAACCAACGCCCGACACCGAAGCCGAATCGCGTTCAGGACGAGGATCTCGCAAGTTTGGAGACCGAGCCCAAACATGCCGCACTGACGGGCGTGTCGGTCCCACAGAGACAGAGCGCATCCAACTACAAGAAGGATGGGAGTCGTTGACTCTGGTTACCTCCAGACGTCAGGAGTTCGGTGACAGGTCCCATCCGACGTGTTCAACACCCGTGATCGCCGCCATTTTCGCACCACCGGCCGTGGGTGTCTTCGGCTGCACGACGTTGTCGGTAGTGGGCCAGCACGCTGGCCTGGCCGCGCTCAGCGGGTGACTGCGTTGTGCAATGCTCGCGCTGCCCGTACCGCCTGGCCGAGGTGGTGCTCGGGAGCGGCCACTTGAAGCGTGCCCAATTGGTGGTTGTACGCCGAGGATTGCTCTGGCGTGAGGGAGGAGAGGACTCTATCGCGTAGGTAGAACAGCGTGAACACGTCGCCGCTGACGTTTGCGGTGTCCCCCTTGGCCGCGTCCAACAGCAGCTGGTCGCACCAAAGGGCGACCCGGTCGCGGTCGACCTCGACCGGCTCGCGATAGCGGAGCTGCTGGTCGAGTGCTCGCAGGGCGAGGTTGACGGCGGCCTGGCGGGCCTCCCGCGGGCCGTCGGCGTGGGCGACCTGGTCGACAGCGTCGGCGGTTACCGGGAGCATCCGCCGGGGGACGTCCGAGCGCGGGACCGACGCCCAGTCCGCACGCAGCCGGGCGGCCGTGCTCGGAGTGGCTCCGTGGTGGACGACGTCCACGGCGTCGGCGTACAGACGCTGGAGCCCGGACGGCATGGGTCCGTCGGCGGCGTCGGTAGGGACCGCGAGAGCGAGCGCTTCGACGTCTTCCCCATCGCCGGTGTAGTACTCGCCGTATCCGGCGGCGAACTGCTTGAGCTCTGTCGATCCGTCCTCATGGAGCTCTCGGCCGATCATGCCGGTGACCGGGCCAAGCGGGCCTGCCAGCCGCTTATTCACCGACTCGACCGTGACCTGTTCGAAGGCGATGCCGGGGATGTTCTCGGTGCGGTAGACGTCACCAGCCTTGGGCTCGCCGGGCATGATCATCTGCGCCGGCCCATCCTTGCCGGCCAGCCAAGTGCCCTCCTTGGTGGCGATGACGCCGTGCTCGAGGTCGGCCACGTCCTCGCCGAAGTACCACACCGATCCGTCGTCGGCCTGGGCATAAAGGTCGTAGGCCACCTCCTGCAAGCGGCCACCGAGATAGGCGGTGTACTGGCTGACGATCGTCTCGACGCGTTGGCCGCCCCAATCGATGACGCGGGTGTCGGGTAACAGCGTGACCTCGGTACGGAACGGCTTGTCGTCGACATGGCCGACGAAGACGACCGATCCTTGTCGCGAGACCGGGAAGAATGGATTGATTACCTCGGTCGGGTTCGAGAACCGCGGCACCGTCAGATCGACCCGGGCGCTGTCCGGCGCAAGCGGCACGCCCGGCGGCACGACCGGCTGAGGTATCCTCGCGCCCACCTCGCTCGGCCCGCTGGAGCCGCCCGCCGACGCTGACGGAGAGGAGTCCGAAGGGCAGCCGGTGAGCGCGACACAAGACACGAAGACGGTAATGACAAGCGTGGCGACCGTGCCCATGCCTGCACCGTTCCAGACCAGGCCTGAACTGGTGCTGAAGCAGACGGCCAGCCTCGCCGCCAGGCGCTTAGCGCACACCTCTCGTCTCACGTGGGGCGTCGCGAGAACGCCGACTAGGTGGCGGGCCCCGATGTCTCGCCAGTCAGGGGTGTCGCGAGACATCACGTCGGTGGGCGCAACCGGGATCAACCCGTGACCCCAGCTTGTAAGGCAGAAGACGGTCAACGCTGTGCAAAGCCGCGGATTGAGCGGAAACCGTCGAGCCGCACGTCGAAAGTTATGGGCTCACTGACTCGGCGTCTTCGAGAGCCCACGACTGCAGACGATGACCGTCTCTGTCTGCCATAGGTCAGGGACAGGAGACTCGTGAGACGCAGGCTCCGTTTGGGATTGCGCTAGAAGACGCCTGACTTGGCTGGTGGGCGATGCGCTAGATGTCGATGTAGGTGTCGCGTCTGATCCTTCAGGGCGAGGTCGCGCGTTGATCAGCCCGGGCTGCGTCAGGAGTCGGCATCCTGGCCCGTCCTGGTCACGCGTCCGGGGCGTCGTCCTCGGCGAGGTCGGCAAGTCCGCCCCGGACGAGCTGTTCGGCTAGATCTCTGGACGAGATTTCCCGGCGGCTAGCCTCGTCGGCGAGGCGCTCGGCGACGTCGCCGGGAAGCAGGATGCTGAGCCGAACCGCGTCACTGCTCTCCCACGCCTCATCCTGCATTTCAGACAAGTTCTCTCACCTCGGGGTTCGGGACGGAGGATCGCTTGTCGCCCCGATCGGGTACATAGGTGCGGAGAACCCGGTCGCTCATCAGGCCGAGGCTGCTCAGATTCGGGAAGCCGGGTCCTTGCGCTAGCCCGGCGAGCATCGGAAGGTGCAGCCGGGGTTGCATGCCCGCGACGGACAGATCGACTTCGATCCGCCGCTCAAGTTCGTCCTCACCGATCGCGGCGGCAAAGCGCTGCCTCGCATCGGGCGTGAGGAGACCTTCAAACCAGCGCGGCTGGAAGCCGATCGCTACGACCACGAAATCATAGGCGACACGTTCGCGCTCGTGGCCGTACTCGATGGTGACGATCACGTGGCAGTCATCGGCGTCGATCTGCACAGCGCGGCCGGCGAGGGTACGAAATGCTCGCGACCGGGTCAGCGCGGCCTCGGCCTGGATCGAGAACACACCGCGGTCGGTTCGCTCGAGGAACTCTCGGCGGTGAGACTCGGCCAGCCGCGGCCAATCACTCGGGTCGGAGTAGAAGCGGTTCTCATCAAAGCTCTCGCCCCGCGAATAGAGCACACCGCGGCTGGTCAGCACCTCGACGGTCGACCCCTTGTGAAGCTTGTTGAGCACGCCGACCACGACCGAGGCAGCGGTCTCACCGCTACCGATCACGCAGATGTTCAGACCGTGTTGCCTCCAAAGCCGAGCCTGGTCGAGCCAATAGGTGCGTCCGTCAAGAATTCGAGGATGTTCGGCCGGCTGACCCGGCACCGTGATCGGCGGACCCGAGCCGGTCAGGACAACGCCGTCGGCGGGTACCACCTGGCCGTCCTCGAGCCGACATAGCCAGCGCTCGCCCTCGACATCGAGCGCGACGACCTCCTTCTGAACGACCTCCGCGCCGGTCTTCTCGGCGACCGAGCGTAGATACACGCTCCACTCGCGATGCGTCGGGTGCAGACGACCGCGATCGACCCAATCGGAGTAGACGCCGCGGTCTATCAAGTGCGCCTGCCACGAATAGGGAGCCATCGCGGCCATCACCGCAGCCGAGGCGGCACCCCAACTCTGCGGGTACGGGAAGCCGACGTCCTTCTCCGGGGGTGTCCCCAGCCGAAGCATCCCATTGGTATAGCCCTGCCGTCCGCTCCAGCTTTCAGCGACCCCACGCCGGTCAATCAACACCACCCGAGGCGCATCAAGACCCGCGGCCGCAAGCGCGTGAGCCTTTGCCGCGAGCGAGATCCCCTTCGGACCCGCACCAACCACCGCAACCGTCGCCGCCATACCACGACAATAACCAGCATCAGCCTGCGGCTCAGGTTCGGCTCAAGGCCTCTGGACCTGCGCCGAGGCCTCCGGGCCTGTCGATCAGCACCCGCGGCGATCGACAGGCGGAGGATGCCCCTACCGGCGGTCGCGGATGGCGTGGTGGCGACCGAGAGGGTCAAGCAGCGGTCGCAACCTCGGCGCCGGCAGGCTCGAGGGCGTCCTCGAGGATGGCGCCGACG
>JBKOYM010000171.1:0-8225 GCA_046725375.1 Actinomycetota bacterium
TCGGGTCGTTGGGACCGGACCATGTGGCTGCCGCTATGCGGGAGATCGCGGCTTTTGACGGTATCCTTCTCGTACACGCTGAGGACGCGGCGACGATCGCAGCTGCGGCCCCGGTGAGCGGGCGCCGCTACGCCGACTTCGAACGGTCCCGGCCGCCGATCGCCGAGCATCGCGCGATCGAGGTGCTGGTCGGACTCGCTCGGGAGACGGGAGCTCGTGTCCACGTGGTGCATGTGTCGAGTGGCGACGCCGTATCGCTGGTCGCCGCCGCTCGCGGCGAGGGCATCCGCCTCACCGCCGAAACCTGCCCCCATTACCTGACGCTCGACGCGGCGAACATCCCGGACGGCGCGACCGCGTACAAATGTTGTCCGCCGATCCGGGGTCGCAACGATCAGGACCGGTTATGGGATGGCTTGCGTGCCGGGCATCTCGCCTGCGTCGTCAGCGATCACTCGCCGGCCCCGCCCGAGCTCAAGGGCCTCGACACGGGCGACTTCGGTGCGGCGTGGGGCGGCATCGCGTCGCTCCAGCTCGGTCTGGCGATGACGTGGACGCACGCCCGGCGTCGAGGAGTCGGCCTGCCTCAGCTCGTCGACTGGATGGCCACCAAGCCCGCCGAGCTGATCGGCCTGCCTCAGAAGGGCCGCATCGCGGTCGGCGCCGATGCCGACCTCGCGGTCTTCGCGCCCGATGACGAGTTCGTCATCGACGCTGCCGCCCTGCACCACCGGCATCCCGTGACGCCTTACGCAGGCCGTGCGGCCGCCGGTCGGGTGCGCCAGACGTGGCTGCGGGGCAGGCCGATCGCTCTCGGGTCGGCGCCTCGCGGACACCTGTTGAGTCGGGTCGGCCCGTGAGCGGCGCGGGCGGTGCAGTGGACGGCCCGGGCGGTGCAGTGGACGCCGCGGACTTCCGGTCGCTGCCCGATCTGGCCGTGCGGAGCCTCGGCGGCAGTGTGGTGTACGCCAACGACGAGCTGTTCGCCGAGCGAGAGAACCTGATCCGGCCCGAGCGACCCGCTCACGATCCGGCGAGCTTCGGCCCGAAGGGCAAGGTCTACGACGGGTGGGAGACCCGGCGCCGTCGCGAGCCCGGACACGACGTCGCGATCGTACGGCTCGGGGCGCCGGGCGTCGTCCGAGGCGTTGTGGTCGACACCGCGTGGTTCACGGGCAACTACCCGCCGGAGATGTCGGTCGAGGCCGCGTACGTCGACGGCTATCCGGCGGTCGAGGAGCTGGTGTCGGCGGGCCGATGGGACTCGCTGGTGCCGCGGAGTACGGTCGCCGGCGACGCGGAGAACGTCTTCGGCGTCGATGACGAGCGGTGCTGGACCCACGTACGGTTGTCGATCTATCCCGACGGTGGGGTGGCGCGGCTGCGCGTGCACGGCGAGGTGGTGCCGGACCCGTCGTTGATCGGCGTCGGCGGACTCGACCTCGCGGCGTTGGACAATGGCGCTCGGATCGTCGGGTGCTCCAACTGGTTCTACAGCTCGCCGGGCAATCTGCTGCTGCCGGACCGACCCCGGTCGATGGCCGACGGCTGGGAGACCGCACGGCGCCGCGACGAGGGCAACGACTGGGTGACGGTACGGCTGGCCGCCGCCGGTGTGATCGAGGTGGCCGAGCTTGACACGACGTACTTCGTCGGCAACGCACCCGGATGGGCCCGGCTCACCGGCTGCGATGCGGACGGCGACCCCGGCGATTCGGCGGCCTGGCCCGAGCTGCTGTCGCGTACCCGACTACAGCCGGACACGCGGCACCGGATTCGGTTGCCGGGCACCGGGCGGTCGGTGACCCACGTACGGCTCGACATCTACCCCGACGGTGGCATGGCCCGACTGCGGTTGCTCGGCACCCTTACCGATGCGGGCCGGGCCGCGGTCGAGCGCCGCTGGCACGAGACGACGCCGCACTGAGCGGACCTATCGTCCTCGACGCGAGATGGCGACGCCCAGCAGGCAGATCGCACCTCCGACGAGGCCGAACGCGGTCGGTGCCTCGGCGAGCAGCAGCCACGACATGAGCACCGACACCGCCGGCACCGCGTACGTCGTCGCACTGAGCCGACCCGCTTCGGTGCGCCGCAACGCGTACGCCCATGTCACGAAGCCGATCGCCGTGGGGAAGAGCCCGAGGTAGATCGCGCCAGCGACCGCGCCGGCCGATGCGGTCCGGATCTCGTCGATCAGCTGAGGGATCCAGGGCGCGAGGGCGATCGTGCCGGCGATGCAGGCGAGCCAGGTCGCCGTGAGCCCGTCGAAGTCGCGCAGCGTCACCTTCTGGATCAGCATGCCCGCGGTGAAGAGGACGGCCGCCAGCACGCACAGCACGACGCCGATCCCGTCGCCCCCCGACGACGAGTCCAGCGCGATCACGCCGACTCCGCCGAGTGCGATCAGCAGGCCCATGATGAGAGGACGCGGATAGCCCTCCCCGAACAGTCGACCGGCGGCGAGGGCAATCATGAGGGGCGCCAGGTTGACCAAGAGCGCGGCTGTGCCGGCGTCGATGTGCCGTTCGCCGGCGTTCAGGGCGACGGTGTAACCGGCCAGCCACACGACGCCGTAGGCCGCGATGAGCCCGGCCGACCGAAACGTGCGCGGGACGAGCCGATCCGGTCGTCGGGTGACCATGACCAGCGCGGTCAGGGCGGCGGCGGCGACCGCCAGCCGGATGAGCGCGAGTGGCGCGGCCGACAGGGTCGGACCCACGTCACGGATGACGACGAACGCCGACGACCAGACGAACACGGTCACGCCGGCCGCGATCGCGGCCTTCCGGCCGTCGTGGGGCTCGGCGCTGGGCGGAGCGGTCAGATCAGGGGCCTGCGCACGGGTCGACACGTCGGCCATCGTCGCCCTTCGAATACGAAACGACAAGCGATCATTTCTTGATGTCCGTTAAGCATCACTGCACTATTGGACGCATGGTCGACGTACCCCGCCTCCGCCTTCTCCGTGCGGTCGTCGAGACCGGCTCGATCCGGGCGACCGCGACCGCGCTCGGCTATACGCCGTCCGCCGTGAGTCAGCAGCTGACCGCGCTGCAACGCGAGACCGGGCTGCGGCTGTTCGATCGGGTCGGACGGGGCATCGAGCCGACGCTCGCGGCGCGCACCCTGGCGGAGGAGGCGGAGCCGCTGTTCGAGAGGCTCAGCCGGGTCGACCGGGTGATCGGCGATCTCCGTACCGGTCGAGTCGGGCGCTTGTCGATCGGCTACTTCGGCTCTGCCGGGGCGGCATGGCTGCCGACGATCGTGGCCGGATTGCACGCGGACTATCCCGACCTACGCCTCGACCTGCGGATGACCGAGATGGACGGGCCCGATCGCGCCGAGTGCGATGTCGATCTCTTCGTCGAAAACGGTGGCGAGCCGAGTACGGAGGCTTACGACGTGCGCCGATTGATCCGCGATCCGTACCTTGCCGTCGTGCGCGGCGACCACCCGCTGGCGGAGCGTACGGAGATCCCGCTCGCCGAGCTCGCCGCCGAACGCTGGGTGGACAACGACCTCCGCGACGGCGCCTGCCGCCGGGTGTTGCTCGCCGCCTGCGCAGAGGCCGGCTTCGCGCCGGAGTTTGCGGTCGAGACCCACGACTACCGCACGGCCATCCCGTTCGTCGCCACCGGGATCGGCATCACGGCGATCCCGGAGTTGGGCCTCGTTGACATGCCGGCCGAGCTGGTCGCGGTACCGATCGTGTCGCCGACCCCCATCCGCCAGGTCAGCGTCGCGACCCGGAAGGCGATCGCAGAGCATCCCGCCGTACGCCTCGTCCACCGGCTGCTGGATGCCGTGGTCGACCGGCGCTCGGCGGCCTGAGCTCCCCACGGGGAGGACCCAACTGGCGCGAGCCGCCGGGCGTTTCTCGCGAAATGGGTCCTCTCCGTGCGGCGGGGTCAGCCGACCGGGTCGTACGCGCAGGCGTCCTTGGCTTCCTCGGCGACGTCCTTCTTCTTGTGGTGGTGCTTCTTCCCACCGGGTGCCTCACCGATCGCCTTGGCCACCGTGTGGTGCATCCACTCGTAGTCGGGGTCGCCGGGGTTGAAGTAGTTGGGATCGCTCGGCGAGAGGTCGTAGGTGTACTTGAACACCACGCTGCGTACCTTGGCGTCCTTGACCTCGAGCGCCAGGTCGACGAAGGGCTTGAGCATGTCCTTCGGGATGTCGGTGCGCAAGATGTCCTTGGTGGCGGCCGCGATGTCGATGTAGCGCCGGAGCATGTTGGTCGGGTTCGCCTGGGCGATGATCGCGTCGATCATGCAGCGCTGCCGCTCCATGCGGTCGTAGTCGTCGAGGCCGTACCGGCCGCGGCTGTACCACAGCGCCTGGAAACCGTTGAGGTGCTGTTGGGGGCCAGGATCGAGATAGTCCTCGGGCTCGACACCGAGGTCGGTGTTGCCGCCGATCGGGATCGGCTGGTTGATGTTGACGGTGACCCCGCCCATCGCGTCGACGAGCTCGCGGAAGCCGTCGAGGTTGACCAGGACGTAATAGTCGACGTCGATGCCCAGGGCCCCGCTGACGCCGAGCTTGAGGGCGTCGGCGCCCTCGTTGTCGGTCTTGCCCAGGATGCCGGGGTTCTGGGCCGGTACGTTCCGATAGATCGCGTTGAGCATCCACTCGAGCTCGCTGCCGCCGCCGGTGAAGCCGTCGGGGTACGCCTCGTGCAGTGGCGAGTCCTTGGGGAATGGCACCTCTTCGAGGTTGCGCGGCAGGCTGAACAGCACGGTGTCGCCGGTCTCGGTGTCGATCGACGCCACGATGACGCTGTCGGTGCGTACACCCTGGCGGTTGATCCCGCCGTCGCCGCCGAGCAGCATGACGTTGACCCGGTTGTCGTCGCCCCACGGATTCGCGGCGGTGACGTCTGGTGTGGTCGCGCTCTCCTCGCTGCCGAAGATCGTGTTGATCAGGTCGCTTTGCACGTACGCATAGCGCGCGCCGACCGCGAACGGGCTCGCGACCAGCAGGCACAGCAGGCCGACGAACGCCGACCCCAGGAAGCGCTGGAGGCCGCTCATGTCCAGCGGGCGCACCACCCGATGAGTGGCGATGACCACGACGGCCCAGGCAAGCGGAAGCACCAGCAGGCCGACGGCCAGGAGCCGAAGCTGGTTGGGGTCGACCGCGAGGTGCAGCAGTTGCCGCCGCTTCGTCAGGCCGATCCAGGCCACGACTCCGAGCAGGGCCACCCCGACGAAGAGCACTGCGAGACCGAGACGGCGTCGACCGACAGCCAGGAAGCCGCTACCCGGGATCAGGGTGCCGAGCATGGTGAGTCCGAGCCCGCCGGCGAACGTCCGAGCCCGCCGGACCCCGCCGGCCGGATCGACGCGGCGCCGTCCACGGGCCGGGTTCGCTCGGGATGACGTAGCGGCGCGGCTGCCGGCGACGCGGGAGCCTGCGGCCCGGGAGCCTGCGGCCCGGCTGGTGTAGGTCGTCGTGCGGGTGCCCCTGGACGTTCGTGTGGGTCCCACCGGAGCGGGACGTCGTGACGTTCGTGTGGGTCCGTCCGGAGCCGGACGGCGGGGCGCGGGGTCCTGCGCGGGACGGTGGGGAGCGGGGTCCGGCGCGGGACGGCGGGGCGCGGGGTCCGGCGCAGGACGGCGGGGCGCGGCATGCCGACCGCCTCGGTGGCGCGGCGCACCGCCCGCCCGCCCCGATACGCTCGCCATTTGGCTCCCTCATGCGTGTCCGCCCCGTTTCGGACCCAGACGCCCCCGCGGGCCGGAGTCGTCTAAGGAGCGGCCGCGAGATCCGCTGGGTAGGACGAGAAGAGACTAACTGGAACTATTCCCGGATACGAGTTGGCCCACGGCTGTTGCCCTGGCCTGAGGCTGACACGAGGTACGCGGCGGCCGGAGAGGTTTGAGGAGCATGACCGCGATGCCGTCGGATCGCCGATGCGGCCACGGATGCGTTCACTACGCGGAACGCACCGGTCATCAACCCTATGTCATGACATGCTGACGCCAATGGATCTGCCTCCGCCGACTCTCAGCCGGGCCGGCCGATGCTCGATCTGATCGGCGACCTCGACCCCGGCGTGGCGGTGGGCATCGCCGTAACGGCAGCCGTCGCCGGTCTCGTACGCGGTTTCTCCGGAGTCCGGCTGTTTCGGCTCGCCACACCGCGGTTCTTCCGTGGCCTGGCCTTCGGCCTTTGTGCCACGGCGGCACTGACGGGTGTTCCGGCGTTCGGGGGGCTGGGGTAGGGCGGGCTTGGCGCGGGGGTCCCCCGTGCCAATAGGTTTGGCGCTGGGGACCCCTGCGCCAACACGCGATTGGCGCAGACTTCCCCAGTCGACTGGCTCAAGGAGACCTGATGTCCGACGTTCGCGTCACAGCCGAGACCGACGGGGCCGACCAGATCCTGACCGACGACGCACTGGAGTTCGTCGCCGATCTGCAACGAACATTCGGTGCCCGCCGCGACGCCCTCATCGACGCGCGTCGTACTCGCCGCGACGAGATCGGCCGCACGCGCCGCATCGACTTCCTCGACGACACGGGCGAAATCCGCGACGGCGACTGGACCGTGGCGGCGGCGCCCGACGCGCTCCTCGACCGGCGGGTCGAGATCACCGGTCCCTGCGACCCCAAGATGGCGATCAACGCGCTCAACTCCGGCGCCAAGATCTGGCTCGCCGACCTTGAAGACGCGAGTACGCCGCACTGGCGCAACGTGATCGGCAGCCAGGTCAGCCTGTACGACGCGCACCGTCGCCGACTCGAGTTCACCTCGCCCGAAGACAAGCACTACGCGCTCGGCGACGGCGACCTCGCCGTGCCGATCGTGCGGCCCCGTGGGTGGCATCTCGACGAGGCGCATGTCGAGGTCGCCGGACGTCCCGCCGTCGGGGCGCTCGTCGACTTCGGGCTGCACTTCTTCCACAACGCGCGGGAACTGATCGACCGGGGGCAGGGGCCGTACTACTACCTGCCCAAGCTGGAGAGCCACCTCGAAGCCCGGCTCTGGAACGACGTGTTCGTCCATGCTCAGAACGCCCTCGGCATACCGCAGGGAACGATCCGGGCCACCGTGCTCATCGAGACGATCACCGCCGCGTTCGAGATGGACGAGATCCTCTACGAGCTGCGCGACCACGCGTCAGGCCTCAACGCTGGCCGCTGGGACTACCTGTTCAGCGTGATCAAGAACTTCCGCGACTCCGGACCACGCTTCGTGCTGCCGGACCGCAACGCGGTCACCATGACAGCCCCGTTCATGCGGGCCTACACCGAGCTCCTGGTGTCGACGTGTCACCGTCGGGGCGCGTTCGCGATGGGTGGCATGGCGGCGTTCATCCCCAGCCGTCGCGATCCCGAGGTCAACGACCAGGCGATCGCGAAGGTCCGAGCCGACAAGGAGCGCGAGGCCGGCGACGGATTCGACGGCTCCTGGGTCGCCCATCCCGATCTGGTGCCGGTGTGCCGCGAGGTGTTCGACGATGTCCTGGGCGACAAGCCCAACCAGGTCGATCGGCTCCGGCCAGACGTGAAGGTGACCGCCGATGACCTCCTCGACATCGCGTCGACCCCTGGCGAGGTCACGCTCGACGGGGTACGCGGCAACATCGAGGTCGCCCTGCGCTACCTCGAAGCCTGGCTCGGCGGCAACGGCGCCGTCGGCATCCACAACCTCATGGAGGACGCCGCCACCGCTGAGATCGCCCGCAGCCAGGTCTGGCAGTGGATCCGCAATCTGACAGAGACATCGACCGGCGAAGTCGTCACCGAGGACATGGCACGCAGAATCCTCGACGAGCAGTACGCCGAGATCCGGGCCGAATCGGGCGCGGAGGAGTTCGGCGCCAATCGGCTGGCTGACGCCCGCGCGCTGTTCGAGCAGGTCGCGCTGTCCGACGACTACGTCGACTTCCTCACCCTGCCGGCCTACGACCTCGTCGCCTTGGAGTCGGAGGTGTGAGGGTGCGGCGGACTGGCGGCTTTGCGCCCTGGCGGTTGGTGCGAGGGCGTCGGCACCAACCGCAAGGGCGCAAAACCGATCGGTGGTCGGCGCGTGAGTGAGGGGTCGGCGAGCCGGCAGCCGGTGCACACGGTCTACGTCCCCGCCGACCGGGCCGCCGCCGACCCTGAAGGCCGACTCGTCCCGACCTGGGCAGCGGCGGCCCGGTCGGCCATCGACGCCCACGCCCCGACTCCACTGGCGCTCGCCGGCGCGACCGGCATGCGGCTCGACGTCGTCGA
>JBKOYM010000108.1:0-21614 GCA_046725375.1 Actinomycetota bacterium
ACCTTTCACAGTACGATGCCGGGCCCAAAATGCGGCCGCAACCCGGACATCCGTGTTCGCTCGCCGGGGTCGGCGCCCACCCGCGTCACAGCTCTACCACCTTGACGCGCTGTCGCGACCGCGGCTGATGGCGGCTCAGTAGCGGTAGTGGTCGGGTTTGTACGGCCCGTCCACATGCACACCGAGATAGGTGGCCTGCTCCTTGCTGAGCTCGGTGAGCTCGACGCCGAGCGCGTCCAGGTGTAGTCGAGCGACCTCCTCGTCGAGGTGCTTGGGCAGCACGTGGACACCGAGCGGATACGCGTCGGAGCGAGTGTAGAGCTCGATCTGGGCCAGCACCTGGTTGGTGAACGAGTTGGACATGACGAACGACGGGTGTCCGGTGGCGTTGCCGAGGTTCATCAGCCGGCCCTCGGAGAGCACGATGATGCTGTGCCCGTCGGCGCTGTTCTCGACCGGAGGACGACCACCGTGCCCCGGCGGGAACGCCCAGACGTCGACCTGCGGCTTGACGGTGCGACGCTCGATGCCCTCGACCCGTGCCAGCCCGGCGAGGTCGATCTCGTGGTCGAAATGGCCGATGTTGCCGACGATCGCCTGGTGCTTCATCCGGCGCATGTGGTCGACGGTGACAACGCCCTTGCAGCCGGTCGCGGTGATCACGATGTCGGCCTGGTCGATGACGCTGTCGAGTCGCGCGACCTGATAGCCGTCCATGGCGGCCTGGAGGGCGCAGATCGGGTCGATCTCGGTCACGATGACCCGGGCGCCCTGGCCGCGCAGCGACTCGGCGCAGCCCTTGCCGACGTCGCCGTAGCCACACACGACCGCGACCTTGCCGCCGATGAGCACGTCGGTGGCTCGGTTGAGCCCATCGATCAGCGAGTGGCGGCAGCCGTACTTGTTGTCGAACTTCGACTTGGTGACCGAGTCGTTGACGTTGATCGCCGGGAACAGCAGCTTGCCGTCGCGCTGCATCTCGTACAGGCGGTGGACGCCGGTCGTCGTCTCCTCGGTGACGCCCTTGATGCCCTCGGCGGCCGCCTGCCAGCGATTGGGCGACTCGGCGAGCGACGCGGTCAGCGCCTTGAGGATCTCGTACATCTCCGGGTTGTCGGTGGTGTCGGGCGACGGTACGGCGCCGGCCTTCTCGTACTCGACACCGAGGTGCAGCAGCAAGGTGGCGTCGCCGCCGTCGTCGAGGATCATGTTCGGCTGCTGGTCGTCGGGCCACTGGAGGATCTGCTGGGTGCACCACCAGTACTCCTCCAGCGTCTCGCCCTTCCACGCGAACACCGGGGCGCCGGCCGGCTGCTCGGGTGTGCCGCTCGGACCGACGACCACGGCGGCAGCCGCGTGATCCTGCGTGCTGAAGATGTTGCAGCTCGCCCACCGCACCTCGGCGCCCAGCGCGACCAGCGTCTCGATCAGAACGGCGGTCTGCACCGTCATGTGCAGTGAGCCGGCGATCCGGGCGCCGGCGAGCGGCTTGTCGTCGCCGTAACGCTCCCGCATCGCCATCAGCCCGGGCATCTCGTGCTCGGCGAGCGAGATCTCGGCCCGCCCGAAGTCGGCCAGGCTCAGATCGGCAACCTTGAAATCCATGCTCTTCCTTCCCGTGTACGTCAGCCACCGAGACGATAGGTCACGTGTCGTCAGACGATCGGCCCACTGATGACGGTTCGGCTTATCGCCACGTCGCCGATCGTCGAGCGACACGTGACCTATCGTCTCGGGCGGTCCTCGTGCCGGTCGGTCACCCGGCGCACGGGCCTTCTGGCCCCACACGGGAGGACCCGCCCAGGATAGCCGCACGCGAGCTGTCGGTTTCCCATGAGGTCATGGGAAACCGCACTCCTCACGGGATGCATCCCATGAGCGGTGACAAAGTCCCATGAGCTCATGGGAAACCGACAGGGTCTAGGGCTCGGCCGGTTCGCGGTAGATGTCCGGCTCCAGGTAGATCACCACCGCTGTCGGCTCGGCGGCACGGATGGCGGCTTCGGCGGCATCGATAGCAGCCGCGACCGAGGCCGCCGTGTCGTCGTGGTCGACGGCGATCTTGGCGGCGACGAGCAGCTCCTCCGGGCCGAGGTGCAGCGTGCGGAAGTGGATGATCCGGTCGATCCCGGTCGTCTTCTCGATCGCGGACCGGATCGTACTGTCCACCTGCGGGCCGGCCGACTCGCCGAGCAGCAGGCTCTTGGTCTCGGTCGCAAGGATCACCGCCACGCACACCAGCAGCAGACCGATGGCGGCGGTGCCGGCGGCGTCCCAGTATCCGTTGTCGGTCAGCAGCGTCATGCCGATGCCGATGAGGGCGAAGACCAGGCCGAGCAGCGCCGCGAGATCCTCCAACAGCACCACCGGCAGCTCCGGCGCCTTCGCCGCCCGGATGAACTGCGGCCACGACCGACCGCTCCGAATCTTGTTCGACTCGGAGATCGCGGTCCGAAACGAGAACCCCTCCATCACGATGGCGGCGACCAAAACCACGAGTGGGACCCACCACCAGTCGCTTTCGAGCAGTTCGTTTGGGTGGCCTTCGTGGACCTCCTCGTACTTGTGGTACGCCTCGTACAACGCGAACAGGCCGCCCACCGTGAACAGCACGATCGCGACGATGAAGCTGTAGACGTAGCGCTCGCGACCGAACCCGAAGGGATGCTCCGGCGTGGCATCTCGACGCGACCGCCGGGCACCGACCAGAAGCAGGAGCTGGTTGCCGGAGTCGGCCACCGAGTGGATCGCCTCGGCCAGCATCGAGGACGCTCCGGTGATCGCCCACGCGACGAACTTGGTCGCGGCGATCCCGAGATTGGCGGCCAAGGCGGCGACGACGGCCCTGGTTCCTTCGTGCGCAGCGCCTTCCTGCGCAGCGCCTTCCTGCGCAGTGCCTTCGTGTCCGGACATCGGATCCCGATTCTGGTCGACGTACGAGGCTTCAGCGTGCCAGACGATCAGGCAGGTCCGGTCGACCGGCCGGCGCTGACGCGGACGAGGCAGCCCTTGCCCTCGACGGCGACGTCGGCGTCCGACCCGGGCACGAAGGCCGACTCGCCATGGTGCAACTCGAGCGTGACCGTCCCCTGCCGGACTGCGTAGCTGCCCTCGACGCAAAACAGAATCTGCGGCCCCACGACCCCGTCACCGAGCGGCGACGATCCGTCGACGACGTCGCCCACCACCCCCATCGCGACGTCGACGCCCTCGGGCGCGTAGACCCGCTCGGGCCCACGGGCGTGCGGGGTCACCCTGGCGGCGCCGGTCCGCGTGACGAGGCCGGCGACGAAGGCGGCATGATCGACCGGCTTCGCTGTCAGACCGGCCCGGACGACCGCGTCCGAGTTGGACTGCACCTCGATACCGACGCCAGACAGGTACGTGTGCGGCTGACCGGGCCGACAGACGATCGCCTCCCCCGGCGCCAGGGTGAACTCGGCCAACAGCATCGGCGCGAGGACGGCCGGATCGGTCGGATGGTGGGCCGCCAGCTCGTCGACGGCCGCCGCGACCGAGCGCCATCGCGGCAGCCTCCGCAGGGCGTCTCGGACCGCCGTGACCTGCTCACCGTCGATCGCGAGCAACCGACCCAGGCAGTCGCGAAGCGCATCCTGGTAGTCGGTGCGATCGAGCAGACTTCCCGCGATCCCGGCGACCCGGCGATCGGCGGCGGCGCCACGAAGGTCGGCGAGCAGCGCGCGTACCGTCGCGGCGTCGCGGAAGCCACACAGCACGCGGCACGGCTGCCAGGCGTACAACATCTCGGCTTTCGCCTCGGGTCCGGTGGCCGGATGGATCTGCAGCGACAGCGGTGCTCCGATCGCGGTCACCTTCGCCAGAAACGGCAGTCGCGGCTCGCCACGGGCTCGCAACACCGCCGCGAGGTCGTGCCAACGCCGATCGATCCGGACCAGCGACGACTCGGTCTCGTAGGCGCCCATCCACAGCTCGGCCTGCGGCCGGCCGTCCGGCGTCACGCCGAGCAGCTCGGGGATGGCCTCCGTCGAACCCCAGTCGTAGCGACGGATGGGATTGCGCATCCGGTACATCGGCCTACAGGGCTGTCGGATCGGACCCGAGGCCGACTCCGAGGTAGGCGGCGGCATAGCTGCCCTGCGAGAGCAGCGACGCATAGCGGGCGATCTCCGGACCGTGGTCGCAGGTCAGTGTCGTCACGCGTACTCCGTGCGCCTCGGCGCCGCTCATCAAACGGCCACGCTCCACGCGTACGACGGAATCCTGCGTGCCGTCGTCGAGGATCACCAACGCCGGCTGCAGTGTCGACATGTGGTGCTCCTGGTAGGGGTCGGCGAACGGGTCCGGGGGCAACGCCTTGGCGAGCACCGGCAGCAGGTGGTCGGCGTCGGCAGCCAGTGACGACCGGCCGGACACCCGCCGGATCGCCTCGGCAACCCGGCGGGCCGCTCGCGCGGCAAGCACCGAGCCGCCCCATAGCAGTGGATTGACCTCGGCCAGCATGAGAGCCAGCTCCTTGGCCGGGTTTTGGACGATGTCGTGAAAGGGCGAGCACTCCTCGGCCACTTGGTCGAGCGCGGACGCGACGGCCTCGGCGTCGACATCGGGCCCGAGGCCGAGAAGATGCAAGGCCTGCAGCGCGACGACCGCGGCGGCCAGCGGGTCGCCGGTCGTGACGGGCAGCAGCGTCGTGTACTTGCCGGCGGCCATTTCGGCGACATCCGAGTGCGGGTCGCAGATGACGATGAGTGCCGCACCGCGACGAGTGGCCTCCGACACCGCTGTCGACGCCGACGTGTCTCCGCTGGTCTGGGCCATGACGACGACCGCGTCGAGGGCGCCGACCCAGCCGGGAAGCCGCGGACCCGGCCAGGCAACGAACGGCACCGGGCACCAGGGTTCGAGAACCGCGCGGAGGAGCCGCGAGTCGTTCCCGGCGGCCACCACGGCCCGCGGCCGGACATCGCTCTCGAACCCGCTCAGCGCTTCGTGGGCCGCCGACACCTCGCGCCGCACCCGGGCCCCGGCCTCGGCCAACGGTCGCAGGCTCGAATCGGCGGCGGCGAGCGCCGAGGCGTCGTCCAGCAATGCGTCGTCGAACACGCGGTACCGTCCCTACGCCCTCGGCCTCAGGCGTCCTCGTCGGCCGCTGACTCGGCCTTGTCTGCGTCGGGCCGGCGCGCCTCCTCGATCAGCATCACCGGGATGTCGTCCCGGACGGGATAGGCGAGGCCGCATCCGTCGCACACCAGCTCCGACGCCGAGTCGTCGACCGACAGCGTGGACCGACAGTCGGGGCAGACGAGGATCTCCAACAGCGTCGCGTCGAGGTTCATCAGTGACTCCTCATCGTGGCGGGTACGCGCTCGCGCACCGGTCCCATCATCGCGTGGTCGTCCGCCTCGTCGATCGGGCGGATCCACCGTGCGGTGTTCGCTGTCCGGACATTGAACCACGAGGTCGTCCCGCCTTCCCGACTCGCGACTCGTCGAGCCGGTCGACGAACTCCCGGGCCCAGGTCAGGGTGTCGGAGGGGCATCGCACCGACACCAGCGCCACCGGGAGACGACGCAGGGAGGCGTCGTTGCCGCCGTCCTGAAGGCGGTCTCCGACGAACACCAGGTGCTCGAGCCGTACTCCGAGCGCCGCCGCCAGACGCTCGACGCCGAACGCCTTGTCCCGACCCGGTCGGGTCACGTCGATCGACGAGGAGGCGCCGCTGACGACCGACAGGTGTGGGAGCCGTTGGGCAGCAAGCAGCCGAATCCGCTCCTTCTTCGTCCCGTCCGGGTCCCAGGCCTGCTTCACCTCGAGCGGAGCCTGCTGGCCGAAGACGGAGTACGTGATCTGGCCACCGCGATCGTCGATGTAGTCACCCCAGTGCCGACTCTCGAACAGACCGAGGTCCTTCGCGGCGCCGGTCAGCACGTCGGGCACGCGTTCGCGGTCGATCGGGTCGAGATCCTCGCGAAACTCCTGGTGCCACGTCCGTCCGTCCCAGCGGCGACGCTGCGTGCCGCAGGCCGGAAGCAGATGCAGTCGCCGACGGTCGTCATCGGACCAACCGAGCTCGTCGAGGTACGGCAGGACATGGACCTCGATCAGCCGGTAGCGGCCGCCGGTCACGATGCCGACGTTGAGCCGCCGCACCAACTCGAGCAACGTCTCGGCCATCGGGCGCTCGATGGGCATCTTCGATCCGGTCAACGTGCCGTCGAGATCGAACACGATGCACCGAGGTACGCCGTCGACCGCGGGCCGATCGTCCGGCGACGACATCGACGACGCCAACCAGGTCGCACTCATGCAGCGGCTACCCGGTCAGTCGAGGGACCGTAGCGCCCGCAGGTGGCCGCGTCGGCCGACCTCGATCCCGTGGCCGTTCGGCTCGTCGGTCGGCGCCGGCCTGGCCGCCTCGCGGACCGCGTTGGCGAGCGCCTCGAGATCGTCGCTGCTCGGGCCGCCAGCATCCGGGTCCGGGGCAAGCCGCACGACCTCCCATCCGCGCGGCGCCGAGAGTCGCTCGGAGTGTTCCTCGCACAGGTCGTAGGCGTGCGGCTCGGCGTAGGTCGCCAGGGGACCGAGGACGGCGGTCTGGTCGGCGTACACGTATGTCAGCGTCGCCACCGCGGACCGAGGGCAGGCGGTCTTGGAACACCGACGTCGTATGCTCACGCCCCCTCCTCGCTGCGCTCGTCGGCACGTGAGCAGGCTGCCGCGTTGAATTGTTCGCTCACGCCCTCTCCTCAGTCACAAGGAGACGGTACCGGTCGCAACCCGCCGACGTCGTCACCACCGGACGTGTCGGCGCGACAGTAGCCTCAGGCCCATGGGAGAACAAGCGTCGGCACGGCGAGCCGGCGGGAGTCGGCACAGTCGGGATCGACGCGGCCGCGATCGACGCGGACCCTGGATCGTGCCGGGTCCGCACTCCCCCGACGGTGTCCCCTGCGAACGCAGCCGGCGCCAGCGATTCGACGCCGCGGTCGCGAGGGTGGTCGCCGAGTTGCAGAAGCCGTGGCGGGCCGAGCTCGACGGCGTCGAGTTCGGTGTCGAGGAGGTGCCATGGGTCGACGACGACTGGCAGCCCGAGCGGGTGCCGCTGGCGACCCTCGTACCCGGGCGATCCGGCCAGCCGACCCGCATCGTCGTCTACCGACTGCCGATCCGGGCTCGGCTGCTGCGCGAAGTCGGCCCTGCCCGCGAGCGCGATCTCGTCTATGCGGCTCTGGTCGACCAGATCGCCGAGTTGCTCGGCCGCTCGCCCGACGACGTCGACCCCCGCGTCGACGCGTCTTAGCTCGGTCATCCCAAGGGACCGTGCCCGATACTTCGCTTTCGTTCCCGCCTCCCTCTAGTTTGTGTGCCGCATAACCGACATGTCGGATCGGAAACCACCGGTACGGGAGGGAGGCGGGAACGAGCCGGACAAACCGGGACCTCGCGGCACCCTAGTCGAGCGGATAGACGCCCGGCGCGACCGCGTACGTCGACGCGCTCTGTAGTGGCAGCGACGACCACGCGTCATCGGCCCTGTAGACGACCGCCCCCCGGACGGATCCGGACGTCGGATTGACGACCAGGTAGGCGACCTTGCTCGCCTTGGTCCCGAGGTCGGATTGCTTGCTCGTGCGCCACGACACGGTACGGCCGGCCGGCACGGTCAGCGTCTTCCGGTCCAATGACGATCCGTCGCCGGCCATCGCCTCGACCGACACGGTCGCCTCGGCATTCGGGTCGGCGCTGGTGATGGCGAGACTGACCGCGGACGGATCGATCGACGTGAGATCCACCGGGACGACCGCGGGCTCGCCCACCTCCGGGGCGGTCGTGCCGTACGCGACGTCGACCGGGTTGCCGCCGGAGGCCGACCGTACCGAAGCGACGATCGGCTGGTCCGCTTCGAGCCGGATCGCCGAGGTTTCGCCGCTCACCGAGTCCGGGATCGGCACGACCCCGACCCCGCCCTGGCCGACGGACGCCCGCTCGAAATTCTTGATGGGGAACGTGCCGTTGGGGCCGACCACCTGGATGTCGACGCTGGCCGTGCGGTCACCCGGGTTGCCCAGGATCAGCTCCTGGCTTCCCGCGTCCGCGATCGCCGGCGTCACAGTGATCGACGTGTCGGGCGGCTGCGCCGACGGGATCCACTCGGTGCCCGCGGGGGCCAAGGTGGCCGACCAGTAGTCGAGCACCTGCGCGGCGACCTGGCCCTGCGACGCCGCGACCTGGATCACGCACTCGCCCTCGCCCGCCGCGAAGTCGGTCAGGCTGAGCCGCTCGACCTTGTGCGGCTCGATCGCAAGCCCGGTCGTGCTCACCGGCTCCTTCAATCCCCCACGCGTGAGAAGCGAGACGTCGACGATCGCGTCGGTCTCGCCGGGATTGCTGAGCAGCAGCTTGCTGGAGTGGCTGACAGTGCTACCGGCGCCGACGAACCATGCCGCGCGGGTAGGCAACGGGCACGACGCCACCGCGAGACCGCCGCCCGCCTTGTCGTCGGCCTGCGTCGCCGTGAACGCCGCGGCGCCGGTGGCCATCGACCCGGTTGCCGACACCAGCACGGGATCGGAAGCGTCGTCGCCTTGCTGCACCATCGACCAAACTCCGGGCGACGGCGCAGGCTTCGGCTTCTCCGCCTTGCCGTCGGGCAGCGGCACGACGTCGACCGCGCCCTCGCCGCCCCTTGCACCGGCGAGGCTCGTGACCCCGATACCGGCCTTGGCCGCCGGAAGTTTCACGGCCCCGACCGAGGGGCAGGTCAGGTCGGATCGACTCAAGGGCAGTTGGATCGAGGACGGCGAAGGTGGAGCGGGCTCGGATGCGCGTACCGTCGCGATACCCAACAGGCCGGCCAGGACGACGAGTACGAGGAACGGCATCATGCGGGTCGACGGGGTCGGCGCGCGGCGGGGCCGACGGGTGAGCTGCCGGTGACTCCGACGCGATCCGGGCTGCTGAGGGGTCATCTCCTACGCCTCCGTCCGGGCAGTGCAGCGACGATCGCGACGAAGGCGATGAGCGACTGAGCGAGCGTCAGCAGCCAGGTGTTGGAGTCGTACCAGAGGTTCACGGCGCCGCCGTCGGGCGCGACGAACGCCTGCGTGCCACTCGACGTCGTTCGCTGCTCCAACTCCCCGTCGGATCCGGTGGCCGACCATTGGTCCGACGCCGGGGCCGCCAGCCGCAGGTCGCGCCGGCCGGATCCGGACGGCACCTCCACATCGCCCTCGAGACCTGCTGGCGCGTCGAGCACCTGGGCGTCGGCGGGATCGCCCTGTGGCGCTATCACACGGACCGCACCGGAAGGCGCGTCCAACTCCCATGCTCGGGCGTCCGCATCGGTCGTACCGGCCCGGGTGAGTCCGATCCCACCGTCGAGCACCGACTCGACGGCCGGATCGACCGGTGACTCGGCATAGATCGCGCCGATGCCGTAGTCGAGCAGGCTGTCGACCGTGACGATGTCGGGATGACTCAGCAAAGCGGCGACGATCCGATCCATCTCGGCCAGGTCCGAACGAGGTGGGAGCACGGTTTCCTCTCCGAGCCGGGTGCCGTCGTCGCGAAGGATCTGGTAGCCCACGCCCGAGTTGGACGAGCCCGTCAGTACCAGGGTCGACGACTGCTGGGGGCTGGCGGCCCGAGCGGCGAGATAGATCGGAACCGGCATGGGGTCGTCGCGATCCAGCAGGCTGTCGACGCCGATCACCCACCAGCCGGCGACGAGCAACGGGACGAGCCCGGCCACGAACGTGGACCCGGCTGCGATCGGCTGCCGCCAACCGAAGCTCCGGCCGGCGAGGAATTCACCTGCTCCATCCGCGGCGAGTCCGGCCGCGACCGCGACTCCGGCGATCCAACAGACCAGGGGGAAGCCGACCCACACAGGGACGGACTCGGCGCCGGTGCCCGCGTCGATCCGCTGCCCGGCGCCAGCAACGGCGAAGGCCAGTCCGACCAATGCCACGATCCAGGCGGCGCCGATCTCACGCAGCCGGTCCGAACGTCCGAGGCCGAGCACGGCCAGGACGACGACGATCAACCCGATCCAGGCCGGAACGCCGCCCGGTCCGCCCGGAACGCCGCCGGCCAGATCCAGCGTGCTCGGGTCGAGCGAGATCGGCGAGCCGTCGACACGTGCATCGGCAAGTCCGGCCTCCCACCAGACCAGGTTCGGATCGATCGCCCGATCCCACATCCAGCGCCCCAGCAGCAGCCATGGCACGACCGCGACGGCGAGGACCTGCGCGACGGACCTCATCGGGCCGCGGCCGTCGATCGGGCGTACGACACCGGCCAGCACCAGCCCGACCACCGCCATCGTGTACGCGACGGGGACGAACGCGACCAACAGGCTCAGCCACAGGCCAAGGCGCATGCCGAGCATCCATGGCGAGCCGGTCCCGGCCAGGAACGAGAGCGCTGCGGACACAACGCACGGCAGCACCACGATGCCGACCAGCGTCCCGAAGCGCCCTTGGGCCAAGGCGCCCGTCAGCACCGGCAACAGCGCGTACGAGACACACCACCACACCCGGACGCGGGACGAAACGAAGATCCGGCGAGCGAGGTGATGGGCGGTGATCAGGCTGAGCGGCACCACGGCCAGCACGAGAAGATCCACAAGCAGCCACGGCTGGCCGAAGGTGAGGGTGCCGGCCACCGCCAAGACCCATACATACGGCCCGGACTGGGATCCCGATCCGATGCTGACCGGATGCCACGAGTCCCACATCAGGCCCCACCATCCGCCGACACCGTCCGGAGCCGGTAGCAGGGCACCGCCGGCCAGTTGGCCGGAGCCGAGCATGCTGTGTGCGGACCAGACAGCCAGGGCCACGAGGACGAGGGTCAGCACCACCCACGGTTGCCGAAGCACACGGACGGCGATGCTTGCCGACGTGGGCAACTCCTCGACCTCGGCCGCGACCGGCCCGCTCTCGACGACCGCCCGTTTGCCGCTGACCTTCGGCTGTTGACTGGTGCCGCCCACCGCCTGGACCAGGACGACGCCGATGTCGAGCACGGCGTCGACGCCGTGCCGATAGGGCAACAACGGACTCGGCAGCAGATGGCGTACGTCGGCCGGTGATCGGCTCGCCTGTCGACGGCGTTGGCGGCGCGCTCGCAGCATGGCGAACGGGTGCAGATAGACCGCACCGAGACCGCGGAGCTCGTCGAGCGCCTCGTCGGGCGCCTTCGCGAGCAACAGGCCCACGACGCGTAGCAACGATCCGAGCAGCAGCCGGACGGACTGCCACCAAAAGCCGATGCGGCTGGCGTTGGCCAACAGCGTAAACAGCGCGGCCTCACGACGCTGCGCGACCGGATGCCTGGACAGCGCGCCCGCGGTACGAAGCCCCCGGCCCGTGGCCTCGAGGTGGAAGACGACCGCGTCGGGGGCCGTTCGCGTGCGATAGCCGGCCTTTGCGACCCGCCATCCGAAGTCGAGATCGTCGCCGAACAGCGGAAGCCGCCGGTCGAATCCGCCGAGCGCATCCCAGACGTCACGCCGGATCAACATGCCGGCCGTGTTGACCGCCAAGACGTCGCGCGGCCGGTCGTGCTGCCCCTGGTCGGGCTCGCCGCGCTCGAGACCGGTCTCGCGCTGGCCGGTACCGCTGATCGTGGCTCCGACCTCGAGCAGCCGGCGCAGCGACGGCCATTCGCGGATCTTCGGGCCAATGACGGCGACATCGTCGCGGACCTGGGACAGCAGACAGGCTAAGGCATCCGGCTCCGGCGCCGAGTCGTCGTGCAGCAGCCAGATCCAGCAGCGCGACCGCTCGGCCGGATTGTCGGCCGGTGTGGCCACCCGTCGTCGCGACGCGACCGGCGGATGATCGATGGACTCCAGCCCGGCCGCGACGGCGTCTCCGAAGCCGGTTGACCGCTCGACCTTGCAGACGTTCGCCGGGCCGATCCGCTCGGAGAGCAGCTGTACCGAGTTGTCCGTCGAGCCGCTGTCGACCGCGACCAACGCATTCGGCAGCCGGCGCTGGCGCTCGAGGGCATCGAGCACCTGCGGAAGCCACCGGGCACCGTCGTGACTGACCAGAATCGCCGTCACGTGATGACTGGCACTCGGGTCCAGTCCTTCGACGGCAGCTGACATCGGCGGGCTCTCGTGTCGGGTTCAGGTAAGCAAGCGGGAATCAAAACCCTAGGCGGAGTGGATTCACCGGTGCCCAGGGCACACTACCGAGACCGTTTGGAGAGCCAAAGCGACCGGCTCGCGCTTGCCGGGCGAGCGGTCGGGTCGGGAACGCTAGACCGCCCGCTTCTTCAGCTTGCGACGCTCACGCTCGGACAGTCCACCCCAGATTCCGAAGCGCTCGTCGTGCGCTAAGGCGTACTCCAGGCATTCCCCACGTACGTCGCAGGAGAGACAGACCCGCTTCGCCTCCCGTGTTGATCCACCCTTTTCTGGGAAGAAGGCCTCCGGATCGGTTTGGGCACATAACGCCCGCTCCTGCCATGCCAACTCGCCAGATTCGTCGTCGAGCACATCGAGTTCGTTCACGATGGTCTCGCCTCCTCGACCTTTCATTCCCGAGATGTTCCCCGTCGTTGCTCCGCGTCGCTTCCTGGCCTGGCACGCGGGGCCGGGAGCCCGACCCCGCACCGAGACACCACTCGGCCGGGCGGCCTGAACCGGCGCCTCGTAGCGGGCTGTCCGCCAGAGCAATCAAACGACACGTATGAAATTACATGCCTGTCAATACCACAAAGTCAAGCCGGGAGATGCTAATGGCCGCCAACGAATACGCAGCGGGTGCGCCACGACGCGCGTGACGCACCCGCTGACTGGTGTCGCATGAGGGGATATAAGGGGAGCCGCCCCGTTGTTCAGGAACTCGGCGACCACCAGCCTGGGCGGTCGTCCTCGCCCTCCTGGTTCTCCTGCTGCTGTGGAACCTCTGGCTGCTGGCCCCACTGCTGGGTCGGCTGCGCCGGCGCCGGCTGGCCCCACTGCTGGGGCTGCTGTCCCGGGTCGCCACCCGCGGCATAACCGGTCGACGACTCACCTGAGCCCGGCATCGGCTGGCCGGCCTCGCCACCGGCGGCGTAGCCGGACGACGACTCACCGGAGGTCGGCTGACCCCAGCCCTGGCCGGCCGCCGCACCAGCGGCCGCTCCACCGGCGGCACCCCACTGCTGCTGTTGGCCCCACTGCTGCTGCTGGGGCTGCTGCCCCCACTGCTGCTGGGGCTGTTGACCCCACTGCTGCTGGGGCTGGCCCCACTGCTGCTGACCCCACTGCTGCTGTTGCGGCTGGCGAACCGGGGCCGGCAGGCCTTGGAAGATGCTGAAGGTGAGGAAGAGGCCAGCGGCCAGAAAGACGAGCATCGCCAGCATGAGCAGCGTGCCGACGATCTTGCCCGCGCCGATGATCCCACCGAACATCGACGACAACGCGGTCTCGGCTGCGACGGCCGCACCGCCACCACTCGGCGTTTCGACGCCGAAGCCGGCAAGCAACGTGATGACGCCGAGGGCGCCCATCAGGCCGAGAACACCGAGAGCGCCCATGACGACGATGCGAGCCATCGGAGTCGGCTCCCACGCCGACACGAGCAGAGCCGCGGCGACAACGATGACGACGAGTACGGGATTGACGAACTCGCCCTGCGTCATCATGGCTCGGCGGGAAAACTCCGGGATGTCGTCATTGAGCAACACGCACACAACGGCGATGACATAGATCCCGGCAGCGCCAAGCAACCCGAGCGCCAGCGGATCGCGTAGCTTCTTGGCAGATTCGGTAAGCACGGAAACTCCCCTATCAGACAGTTAGTGCGAGCCTCAGCCTGCCACAGATGCCAAAACCGTCGTCAGCGTGGTGCCGGTTGGGCGGTGTCGTGCCGCGCCTCGCCTCCGGCCACACTGGCGACATGCACATCACCGCATTGTCCGGCGGCATCGGTGGGGCCCGGTTTCTGCGTGGCCTCCGCACGGTCCTGAGTCCCGACGACGAACTCACCGTCATCGGCAACACCGCCGACGACATCTGGCTGTTCGGCCTCAAGATCTGCCCGGACCTCGACACCGTGATGTACACGCTCGGCGGTGGCATCGACGACGACCGCGGTTGGGGTCGGGTCGACGAGACCTGGCGCGTCAAGGAGGAGCTTGCGGCGTACGGGGTCGAGCCGACCTGGTTCGGACTCGGTGACCGCGACGTCGCCACGCACATCGTCCGTACTCAGATGCTCGGCGCGGGATATCCGCTCTCGGCAGTCACCGAGGCGTTGTGCGCCCGATGGCTGCCGGCGCCGGAGCGACCGCGGGTCCGGTTGCTGCCGATGAGCGACGACCGGATCGAGACACACATCGTCATCGACGACGACGCCGAACCATCGGGGCGACGGGCGATTCACTTCCAGGAGTACTGGGTGCGGCGACACGCCGAGCCACCGGTCAGGGACGTGATCGTCGTGGGCCTCGATCAAGCCACCGCAGGACCGCACGTCGTCGACTCGATCACCAACGCCGACGTGCTTGTGCTGCCACCGTCGAACCCGATCGTGTCGGTCGGCACGATCCTCGGCATCGACGAGATCGCGACCGCGGTACGGGATACCAAGGCGCCTGTCGTGGGTCTGTCGCCGATCATCGAGGGCGCGGCCGTACGCGGCATGGCCGATCAGCTCCTGGCGGGACTCGGCGTCGAAAACTCCGCGGCGGGCGTCGCCGAACGCTATGGCGCCCGGAGCCGCGGCGGGTTCATCGACGGATGGCTGGTCCACGACACCGACGAAGCCGACGCGGCCCGCCTCCACGACGCCGACATCGTGGCCCATGCCGTACCCCTGCTCATGCGCGACATCGACGCCACCGCGACGATGGCACGGGCCGCGCTCGACCTGGCAGCGGAGCTGCGCCGATGACCGGCCGACTCGAGGTCGTGCCCGTACGCGGGATCGGCGAGATCGCCGCCGGAGATGACCTGGCCGCCCTGATCCATCGGGAGTTGGCCGAGCCTCTGCGGGCCGGCGACGTCGTGGTCGTCACGAGCAAGGTCGTCAGCAAGGCGGCCGGACTGACCTTCGACGGCGACCGCGATGCCCTCCTCGACAAGCACACCGTCCGTACCGTCGCCCGGCGCGGCAACACCCGGATCGTTCGCACCGCACACGGCCTCACGATCGCGGCGGCCGGGCTCGACGCGTCCAACACCGCACCCGGCTCGGTCATCGCGCTCCCGCCCGACCCGGACGCCGACGCCGCACGCCTGCGCGACCGATTGAGCCGGCTGTCCGGAGTCAACGTCGCCGTGATCATCACCGATACGGCCGGCCGCGCCTGGCGGCAAGGTCAGACCGACATCGCGGTCGGAGCCGCGGGACTCGCCGCCGTCGATGACCTCGCGGACGCCCTCGACAGCCATGGCAACCGGTTGGTCGTCACGGCTCCTGCGGTCGCCGACGAGATCGCCGGCGCCGCCGATCTCGTGCAAGGCAAGACGCTCGGCGTGCCGGTCGCAGTCGTACGTGGGCTCGCCGAGCGGGTGCTGCCGCCCGGCCGCCAGGGAGGCGGGGCCGCCGTTCTCGTCCGGCCGGCCGAGTCCGACCTGTTCGGTTGGGGGGCTGCCGACGCGGTGCGGGCCGCCGCCCGGCGTGACGACCCAGAAGCGACCAGCGGCTTCCCCGTGCCGGATGACTCGGTTGCCGACATGGTGGCGGACGCGTTGGAGGCGGCCGATCCGGCGCTTGTCGAGCTGCGCCCCGCCGGGCCGGGGCAGTGGGAGATGGTCGCCGCCGGCGGCGCCATGCACGAGGCCGCCGCATGGGAGGCGGGCGCCCTGGTCGAGCGGCTGCATGCTCTCGCGATCGCGACGCGCCGGCGGATCGCGCTTGACCGCTCCGGACCCGACACGCTCGCCTTGGTGACGATTACGGCGGAGTGATTCGGATCGACGCGTCCGCGATGACGGCGTCGCACGCGATCCGTACCCCGTCGAGCAGCTCGCAGTCGGCACCCACCGACGCTCCGTCGCCGATCGAGGCGCCACGCAGGAGGGTGCGCGGACCGACCCGAACGCCCGGTCCGACGACCGAATCGACGATGCGGGCGCCGCTGCCGATCTGGGCTCCCGCCATGACCACACTGCCGTCGACGACGACAGCCGGCTCGATGCGGGCGTCGGGACCGATCGCCGATCCGCCTCGCACCAACTCACCGTCGGCGACCGACGCGTCGTCGACCAGGCGATCCGCGGGCGGGTGTGAGTACGCCCGCGACGTCGCGACGCCCCGGACCACGTCGCGCGACGCCTCGACCAGGGCCTCCGGAGTCCCGACGTCGCGCCAGTACGCCGACTCGCGATAACCGACGAGCATGCGCCCGGCGCTCAGCAGTTCGGGAAACGTCTCACGCTCGATCGACACCACCCGACCGGCGGGGATCGCGTCGATGAGTCGGCGGCGCAGCACGTAGCAACCGGCGTTGACCTGCCGGGTCACGGGCCGCGGCGACTTCTCGAGAAACGCCGTCACTCGATCGGCGTCGTCGGTCGGCACGCAGCCGAATGCGCTCGGGTCTGGTACGTCGACGAGGTGCAGTGATCCCTCGGCCCCGGCCCGTTCGAGATGGGCGATCTGGGCGGTCAGGTCGTGTCCGGACAGCTGGTCGCCGTTGAGGACGACGACGGGTTCGTCCGGCCCGGCGCACAAGGCGGTCGACGCGTGTCGCAGTCCGCCCCCGGTGCCCAGCGGCTCCGGCTCGGTGACGGAGCTGATCCGTACGCCGATCCGTGAGCCGTCGCCCAGCACCGGTTCGAAGTCGGCCGACCGATACGACGTCGCGAGGACGACATGGTCGACACCGGCCGCCGCAAGCTTGGCCAACTGGTGCTCGACGAACGGCACACCGGCCACGGGCAGCAGATGCTTCGGCCGACGCGTCGTCAGCGGCCACAGCCGGCTCCCGATCCCACCGGCCAGGATCACCGCTTCCACCGAGGACTCCCGTCGCTCGAGTTCCGACTTACGATCGGTGCGGCCCCCGATACACCGACCTGAGTCGGACCTCACGCGGTGTACGGGGGTGCGCTCGACCGTACTCGCTCGCCGTTAGGCTGGCGGCCATGGCTGTCATGGTGACCGGCGGGGCCGGCTACATCGGAGCGCACGTCGTCCGACTGCTGCAGGAGCGCGGCGACCGCGTTGTCGTCGTCGACGACCTGAGTACAGGCGACTCCGGGCGGATCGGCAACGCCACTCTGGAGCGGATCGATCTGTCCGCCGCCGAAGCGACCGAGTCGCTGACCCGGACGATCCAAGCGAACGAAGTCGACGCCGTCATCCACATCGCGGCCAAGAAGCAGGTCGGCGAATCCGCCGCCCGACCCGCCTGGTACTACGAGCAAAACGTCGGCGGCAACGCGCACCTGCTCCAGGCGATGCAGGCGACCGGCGTACGCAAGCTGATGTTCTCGTCGTCCGCGGCGACCTACGGACTGCCGGACGTCCCGGCCGGATCCCTGATCGGGGAGGACGCCCGACCGGCGCCGATCTCCCCCTACGGCGAGACCAAGCTGGCCTGCGAGTGGATGAACCGCGCGGCCGGCAAGGCGTGGGGGCTCCGCACGGTCAACCTGCGATACTTCAACGTCGCCGGCGCGGGCTGGGACGACCTCGGTGACCCGGGCGTCTTCAACCTGATCCCCATCGCGCTGCACCAACTCACCAGCGGCCAGCAGCCGAAGATCTTCGGCGACGACTACGACACGCCCGACGGCACCTGCATTCGCGACTACGTGCACGTACTCGACCTGGCCCAGGCACACCTCGCGGCACTCGACTACCTCGACCGCGACGACCAGCCGCACGACGTGTTCAACGTCGGCACCGGCCAGGGGGCGTCGGTCCGTGCCGTACTCGATCAGATCGCCGCGTCGACCGGCCTCCCGATCGAGCCCACCGTCGTCGACCGCCGTCCCGGAGATCCGGCTCGCCTGGTCGCACGGGTCGATCGCATCGAGGAGACGCTCGGCTGGCACGGGAAGCACGACCTGGCGCAGATCGTCGACTCCGCCTGGTCGGCCTGGCAGCGCGAGCCGGGCCGCGCGTGACGGCTCCCCGTCGGTTTCCCATGAGCTCATGGGAAACTTCACCTCTCATGGGTTGCGACCCGTGGTAGGTGCGGTTTCCCATGAGCTCATGGGAATCATGTGACGCGTGGGACGCCAGGGCCCGACGACGGCGACTAGATCTCCCCGCCCTCGGCGTCGATGTCGTCGCCGTCGTCGTCGTAGTGCAGGTAATGGATCGCGTCCTGGACCGGCCCGTCGAAGCCGAGCTTGCCCGACTCCAACACGAGCGCGCGCGAGCAGAGTCGCTGCACCTGGGTCGTGTTGTGGCTGACGAAGAAGATCGTGCGCCCCTCCTCGCGAATCTTCTGGATCCGCTTGATGCACTTCTTCTTGAACGGCGGGTCGCCGACCGCGAGTACCTCGTCGATGATGAAGATGTCGGATTCGGCGGCGACCGAGACCGAGAACCCGAGCCGGGCGAACATCCCCGACGAGTAGCTGCCGACCGGCTGGTCCAGGAAGCCCTCGATGCCCGAGAAGTCGACGATCTCGTCGAACTTGCGGTTGATCTCGGCCTCGCTCATACCCATGATCGCGCCGTTGAGGTAGATGTTCTCGCGTCCGGTGAGCGTCTTGTGGAACCCGGCGGAGACCTCGATGAGGCCGGCGATGCGACCCCGCGTCAGCACCCGACCGCCATCGGGCCGGAGCACGCCCGAGATGAGCTTGAGCAACGTGGACTTCCCCGAGCCGTTGAGCCCCATCAGGCCGATGGTCTCGCCCTCCTCGACGGTGACCGACACGTCGTTGATGGCAATGAAGGAACGGGTCACGGGCTGGCGCCGCGCGACCGCGACCAGGCGGCGCTTGAGGGTGAGCGCGTCCCGGAGCACGAAGCGCTTGGTCACTTGGTCCAACAGGATCGAGGTCGCCATCACATCATCTGCTCTGCGAACTTGCCCTCGAGCCGGCGGAACAGGCGCTGGGCCAAATACACCAGGACGAGGCAGGCGGTCAGGGTGCCGAATCCCCGGAGCAGCAGGTAATCGGGGAACACGGCCGCATCGGGGTCGCTCAGGGTCGGCAACCAGAAACACCGCTGGGCGAGGATGACCCCCTCGGCGACCGGATTCGCGAGGTAGAGCTGCTCGATCCAGTTGCCGTGCGTCCGCTCCGCGATCAGGTCGAAGGGGTAGATCATCGGGGTCGTCCACATGATCAGCTGCGAGATCGTCTCGGCGAAGTTCTGGAAGTCGCGGAACAGCACATTCAGCGCGCTGAACGCGAGGCCGACTGCCATCGAGAAGGTGATGACGATCGACACCGAAAGCAGGCCAGCTACCAGGCCGACCAGGTCCAGGTTCCAGCCGACGACCAGGCAGGCGATGATGAGGATGATGTACTGCGGGATCATGTGGTAGGCCGTGACCAGGAGTGACGCGACCGGAAACATCTCCCGCGGCACGCTCATCTTCCGCACCAGCGAACTGTTCTTCACGACCGACTTGGTGCCGGCGGTCAGCGTCTCGGAGAAGAAGGAGACGATCATCATTCCGGCAAAGACGTGGTACGGATAGTGCTCAGTCTTCCTCAGGCCGATGACATAGCCGACCACCAGCACGTACATCATGAACCGGATCAGAGGCTTGATGTACGACCAGGCCAGGCCGAGCACCGATGCCTGGTAGCGAACCCGCAGCTCCTTGCGCACCAGGAGGCCGAGAAGGTAGCGACGCCTGAACACCCCGAACAGGCCGGTGGTGTCCCCTGGTGCTTTCAGCGGACCGTGCGGGTGCTCACCGTCGAGCGTGCCCGCGTTGCTCATGAATCGCCTGCCTCATCCTTGCCGGTGTTGCCGGTGTCGCCGGCCTCGTCGATGTTGTCGACCGTGACGCTGGTGGCGCTGACCGCGCCGTCCGGCGCCGGCGCCGCGGACTTCTCCCCCGCGTTCGCCTCGAAGGTCGACTCCCACATGTGCATCGAGGTCAGCTCGGGTAACGCGCTGCGGTATTCCTTGGCCAGCCGCGGCCACTCCAGCGCGAACTGCTCGTGGATCCGGATGGTCCGGCGCAGCAGCCGCTGAAACTCCTTCGGCTCGCGGCGATACCACGACGCCCCGGCGCCGTCGACGGTCGAGACGACGGCTGAGTCGTGTCCGACGAGCCGCCACCAGCGGGCGTCCCGCGCCGCGATCCGGGCCTCCGGGTGCCGCTTCGCGAGATCGCGAACGGGCAGCATCTGCCGGATGCTGCCGAGCGTGGCGGTCTTGAGCTGCGAGAGCTTGCCCTGCGGGTCGCCGGGATCGTGACCACGCTTCGGCGGCTTCAGCAGCCGCGGTCGCGGGAAGGCGTCGGCGTGTGGTTTGGTCTGTGCGTCCGCGTGTTCGGTGCGCAGCGCCCGTACTTCGAAGAGCTTGGTGCCGATCTGACGGTGCAGGTGACCCGGCCCGGACAGGATGTCCTCGAGCGCCAGCAGCCGCAGCTCGGCCGTGGAGTACTGCATCGCGAGCAGATGCTTGACCTGGTGGATGAAGCTCTCGCGGACGATGCGGCCGCCATAGTCGTACGGCGAATGCAGCAGCGCCGCCACGGTCCGGTTGCGCTGGTGGTAGTACGCCTGCCAGTCGAGCGCGTCGTTCTTGTCGGTCCACGGCACGTGCCACACGCCCACGCCCGGCATCGACACGGTCGGATAGCCGGCCGCCTGGGCGCGCAGGCCGTACTCCGCGTCATCCCATTTGATGAACAGCGGGAGGAGAAGGCCGATCTCCTCGAGGACTACCCGCGGGATCAGGCACATCCACGTGCCGTTGTAGTCGACGTCGACCCGGTGATGCAGCCATCGGGTGGCACGCAGGTTGCTGTTGGCGAGGTCGTGCTCGGGCTTCACCCGCGACGCCGGACCCCACCAGAACCGCCACCGGGCCACCTGCTCGCCGAAGCTGTGCATCTGGGACCGGGCGTACAGGCTGAACATGTGAGCGCCGACCAGCGTAGGCCGCCGGGACAGGTCGCCGAAGGTGATCGCGCGCAAGATGCTCTCGGGCTCGGCCACGATGTCGTCGTCGAGGTGGAGAACGTACGTGCTGGTGCCGGCCTTGACGGTCTCGTACTGCGACCGCGCGATGCCACCGGAACCGCCGATGTTGCCTTGTTCGATGACGCGGAGCTTGCCGCCCATCGCCTTGTCGATCCGCGCGTAATCCGGCTCGTCGCGGACCCGCTCGGTGCCCTGGTCGACGACGATCACCTCGTCGAGGACGCTCATGACCTCTTTGTCGTCGGCCAACTGACCCAGCAACGGCACCGCGGAGTCGGGGCGGATCACCGTGATGCCGACCGTGGCGGTGCCGTGGCGGGCTCGGTCGGCCGGGACGTCGGCCCACCAGGCGGCCTCTTCGAGCACGGCGTCGTCGGTGCCGGCCCAGATGTCGAACCAGTACCAGCCGCCGTCACCGAACGGCTTCAGCGGCAGCCGGAACTCGAAATCGCTACCGCCGCCGGTATCGGTCGACGCCGAGTCGACCCGCTGCGAACGGCCGTCAGCGGTCGACCGGTAGACGATGATGGTCGCCTCCCCGCTCACCCGGATCCGG
>JBKOYM010000185.1:0-29527 GCA_046725375.1 Actinomycetota bacterium
CGGTCGTCGGCCTCGAAGGTCTCCGCGAGGTCGGCGAGCCGATCGGCGGCGTCGACCAGGCGCTCGCCGAGGCAGGCAATGTTGATCCGGGCTCGCAGGTCGCCGAGCAGCGACTCGCCGATATCGGTGGCGGTCTCGACCACGCGTTGTTCGACCCGGCCGCTGCTGGTGATGAGCACGACGAGCAGCCGGCTGGGCGCCAGCGACACCAGCTCGACGTGGCGGACGGTCGACCGGGTGAGCGACGGATATTGCACCACCGCCACCTGCCGGGTCAGCTGGGCCAACGTGCGTACGCTGCGCTGGACGACGTCGTCGAGGTCGACGGCACCGTCGAGGAACGTCGTGATCGCCCGCTTCTCGGCGGCCGACAGCGGCCGTACCTTGGCCAGCCGATCGACGAACAGCCGGTAGCCCTTGTCGGTCGGAATCCGGCCGGCGCTCGTATGCGGCTGCGCGATGAAACCCTCCTCCTCGAGGGCGGCCATGTCGTTGCGCACCGTTGCCGGCGATACGGGAAGGTTGTGTCGCTCGACGAGCGTCTTGGAGCCAACCGGCTCCTGGGTCGCGACGTAGTCCTCGACAATCGCCCGCAACACCTCCAGCTTGCGCTCCTCGATCATGGTTCACCTCCCTGCCCGTTGGCACTCGGACCGGATGAGTGCCAGTCTACGCAAATGAGCAACGGTTCGGGGCGCGATGACGCGTGGCAGGAAGTCGCCGATGGGTGTTTTGTCCGACGGTACGAGTCGTTCGACCTCTCGTGCGGTGTCGTGGCCGGCGGTGAAGGCCTTCTCGTCATCGACACGCGGGCCTCGACCGCGCAGGGGCGGGAGCTGGCCGACGCGGTTCGGTCGCTGTCGGCGCTCCCGATTCGGGCCGTGGTCAACACCCACGTGCACTTCGACCACACCTTCGGCAACGCCGCGTTCACCGGCGCGCCGATCGTCGCTCACGAGTCGGTGGCGGTAAGCCTGCCGGCGACGATGGAGGAGATTCGGGCCGACTACACCGACGACTCCGACGACCCGTTGGACCGGCCCTACCGCCGCGTACCGCGTGACGAGCTGCTCGCCACCAACATCGCAGCGCCGACCGAGACGTTTTCGTCGGTGTGGGCCGTCGATCTCGGCGATCGGCTCGTCGAGTTGGTCCACCCGGGCCGGGGCCACACCGACGGCGACATCGTGATTCGGGTGCCGGACGCCGATGTGGTGTACGCCGGGGACCTGGTCGAGTCGAGCGCGCCGCCGTCGTACGGCACGGACTGCTTCCCGCTGGAGTGGCCGGACTCGCTCGACTTGGTGATCGGGCTGCTCACGACGGATTCGGTGGTCGTGCCCGGACATGGGCCGGTGGTCGACCGAGAGTTCGTGCAGCGGCAGCGTGGCGAGGTCGTCGACATCGCCGAGCAGATCCGGGTCCTGGCCACCGGCGGAGTGGCGGTCGACGACGCCCTCGATCGCGGCACGTGGCCGTACCCTTCGGCCCACCTGGCCGACGCAGTCCGCCGCGGCTACGCCACCCTCACGTCCCACTGAGCGGAGACGGCGATAGGTCGCTCGTCGCAGGCTCACGGTACGAGCGATCGCAAAGGGATCTTTGCAAAGATGTCTTTGCGGTTGTATCCTGCCGAGCATGACCGAGTCGAAGCCGCTGGATGAGATCACGCCCAGTCCGGTCGCCCTGCGTGCCCTCGCCCATCCCGTACGGCTGCGGCTGCTCAGCATGCTCCGTTTCGACGGACCGTCGACCGCGACCCGGCTGGCCGAGCGGCTCGGCCTCAACTCCGGCGCCACCAGCTACCACCTGCGCCAGCTCGCCCAGCACGGCTTCGTCGTCGAGGACACCGAGCGGGGCAACAGCCGCGACCGCTGGTGGCGCGCGGCCCACCAGTCGACCCACACCGAGGAGGACGCGTCGGACGCCGCTGCCCGCGACGCGACCGACGCGTTCATGCAGGCGGCCGCCGTCGTCCGCACCGAACAGCTGCAACGTGCGATGGAGGATCTTCCGATGCTCCCGCGCACGTGGCGTCGCGCCAGCATCCATAGCGACTGGCTACTCCACCTGACGCCGGCTAAGGCCGAGGAGCTGAGCGAACGGCTGGAGTCGATCATCGAGGAGTACGCCGCCGCCGAGCCCGACCCGGACGCCGCGCAAGTCATGCTCCTGCTCCACCTGTTCCCGCGCCCCGGCACGGTGACGGAAGCCGACTCATGACGGCCACGAAGCGCCCGCTGTACGGCTGGCTCGCCGCCGAGCTGATCTCGCTGTGCGGCACCCGGCTCTCGATGGTGGCGCTCCCCTGGTTCGTCCTCGTCACGACCGGCAGCGCGACCAAGACCGGATTGGTCGCCTTCGCCGAGATGGGTCCCTACGTCGCCGCCAAGGCGCTGGCCGGTCCCCACATCGACCGGCTCGGCGCTCGGCGGATCTGCGTGCTGGCCGACTTCGGCAGCACCGTCGTCGTCGCGGTCATCCCGCTGCTGCACATGGCCGATGCTCTGCGCTACGACGTCCTGCTCGGCCTCGTCGCGCTGGCCGGCCTGCTCCGCGGCCCCGGCGACGGCGCCAAGGCGGCTCTCGTACCCGACATCGTCGACGCCGGTGACGTACCCATGGAACGGGCCACCGGACTCCAGAGCGCGGTCGAGCGGTTCGCCGGTCTGGCCGGAGCCGCCCTGGCCGGCCTGATCGTCGTGGCCGTCGGACCGGCGAACGCCTTGATCGTCGACGCCGTCAGCTTCGCCCTGTCCGGACTGCTGATCGCCGCCACCGCGCCCCGGCGGATCCACCGCAAGGCCGAGGACGACGACGGGACATACGTCGAACGGCTGCGCACCGGATGGGACTTCCTGCGCCGTGATCCGGTCCTCGTCGCGATCGTCGTGATGGTCGCGCTCACCAAC
The DNA here is from genome assembly GCA_046725375.1 of Actinomycetota bacterium. Classification (GTDB taxonomy): domain Bacteria; phylum Actinomycetota; class Actinomycetes; order Propionibacteriales; family Nocardioidaceae; genus DATFRX01. Next base: position 2,913 of record JBKOYM010000185.1, read on the forward strand.
CTGATCGACCAGGCCAACACCGTCGTGCTCATGCCCTACTGGGTCCACGACAACGGGTACGGCGCCGGGACGCTCGCTGCTCTGTTCGCGACGTTCTCCGCGGCATCCACGGTCGGGGCAGTGCTCGCGGCCTGGCTTGGCGAGCGGCTGCCCCGGTTCATCACGTACGTCGTGGCTTTCACGATCGCCGGCGCGCCGCGCTTCATCGTGATGGCCCTCGACGCCCCGCTCGTGATCATCGTCGCCGTCGGAATGGCAGGTGGTCTGGCCGCCGGCTTCATCAACCCGATCCTGGGCGCCGTGATCTACGAACGCATTCCGCGCCACCTGATGGGCCGGGTGACGGCGCTCGGCACCTCGCTGGCCTGGGCGCTCATCCCGTTCGGCGGCATCGTCGGCGGCATCGCGATCGCCGCCATCGGCATCTCTCCGGCGCTGCTGGCGCTCGGCCTCGCGTACTTCGCCGTCACCATGCTGCCGGCGATCCGCCCGGAGTGGCGTGAGCTCGACAAGCGCCGCGGGACGTCAGGGCACGAGGGCGCGGACGACCGTGTCGGCGAGGAGTCGCCCTCGACGGGTCAGCACTAGCCGGTCCCGCGAAGGTTCGACCAGGCCGTCGGCGACGAGGTCCGGCACGGCATGCTCGCCGGCCCGATCGAGGAGTTCACGCTGGAGGCCGTCGGCCAATCGGCTCTCGAGCAGTACTCGCTCCGTCCGCCGTGTCTCCGGGTCGAGCACCTCGCGGGCCTGCGCCGGGCTGTCACCGGCGTCGAGCCGGGCCGCGTACGCAGCGGGATGCTTGACGTTCCACCACCGGACGCCTCCGACATGGGAGTGGGCTCCAGGTCCGAAGCCCCACCAGTGCCCCGCAGTCCAGTAGAGCCGGTTGTGGACGCAGCGGGACTCGTCGTCGCGAGCCCAGTTGGAGATCTCGTACCAGCCGTATCCCGCGGCCATGAGCAGCTCATCGGCTATGGCGTACTTGTCGGCGAGATCGTCATCGTCGGGCGACGGCAGCTCACCGCGGCGTACCCGGCGCGCCAGGGCCGTGCCGGGTTCGACGACCAGGGCGTACGCCGAGATGTGGTCCGGCTCCATCGCGAGTGCGCTCCCGACGCTGCGTCGCCACTGCTCGTGGGTCTCCCCCGGCGTGCCGTAGATGAGATCGAGGCTGACCTGGTCGAAGCCGGCCGCCCGGGCAGCGTCGACGACATCGGGCACTCGGTCCGGGTCGTGGGTACGGTCGAGAGTTGCGAGCACGGACGGCTCGGACGACTGCATGCCGAAGGAGATCCGATTGATCCCGCCGGCGCGCAAGGCGGCGAGGGACGCGGCGTCGACACTGTCGGGGTTGGCCTCGGTCGTGACCTCGGCGTCGGGGGCGAGACCCCAGCATTCGTTGATAGCGGCGACGACCCCGGTCAGGTCGGTCGGCGGAAGCAGTGTCGGGGTCCCGCCGCCGAAGAAGATCGACGTCGCCGGAGGCGGCTGACCGAGTACGTCGGCCGCCAGGTCGAGCTCGCGCCGGACCGCGTCGGCGTACGTGGCGCGGGACGCGCCGGGCGTCGTCCCGAGCTCCTCGGCGGTGTACGTGTTGAAGTCGCAATAACCGCAACGCACCGTGCAGAAGGGCACGTGGACGTAGACGCCGAAGGGCCGACCGGACAGCTCGGCCAGCGCGTGCGAGGGCAGCCGACCGTCGGGCGGCGCCGGCTCACCATGCGGCAACGTCGAGGGCACGTGTCGATTGTGTCAGGGGCCGATGTGGGTGGCGTTGGGCCGAATGCGTTCTGGCCTGGCCGCACCCGCATTGGCGCTGGGGACCCCTACGCCAATAGGTTCGTCGCAGGGGTCCCCCGCGCCAAAACCGTCAGCCGTACAGCGCGTCCAGCCGATGCCGGTAGTTGTCCTCGACGACGCGGCGCTTGAGCTTGAGGCTCGGGGTCAGCTCGCCCGACTCGATCGTCAGGTCGTGGTCCAAGATGACGAACCTCTTGATCGACTCCCACCGGTTGAGCCGGTCGTTGAGCTGTTCGACGTAGCGCTCGATCTCGTCGTGCATGTCGTCCGACATCACGATCTCGGAGTACGGCCGGCCCTCCAGCTCGTGCTTGCTCGCCCAGTCGGCGACCGCGTCGGCGTCGAGCGTGATCAGCGCGGAGCAGAAGTTGCGCTCGCTACCGTGCACGACCATCTGACTGGCCAGCGGACACAGCGCCTTGAACAGCGCCTCGATGTTGGACGGCGCGACGTACTTGCCGCCGGAGGTCTTGAAGAGGTCCTTCTTCCGGTCGGTGATGCGCAGGAAGCCGTCGGCGTCGAGTTCGCCGATGTCACCCGTCGCAAACCAGCCGTCACCGACGAGCGCAGCCTTGGTCTCGTCCTCCATGTGGTGGTAGCCGTCCATCACGCCGGGGCCCTTGATCAGGATCTCGCCGTCCTCGGCGATCTTGACCTCGGTGCCGGGGAACGGCGGGCCGACCGTGCCGAACTTGAAGCTGTCCGGGCGGTTGACGAACGATCCGGCGGACGTCTCCGTCAGCCCGTAGCCCTCGAGGATGACGACGCCGGCCGCGTGGAACCACTCGGCCACCTCGCGCGACAGCGCGGCCGATCCCGAGATGAAGAAGCGGACGCGGCCGCCGAACCGCTCCCGGATCTTCGAGAACACCAGCTTGTCGGCGACCTTGCGCTGCAGGGCGAGCGGTGCCGGCACCGGCTTGCCCTCCAGCTTGAGCCGCGAGACCTTCGCGCCGACGCCGCAGGCCCAGTCGAAGACCTTGGCCTTCGCCGGACTCTCACCGTGGGCCATCGTGACGATCCGGCCGTACGCCTTCTCGAAGATCCGCGGTGCGGCGCCCATGAACGTCGGCCGCAGGACCGCCAGGTTGTCGACGATCCTGTCGACCCGGCCGTCGACCGCCGTGACGAACCCGATCTGCAACTGCGTCGTCAGCAGCACCTTGCCGAACGAGTGCGCCATCGGCAACCACAGGAACTGCACGTCGTCGATGGTGAGAATGCCCGTCGCCCCGACGGCCGCGCCCTCGTAGGTCCAGCTGGAGTGGCGCAGCCGCACGCCCTTCGGCCGACCGGTCGTGCCCGAGGTGTAGATCAGGGTCGCGAGTGACTCCGGGTCGATCGCGGCAACCCGCCGGTCTACCGCGTCCGGCTGCTCGGCGAGGAGGTCGGAGCCCAGCTTCTCCAGGGCATCGACGCTGATCACCCACGGGTCGTCGCCCTCGTCCGGCGTCCCGTCGAACGTGACCACCTTGTGTAACTCAGGCATGTCGTCGCGCCGCTCACGTAGCTTGGCGATCTGCGTGTCGTCGTCGGCGAAGATCACCTGGCTCTGCGAGTCGGACAAGATGTACGCGACGTCGTCGGCCATTGTGGACGGATAGACCGTCGTCGTCGCCGCACCGGCGCACATGATCGCGAGGTCGGCGAGGATCCACTCGTACCGGGTCGCCGCCGCGATCGCCACCCGCTGCTCGGAGTCGACGCCGAGGGCCACGAGGCCGGCAGCCCACAGCCGTACTCGGTCACCGGTCTGCTGCCAGGTCCGCGTCTCCCATGTGTCGCCGACGGGGAACCGATACGCGTCGTGATCGGGTGTCTCGCGGACGCGGGCGAGGAACATCTCGGCGACGTTGGCCGCCCGGTTCTCGACGATGGAGAGATCGTCGGCCACGGCGGTTGTGCTGGACGTTGGGCTGGTCATGGGTCCTCGCGAGGTCGGCGACTGTCTGGATAGACCGTATTGCACGGCGCAGCCCCGACAACAGGCCGACGGGCGGTCGCCGAGTCAGCTGGCCGCCGCTCGCGGCGCGAACTGGGGGCGAGTGCGCTGGGCCCATCCGACGACCGGCGGCAACGCGACTCCCACGAGCACGAAGAAGCCGCCGAGCAGCAACCAGCCGACCCCGCCGAGCTTGATCGGGAGCAGCGTGATCACGGTCGGCGCGATCATGGCCGAGAGCGAGAAGCCGGTGCTCGCGAGGCCCTGGTACTGACCCTGGGCGTGGTCGGGCGCGAGATCTTGCCCGAGACAGAACTGGGCGGCCGCCTGAAGCAGCTCTCCCACGACGTGAACGATGCCGGCGGCAACGAGCAGTCCGACGGCCCATCCGGCCGGACGGCCCTCGCTGAGCGCGAACAGGACGCACGCCAGCCAGAACACGATGCCGGACAGCGAGATCACCCGAGCCGCCACCGCAACCGTCTCGACCCGACGGCTCACCGCGACCTGGAAGAGCACGACGACGACCGTGTTGATGACGAACAGCAACGACACAGTCCAGCGCGGCGCTTCGGTGTAGTTGTCGACCCACAACGGCACGCCGACGTCGAGGATCGCGTACTGCACGGCCATCGCGGCCATCAGCGCGGTCATCATGAAGTACGGCACGTCCCGGAAGACCTGCGTGATCGGCGCGCCTTCCTCGGCCGGAACCGGAGCGATGTGCGGGTACGAGCGCAGGACGAGCGCCGTCAACACGTAGGTGGCGGCGTTGATCACGATCACCGTGACGTAGGCCGCCTTGGTGTCGTAGATCAGCGCGAAAGCAGCGCCGGCGCCGCCGATTGCGAGGCCGACGTTGGTCACCGACCGCAGATAGGCCCGGGTCCTGATGCGTTCAGGCCCGGTCGAGGTCGACGCGATCAGGCCGCCGCGTACCGCTGCCGAGCCACGGTCGAAGATCGCGAGGACGCTGGCCTGGACGACGAACTGCCAGAAGGTCTCGACGAAGGCTGCGGCGATGGCTGCCACCGCGCCGATGAGCAGCAGCACGATGATCAGCTCGCGGCCGCCGACCCGGTCGCCGATGTGCCCCATCGGAACACCGGACAGCAGACCGCACAGTCCGGCGACCGACAGGCCGACACCGACCTGGGTCGGGGTGAGTCCGACGATCCGGGTGAAGTAGAGGACTGCGACGACAATGTAGATGCCGTTGCCGGTGACGTTGATCAGCGTCGCGAGCGCCATGACGCGACCCGCTCGGGTGTCCGGCAGCAGGCGTTGAAGCAGAGGTTGGCTGGACGTCATCGTCGCATCACGGATCGCCGTAACCCGAGAAGATCATGCGATGCGGCGCGACTCACGTCGTCCTCCACTGATTCGTCGGCCGTCTGAGGATCGGCCCATAACGGCCTGCGTCCGGGACATTACCCGCCGTCGCTGTCACCCGCTACATCGGGTGGACTTGTCATACCTATTTCACACCGGAACGGACAAAGGACGGGCACTCGGTCGGATCAGTCGGAGGCATCGGTCGACAGGGCGGCGATGAAGGCCTCCTGGGGTACTTCGACCCTCCCGACCATTTTCATCCGCTTCTTGCCTTCCTTCTGGCGCTCGAGCAGTTTGCGCTTGCGGGTGATGTCGCCGCCGTAGCACTTGGCCAGGACGTCCTTGCGCAGGGCGCGCACCGTCTCGCGGGCGATGATCCGGGTCCCGATCGTGGCCTGGATCGGCACCTCGAACTGCTGTCGCGGGATCAGCTTCTTCAGCTTCTGCGCGAGCGCGACGCCATAGGCGTACGACGCGTCCCGGTGCACGATCGCGCTGAACGCGTCAACCGGCTCGCCGTGCAGCAGGATGTCGACCTTGACCAGATCGGCCACCTGGTCACCGGTCGGCTCGTAGTCAAGGCTCCCGTACCCCCGGGTCCGCGACTTCAGCGCGTCGAAAAAGTCGAAGACTATCTCGGCCAGCGGCAGCACGTACCGCAGCTCCACCCGCGACTCCGACAGGTAGTCCATGCCCTGAAGCGACCCGCGCCGACCCTGGCAGAGCTCCATGATCGTGCCGATGTAGTCACTCGGCGACAGGATCGTCGCGAGGACCACCGGCTCGTGCACCTCGGCGATCTTGCCCTCAGGGAATTCGCTCGGATTGGTCACCGTGTGCTCGGTGCTGTCCTCCATGACGACGCGGTAGACGACGTTGGGCGCGGTCGAGATCAGGTCGAGGTCGAACTCCCGCTCCAACCGTTCGCGCACGATCTCCATGTGCAGCAGGCCGAGGAAGCCACAGCGGAAGCCGAACCCGAGGGCCCCCGACGTCTCCGGTTCGTACGTCAAAGCCGCGTCGTTGAGCTGCAGCTTGTCGAGAGCGTCCCGCAGGTCCGGGTAGTCGTCGCCGTCGATCGGATAGAGCCCGGCGAACACCATCGGGTTCGGATGCCGGTATCCGCTGAGTGGCTCGGTCGCGCCGCGGTTCGCCGCCGTCACCGTGTCGCCGACCCGGGACTGCCGGACCTCCTTGACGCCCGTGATCAGGTAGCCGACCTCGCCGACCCCGATCTGGTCGGCCTTCGTCGGCTCCGGCGAGATCACGCCGACCTCGAGCATCTCGTGGACCGCGCCGGTCGACATCATCGTGATCCGGTCGCGGTGGGTCAGCTTGCCGTCGACCACGCGTACGTAGGTCACCACGCCGCGGTAGGTGTCATAGACCGAGTCGAAGATCAGAGCCCTCGGCGGTGCGTCGGCGACTCCCGTCGGCGGCGGCACCTGCTCGACGATCGCCTGGAGCAACTCCTCGACGCCGTCCCCGGTCTTGGCCGACACCTGCAGCACGTCGGCCGGGTCACAGCCGATGATGTGGGCGATCTCCTCGGCATACCGCTCCGGCTGCGCACTGGGCAGGTCGATCTTGTTGAGCACGGGGATGACGTGCAGATCGGCGTCGACCGCGAGGTAGAGGTTGGCCAGTGTCTGCGCCTCGATTCCCTGGGCAGCGTCGACCAGCAGCACGGCCCCCTCGCAGGCGTCCAGGCTGCGGCTGACCTCGTACGAGAAGTCGACGTGCCCTGGCGTGTCGATCAGGTTGAGCACGTACGTGGGTCCACCATCGGCCGGGGTGTAGGGCAGCCGGACGGCCTGGCTCTTGATCGTGATGCCGCGCTCGCGCTCGATGTCCATCCGGTCGAGGTACTGCGCCCGCATGGTCCGCTCGTCGAGTACGCCGGTCAACTGCAGCATCCGATCGGCCAACGTCGACTTGCCGTGGTCGATGTGGGCGATGATGCAGAAGTTGCGGAGGATCGACGGGTCTGTCGAGCCAGGTAGGGGCGCTGACACGTGGGAAATCCTCGCACGCCGCCCAAGCTCGCGGTCGCGCCTACTCCTTCGGCCGGAGGTCGCGGGTCAGGTCCCAGGGGCAGACCCGGACCTCGAAGGGGTACGCCGCGTCGTACGACTCCTCGCCGGCGACAGCAGCCCGCTCGACGTACCGGCCGTCCTCGAGCTCGAGTACGGTCACGGCCGGCCGCTCGGGATCGGGATCGACCAGCCAGTACGACGCGATGCCGAACCGCTCGTACGTCGCGCGCTTGAGGTTCCGGTCGATCATCGCCGTACTCGGGGAGCGGACCTCAACCGCGAGCAACGGCGGCACGGGCAGGTTCTTGTACGTCAGGTCGGCGAACCGGGTGACGATGACGTTCGGCTGCACGGCGGTGTCCATCGCGAGTTGCACCTCGAACGGCGCGGGGACGACCCGCAAGTCGCTCGGGCAACGCTCGTAGAGCCAGGCGGCCAGACACATCTGCACACCCTGGTGCTGCCAGCTCGGTGCTGGGGACACGATCAGCGTCCCGTCGATGAGCTCGTAACGGTGCCCGTCATCGGGCATCGCCTCGAGGTCCTCGACGGTCAGCGGCCGCCCCCACGGCAGGCCGGTCTGCGCGGTCATAGTGGCCATCTTGCCTCCTCGGACGCATGGCGACCAGCGTGCCGGATCGACGCGCCGGGCGTCGGGCGTCGTCCACAGAGGTTTACTCGGCTACGGTGTCGCGTCATGAGCGACCGATACGGCGGCGACGTCCTGGCTGGCGACTGGCGTCGGCCGCGCAAGGTCCGCCGGGTCGAGATCGAGCTCAGCGGCGACCTCGTGCTCGAGGATCCGGCGTCGGGTTTCGTCGGCGCCGTCGTCCGTATCGAGCGCGGCACGGTCGAGCTCGAAGACCGGTTCGGCAAGCGCCGTTCGTTCAGCGTCGACGACACGTTCCTCGTCGAGGGCGGGCCGATACGGCTGGCGCCGCCGCGCACGACGCCGAAGGGACCGGCGCGCACCGCGTCCGGCTCCCTGGCGGTCAGTGACGCCAAGACCCGCGTCGCGCGAGGCAGCCGTATTTACGTCGAGGGCCGGCACGACGCCGAGCTGGTCGAGAAGGTGTGGGGCGACGACCTCCGGATCGAGGGCGTCGTGGTCGAGTACCTCGGCGGCGTCGACGACCTCCCTCGCATCGTCGACGACTTCCGGCCGAGCACGGATCGACGGCTCGGCGTACTCGTCGACCATATGGTCCCGGGCTCCAAGGAGTCGCGGATCGCCGCCGACGTTCCGGGCGAGCACGTGGCGGTGGTGGGGCATCCGTTCATCGACATCTGGCAAGCGGTCAAGCCGGCGACCCTCGGGATCCCGGGCTGGCCGGACGTGCCGATGGGCCGGCCTTGGAAACACGGCGTGCTGACGGCGCTCGGCTGGCCCGCGTCGTCACAGGCCGACATGGCTGCGGCCTGGGGGCGCATCTTGTCGCGCGTCGACTCGTACGCCGACCTCGAGCCCGCGCTGCTCGGCCGGGTCGAAGAGCTGATCGACTTCGTCACCGCGCCCTGAATCCTCGGCGAGGTCCTCGTCGTCGGCTCGGGCGCCGGCACATCTGCTCGGATGTCTCGGTCGGGTGCGGCACTCTAGAGCGATGAAGACCATCGGCCTGCTCGGCGGGATGAGCTGGGAGTCGTCGCACGAATACCACCGACTGATCAACGAGGCGGTACGAGACGCGCTCGGCGACTCGCACTCGGCGCACCTGGTGCTGTACTCGGTCGACTTCGCCGTCATCGAACGGCTGCAAGCCGAAGGCCGTTGGGACGAGGCCGCCGATCTCCTGCGCGACGCCGGCCTCGCCCTCGAACGCGCCGGAGTCGACTTCCTCGTCCTCGCCACCAACACGATGCACCTGATCGCCGACCAGATGATGGAGGGCCTGTCCGTACCGCTGCTGCACCTGATCGACGCGACTGCCGAGGCCCTTCGAGCCGATGGGCTGCGCCGGGTGGGACTGCTCGCCACCGCGTTCACGATGGAGCACGACTTCTACCTCGATCGGATGCGCGCACACGGCATCGACGTCAGCGTCCCTGACGCTCGCGACCGCGCTCTCGTGCACCGGGTCATCTACGACGAGCTCGTACGCGGCATCGTCCGTGACGAGTCGCGCCGGGCGTACCGGGAGGTCATGGACCGGCTCGCCGCCGACGGCGCCGACGGCATCATCCTCGGATGCACCGAGATCGAGCTGCTGGTCCGACCCGGCGACGCAATGGTGCCGGTGTTTCCGACCACGCGGCTGCACGCGGAGGCGGCGGTAGCGTTCGCTCTGGGCACGGCCGAGCTGCCGACGCCGCCGCCGCATCGTGATCGCGTCAAGCCGTGACTGAAAGGGAGCCAGCAATGACGGACCGGCCAACCGACGACAAGCGTCTCTTGCAGGGCCACCTCGACGCCCAGCGACGGCACGTCATCGGCATCCTCGAGGGCTTGTCGGAGGAGGAGCTTCGCCGGCCGGTGCTCCCGTCAGCGTGGCACTGCCTCGGGCTGATTAAGCACCTCGCCCTTTCGGACGAGCACTACTGGTTTCGCTGCGTCATGGCCGGAGAGTCGCTGGACTACTTCCCCGAAGGCCCGCGTGGCGATTGGCAGGTCGGCCCGGACGAGACGCCGGAATCGGTATTCGCTCTCTACCGGGACGAGATCGAGCTATCCGATGCGATCATCGCGTCGACCGATCTCGACGCCGCCCCGAAGCAACCCGATCCGGTGTGGGCCGAATGGGGAGCTGACTTCCCGGACCTGCGGTCGGTCATGATGCGCATGATCACCGAGACCGCCGTCCATGCCGGGCATCTCGACGCGGTGCGCGAAATCATCGACGGCAGACAGTGGATCGTCCTGGAGAACTGACGCGACCGCGCTGCGTGCGTTGGACACGCGCGCCGGGCACCCTGGACGCATGAGCAGACTGCCGCCGGGCCCGCGGCTGCCGATGCTGGTCCAGACGTACGCTTTCGGTCGCTATCGACATCGCTGGCTGCCAGCGCTGCGTCGGCGCTACGGCGACGTGTTCACCGTGCGGATCGCGCCCGGAGGTCGACGGCTGGTCCTTGTCGCGGAGCCGGGCGTGATCCGCGACGTCTTCGCCCGCTCGGCGACGTCCTTTCACGCCGGTGAGAGCAACGGGGTCCTGGAGCCGCTTCTCGGGTCGCACTCGTTGCTGCTGATCGACGAGGACGAGCATCTCGCCATTCGCAAGCAGTTGATGCCGGCGTTCAACGGCGCCGCGCTGCGCGGCTATCGCGACCTGGTCGCCGGGATCACGAAGCAGCACCTGGCCGACTGGCCGACGGGCGTGCCGGTCGCGATGCATCCCTATCTGCAACGGGTCACGCTCGACGTCATCATGCAGGTCGTCTTCGGCGTCACCGATCCGGACCGCCTGGCGACACTGCGCCCGCTGGTCGAGCGCGTAGTCTTGGTGGGCCCGTTTCTCATGCTCGCCGGCTACTACCCCCGGCTACGACGGTACGGGCCGTGGCGACGCCATCTCGAGATCCAGCACCGGCTCGACGAGGAGCTGTACGCCGAGATCGCCGAGCGTCGGGCCGCTTCCCCACTCGACGAAGGGCGCGACGTCCTGACCCGGCTGCTGACGACCGGGGCCGAGTGGCCCGACGAGCTGCTGCGCGACCAGCTGATCACGCTGCTGCTCGCCGGTCACGAAACGACGGCCACATCGCTGTCGTGGACGTTTCACGAGCTCGCTCGGTCGCCCGAGGTACAGCGGGCCGCGCGCGACGCCGCGAGTGCCGGTGACGACGCGTACCTCTCGGCCGTTGCCAAGGAGTCGCTTCGCGTACACCCGGTGATCTACGAGGTGGGCCGGCTGCTGACCGAGCCCGCGACCGTCGCGGGATACGACCTGCCGGCCGGTGTCACGGTCATGCCCGCGATCGGGCTCGTCCACGCCGACGACGCTCATCATCCGGATCCCGAACGGTTCCGGCCCGAGCGGTTCCTCGGCGACGACCCGCCGTCGACCCACATCTGGCTACCGTTCGGCGGCGGCGCCCGGCGCTGCATCGGTGCGGGGTTTTCGCTGATGGAGTCGGAGGTCATCCTGCGCGAGATGTTGACGCGGTTCGAGATCCGGCCCGAGACCGCCGAGCCCGAGGCGCCGATCACCCGCAACGTCACGCTGGCGCCCAAGCGTGGTGCCCGCGTCGTGCTCAGCCCGGCAACGTACGCCGGATGACGTCGACCGCCTCGCGCATCCGATCGGCGTGTGTACGGTGACACAGGACGCACAACCGCAGCACGTACCGGCCGCCGACCCGCGTACTCGACACGAAGGCCCGTTGCTCCGCGTTGATGCGCTTCAGCCACTCCTGCTGCTCGTGGTCCGACCCGTCGCGGAGCCGAAAGGCCACGACCGTGAGGTCCGGCCGCCACGGCAGCTCGATCCGGTCGTCGTCGCGGAGCCCGGCGTCGGCCATCGCGGCCAGGTCGAGCTTCTCGTCGAGCGCCTGCCGAAACGCCGCCACGCCATGCAGGTGCAACGGCAGCCACAGCCGCAGGCCGCGATAGTCGCGAGTCAGCTCGGGCCCGAGGTCGGCGTAGTCGGGAAGGTCCGACGCATCAAGGTCCTGGAGGTACTGTCCACGGCTGGCGAACGGCGCGCGCAGGGCCGCCGCGTCACGCACCAGGACGACCCCGGTCCCGTACGGCAGGAACATGCCCTTGTGCGGGTCGAGCACGATCGAGTCGGCGCGCTCGATGCCGGACAGCCGGACGCGGCCGCGCTCGGTCAGCTGGAAGAACCCGCCGTACGCGCCGTCGACGTGGAACCACAGGTCCTCGCGCCGGGCCAGCTCACTCAGTGGCGCCAGGTCGTCGACCGCTCCGGTGTCGGTACTGCCGGCCGTTCCCACGATCGCGAACGGCTGGCGACCCGAGCTCCGGTCGGCCGCGATCAGCTCGGCGGCGGCGTCGATGTCCATCCGCAGCTCGGGCGTCGTCGCCACGGTCCGGAGCTGGTCGTCGCGAAACCCGGCGATCCGCGCCGCCTTGGCGACGCAGCGGTGCGTGTGGTCGGTGACATAGATGGTGCCGTCGGCGAAGTCGTTACCCAGCCGGTCGTGCCGGGCCGCGACGAGAGTGGACAGCGTCGCCATCGATCCGCCGGTCGTCGCCATCCCGATCGCGTCGTCGGGCAAGCCGAACACGTCGCACAGCCACCGCATGACGCCGTGCTCCATGGCGACCGGTCCCGGCGCCAGCGCGGACACGCCCGTGTAGCGGTTGAACGCCTGCGCGAGCAGCTCGGCCAGCGCCGCAGCGTACAGCCCGCCGCCGGGGATGTAGGCGAGGTAACTCGGGCCGGCGGTCTCGACGGCGTGCGCCGCCGCCCGCTGCCATCGGTCCAGCAGGCCGCCGAAGTCCTTCGGCTTCTCGCCGGGCGGCGCGAGGAGATCGGCCAGTAGATCGCCGGGTAGCGCCGGGCCGGACGCGGGTGCGTTCGGCAGCCCCTCGACGAAGTCGGCGATGGCGTCGATCGCGGCACCGCCCATCGTGGTCATTTCGGCCCGATCCGGCTCCAACGGGTACAGCGGATTGGTCACGCGCCACAGCGTACGGGCGAGGTGTCAGACGCTGTTGGGGCTATGGGGCGAGTACCGTCTGACAACTCCGGTGGCGTGGCGTTGGTGACGCCCGGCGGGAGTTGTCAGGCGGGCGTCGTCAGGTCCCGGACGAACGGTCCGGTCCGTGCCTTGGGGTCGAACCAGGTCGCCTTGCGCGGCATCACCTCACCCGCGTCCGAGACCGCTCGGACCTGGGCCGTCGACGGAGGGTGAAACAAGAATCCGATCTCCTCGCGCACGGCGCAGCGGCGCGCCAGCGTAGCGGGGTCGACGGTGCCCGGTACCGGTTCGACGTTCGGGTCGGACGAAGGATCGGCGAGCTCGAGGGCCGGCGCCAGTACGGCCGTCTCGAAGACCGTGAGATCGAGGGCCTCGCGCGGGCTCGCGTCTTGCGGCGCGGGTCGGAGCGCGAGGCGATACCACCGGCCGTCGAGATGCATCGCGATCCGGCCCGGCTCAGGCTGGATCGGCTCGCCGTCAGCGTATTCCATGAGGCCTTCGACCGCCGGCTCGCTCGCGAACGCCTCGATCAGATCGGCAGCCGTGCGCCCGTCGGGACGACGCACCGCGCGGTGGTAGCCGAGGATGCGGACCTCGTCCCACGGAAACAGTGCGCCGAGGACGAACGCGGCCGGATCGGTGCCGTCGGGTCCGGCATGCTCGGCCGCGAACCGGTCGGCGGCCGCGATCCGATGATGGCCGTCGGCGATGTAGAGCGTGGACGAGTTCGGCAGGGCCGTCTCGATCGCCTTGGCGATGTCGGCGTCGCGTACGAGCCACGCCGCCTGGTCGACGCGCTCGGTAAGCACCCGTACGTCGGGCTCGCCTGCGGACGCCTCTGCCAACGCGGCTCGCAGCTCGTCGTCCGGATCGTGGGTCAGGGTCAGCGGCACCAACTCGAGCCAGGTCGACTCGAGGACGCTCCCGAGCCGGCGTACTCGCTCGGCGTCGGTCGCCTCGTGGGCCAGGATCCGCCGGTGCCGGTAGTCCTCGATCGCAATCTCGACGACGACGCCAGTCTGGCGATGGTCGCCCGACACCAGCTCGTAGACGACGTAGGACGGCTCATCCGATCGGGTGAACGCCCCCTCGCTGGCGAGGCGGCGCAGCCGAGTGGCGTTGGCGGGCGTCAACGATTCGTAGCCCACGGTGGCGAGCTCCGCGGCCAGCTCGGTGGTGACGAGGGAGAGCCGCGGCGGCCGCAGGGTCACGTCGCCGGCTCCGGGTCGAGGTTGACACAGTGGAGCACTTCGCCGCGCTGATAGGCATCGATCATGTGGACGACCTCCTCCGCGATAGCCTGCTGGGCCTGCTCGGTCGATGCTCCGATGTGGTGCGTACCGTAGACGTTAGGATGCCGCGCGAGCGCGGAGTCGATCGATCCGACCGACTGGCCGGGCTCGTCGGCGTAGACGTCCAGACCGGCCCGAATGCCTCTGGCGTCCATCGCGTCGATCAGTGCCTCCTCGTCGATGATCTCACCGCGCGACGTGTTGAGGATGATCGTGCCGGGCTGCACCGCGTCGAGTAGATCGCGGCCGACCAACCCGCGAGTCTCGGTCGCCGCCGGCAGGTGAAACGAGAGCACGTCGCAGGTGCGGGCGAGGGCGGGCAGGTCGTCGACGAACCGCACGCCGATCGCGTCGGCCCGATGCGCCAACTCCGGATCGCGTCCGCGTTTTGCCAGCGCGTGGACCTCGGCACCGAACGCCGCGGCCCGCTCGGCGAACGCCATGCCGATCCGGCCGAGTCCGACGACGCCGATGCGCCGGCCGAGGATGCCGCGGGCCTTGGCGTACTCCTTCTTGTTCCAGCGGCCGGCCCGCAGGTCGCCAACGTTGTCGGGGATCCGGCGGTCGAGGGCCAGCAGCAGGCCGAAGGCGAGCTCGGCGACCGCGATGGCGTTGCGGCCGGGCACGTTGCACACGTGGACGCCGCGTTCGGCCGCGGTCGCGGAGTCGATCGTGTTGGTGCCGGTGCCGGCCCGGATGACCAGCCGCAGCGTGTCGGTCGCGCGCAGCGTGTCGGCTTGGACTCTGGTGCTGCGGACGACCAGGCCCTCGAAGCCCGGAACGCGTTCGGGCAGGTCGTCGGCGGTGACGTCGGGCTCGTACGCACACTCGTGACCGTCGTCGACGAGCCGCTCGCGGTACGTCTCGGGGAAGGTGTCGGCGATCAGTATCTTCATGGCACTGTTGCGTAATCCTCAACGTGTTGCTGACAGTGCAATCGTCTCCGTGGCGGCCCTGGCGCGTCAAGACGGATCGGACGCGCGATCATGCGCGAAAATTGGTCCCTTCGATACGTTTCGCTCACGGCCCTGGCTGTGTAGGTTGCTGCCAGAGGACAGACGCCAATATTTCTCATTCGTCCGCGAGGCCGCCATGTCCCATCGTCGTCGGGCGCACGCCGGTAATCGAGGTCGCGGTGCGCGATTGGTACGACAACGCCCCTTTCGCCGACGCCCCAACCGGTCTCGCGACGTACCCGTTCAACGTGGTGTCGAAGCCACGGACTCGTACGCTGAGCCGCCCACCCGATCGGAGGAACCGATGAGCCTGAAACGTCGCAGCTTCCTGACCGGGGCCGGTGCCGCCGCGGCGACGCCGTTGCTGTCCGCGGCCGCCGCGGCGCCAACGGGTCCGGCGGGCACTGCCCAGGTGCGCACCGGTGCGGACATCCTCGCCGCGTCCGGCTGGGCCGAGCTCGCAGACCAGAAGGTCGGAGTGGTCACCAACCCGACCGGGATCACCGGCGGCCTGGCGAGCATCGTCGACGAGATGCACGCGTCCGGGGCGGTCAACGTGGTCGGCGTCTTCGGTCCGGAGCACGGGTTCCGCGGCACCGGCCAGGCTGGTGACGGCGAGGGCGACCATGTCGATCCGCGCACCGGGATCATGGTCTACGACGCCTTCGGAGCCAATGCCGCGAAGTTCACCGAGCTCTACGAGAGGTCCGGCGTGGAGACCGTCGTCTTCGACATCCAGGACGCCGGTGCCCGCTTCTACACCTATATCTGGACGATGTACGAGGCGATGGCAGGCGCCGTGCCGTCGGACCTGCGGTTCGTCGTGCTCGACCGCCCCAACCCGGTCGGCGGCGAGGCCCGCGGACCCCTGCTGCGACCCGAGTTCGCGTCCGGGGTCGGCAAGAAGCCCATCGTCCAGCAGCACGGCATGACGGTCGGCGAGCTTGCTGGCTTCTTCAACGGGGTGTTCCTGCCCGACGCGACCGGCGGCCACTTGAGCGACGTCGACGTACTCCGGGTCGAGGGCTGGACCGGCGGCATGCGGTACGCCGACACCGGCCTGCCGTGGACCCTGCCGAGCCCGAACATGCCGACGCCAGACACCGCCCTGCTCTACGGCGGCACCTGCCTGTTCGAGGCGACGAACCTGTCCGAGGGCCGCGGCACGACCCGACCGTTCGAGCTGATCGGCGCACCGTACATCGACTTCCACTGGGCCGAGGCGTTGCGGGCGATCGACATCCCCGGTGTGGCGTTCCGCGAGGCGTACTTCGTGCCGACGTTCAGCAAGCACGTCGGCACGATCTGCGCCGGTGTCCAGGTGCACATCACCGAACCGTACGAGGTCGAGGCCATCACCGCCGCCACGCACATGATCGTCGAGGCCCGGCGACTGTACGACGGGTTCGACTGGCGCGGCGACGGCGGCCGTTGGATCGACCTGCTGACCGGCTCCGACAGGTTCCGCACGATGCTCGAGGCCGAGGCGACGGCGGACCAGATCATCCGCGCCTGGAAGTCCGAGCTCGCGATGTTCAACCAGCAGCGCCGGCCGTACCTGCTCTACTCGAGGTGAGGAGACCACGATGCGACGACGACTCGGACGAGTCCTGGGAGCGTCTGGTCTCGCACTCGGCCTGATCGCGCCGACAGCCGCCGACGACTCCGGCACACTCGGTCGCTATGACCGACCCCAAAGCGGGTTCGCCCCCGCCGACACGATGCTGACGGACGCGACCCCGGAGGAGGCGGGCCTCGATCCGGAGCCGATCGACTCCGCCCTCGACCGGGTCGCGGCCTGGGAAGAGCCGTCCGGCAGCACGCATCCGCTGTACGCCGGGGCGGTCACGCTGCTCGCCCATGACGGCAAGGTCGTCACCCGCGACGCATCCGGCTGGGCGCTGCGGTACGCCGACGGCGCCGGCACCGAGCTGCCGCGCGAACAATGGATCCCAATGCGGACCGACACGATCTTCGACCTGGCGTCGGTGTCGAAGCTGTTCACGTCGATCGTCGTCATGCAGCAGGTCGAGGCCCGCCGGATCGACCTCGTCGCAGCCGTCGCGAGCTACGTGCCGGAGTTCGCCGAGAACGGCAAGGGCGCGATCACCGTCCGGCAGCTGCTGACCCACACGTCCGGCCTGCCGGCCTGGCTCCCCTTGTGGCGGGACTATCCCGATCCCGAGTCGCGTCTCCACGCGGCGCTGACGGCCAAGCTGGCGCACGAGCCGGGCACGACGTACGAGTACTCCGACCTCAACCTGATCGGGCTCGGCGCGCTGGTCGAACGCGTGACCGGGAAGCCGCTCAACGAGCTCGTGGCCGACGGCATCACCGAGCCGCTCGGCATGGTCGACACCGGCTACAACCCGGATCCGGCGCTCAAGCCGCGGATCGCCGCGACCGAGTTTCAGGCGACGCCGGACCGCGGCATGGTCTGGGGCGAGGTGCACGACGAAAACGCGTGGGCGCTCGGCGGCGTCGCCGGGCATGCCGGAGTGTTCTCGACCGCCGACGACCTCGCGGTCCTGGCTCAGGCCTTGCTCAACGGCGGCGCCTACGACGGCAACCGAATCCTGACCCAGAAGTCCGTCGAGCAGATGATCACCAACTTCAACACCGAGTTCCCCGGCGACTCACACGGACTGGGCTTCGAGCTCAATCAGCGCTGGTACATGTCGGGGCTCGCGAGCCCGCGTACCGCCGGCCACACCGGCTACACCGGGACGTCGCTCGTCATCGACTTTACGTCCCAGTCGTTCGCGATCCTGCTCACCAACCGGGTACACCCGTCGAGAAACTGGGGCAGCAACAACCCGGCCCGACGGGCGGTCGCGCAGGCGTTGGCGCTGTCGATGGCGGTGCGGCCGCAGTACGGGTCGGACGCGTGGTTCTCCGGCACGGCCGACGCGTCGACGGTCACGCTGGACGCCCCCGTGGCAGTGCCGGCCGACGGCGGGCGGCTCTCGTTCAGCCTGTTCCTCGACAGCGAGGAGACCGACCTGCTGTATCTCGAGCGTTCGACCGACGGCGGCCAGACGTGGGAGCGGCTGCCCTTCGAGGTACGCGATCGGGGCGACGTGACGCGGACGGACGGCTCGTACACCGACTCCGGCGACCGACGCTGGGGCGAGGCGCGAGCGTCGCTGCCCGCCGGCGATCAGCTGTTGCGCTGGCGCTACGCGACCGACTCGTTGTACGTCGGACGCGGCGTGTACGTCGACGGCGTCCGCGTCGTCAGCGGTGACAGTGTCGTCCTCGACGGCGAGGAGGCTCCGGAGGTGTTCACCTCAAACGGATGGACGTTGGCCGACCGCTGACGGACCGGGTTAGCCTGGTCTCGCATCCCAGGATTTCGTGATCAGAATGCGAGACAGCATGGGCAAGGTCTACCAGCGACTCGATCCGCGGCTGCGTACGTTCATCGCCGAACAGCCGGTCTTCTTCGTCGCGACCGCACCGCTCGCGGCCGACGGTCACGTCAACCTGTCGCCCAAGGGACGGTCGGGATCGCTGGCCGTACTCGGCGCCGACAAGCTGGCGTACCTCGATTTCGGCGGCAGCCACGCCGAGACGTTGGCCCACCTGCGAGAGAACGGCCGCATCACGCTGATGTGGTGCGCCTTCACCGGACCGCCGAAGGTGCTGCGCGTGCACGGCCGCGGCGAGCCGGTGTTTCGCGACGACCCTCGATGGGACGCCCTGATCGGCCACTTCGTCGACGCCGACGGACCCGGTGTACGGGCCATCGTCCACGTACGGGCCGAGCTGATCAGCGACTCCTGCGGGTTCGCCGTGCCGCTCATGGACTATCGGGAGGACCGTACGCTGCACGCCGACTTCTTCGGCCGCAAGACCGACGCCGAGTTCGCCGACTACTGCGCAGCCAAGGAGCACAACGGCACCAGCATCGACGGGCTGCCGGCGCTACCCCTCCCCCTCCCGGCCCGCACCGACTGACCGCTGCCCGAGCCGGTCCTGAGTACCCGGGCTCGGCCAGACTGGACGCATGAGTGACCGAATCGATGAGGCGCTGGCGGCGGCCGAGCGACGCTATGCCGAGCGGCGGCCGCGTACGAGGGAGCTGCACGAACGGGCTCGCAACGCCCTGCCTGGCGGCAACACGCGTACGGTGCTCTACCACGAGCCGTTCCCGATCCGCGTCGTCAGCGCATGGGACGGCTGCCTCCGCGACGCCGACGGACACGAATATGTCGACCTGCTCGGCAACTTCTCCGCCGGCCTGTTCGGCCATGCCAACCCGGCGATCACCGAGGCCGTGACGACCGCAATGGCCGACGGTGTCGGCCCCGGAGCGCACACGACGGCCGAGATCTCCATGGCAGAAGCGATCTGCGAACGCTTCCCGACGATCGAACGGGTGCGGTTCACCAACTCCGGCACCGAGGCCAACCTGATGGCGCTGTCGGCCGCCAGGACGATCACCGGCCGCGACCGTGTACTGGTGTTTCGCGGCGGCTACCACGGCGGACTGCTGACGTTCCCGTACGAGCCGTCGCCGGTCAACGCGCCGTACGACGTCATCGTGGCGCCGTACAACGATGCCGCCGCGGCTCGCCACATCCTCGAGGAGCAGGCCAACACGGTTGCCGCCGTCCTGGTCGAACCGATGCTCGGCGCCGGTGGCTGCATCCCGGGTGAGCCGGAGTTTCTCCGTACGCTGCGCCAGGCGACCACCGAGATCGGGGCGCTGCTGATCGCCGACGAGGTGATGACCTCGCGGATCGGCCCGCACGGCATGCAGCACCAGCTCGGCATCGCCGCCGACATCACGACGCTCGGCAAGTACCTCGGGGGCGGCTTCTCCTTCGGTGCCTTCGGCGGGCGGGCCGACGTCATGGCGGTCTTCGACCCGGATCGGTCGGATGCGTTGCCGCACGCGGGCACGTTCAACAACAACCTCGCGTCAATGGCCGCCGGCCGGGTCGGCCTGACCACCGTGTACCCGCCGGAGGTCGCCACCCAGCACACGGCCCGTGGCGACGCGCTCCGCGAGCGACTGGCCGAAGCATTCCGGCGTACGGGTGCGCCGTACCAGGTCACCGGCGTCGGGTCACTGATGAACATCCACGCGACGACCGCGCCGATCCGCGGGGTCGACGATCTCGCCACGGCCGACGCCCGCCTCAGACAGTTGCTGTTTCTCGACCTACTGGAGACCGGCTATTACATCGCGGCCCGCGGCTACCTCGCATTGAGTCTCGCCGTCACCGACGTGCAGCTCGACGGCCTCGTACGCGCGGTCGAGTCGATCCTCGCCGACCGGGCGGGTCTAACGGATCGCTGAATCGGTCGACAGACACCCGTCGCTGGAGTGAGACTGAAGATCTCCATAGGAGGTGCACGATGGACATCTTCATCATCGATGTGCCGAACCAACCGGGTGAGCTCGCCAAGGCGAGTGAGGCGCTCGGCAGCAAGGCCGTCAACATTCAGACCATCGGCGCCCTCGGCAGCGGTGATCGTGGTGTGGTCGGGTTTACCACCAACGACGATGCGACGGCGCGAGCAGCGCTCGACGAGGCCGGCGTGGCGTACCGAACCTGTCCGTGCGTCACCGTGACGCTGCCGCATCAGCCCGGTGAGCTGGCGAAGGTAGCCCGACGGCTGGCCGACGCCGGCATCAACCTCGAGTTCGTCGCACCAACGACGCTGACGGAGCCGGTCACCCTGGCGCTCGGCGTCAGCGACCCGGACGCCGGTCGCGCCGCCCTCGGCGAAGGGCCGTAGCCGAGCCGAGGCAAGCTAGGATGCGCCGCCGACGCCCTCCATGCGCCGCCACGCCAGATGCAGACTCTTGCCCAGGCGTCGTACGTCAATCCCTCGGCATAGAGCTCGTCGAGCAGCTCGCGAAGCTGGGCATCCATCGGCCCGCGCACTAGCTGACCGGCAGCGACCACACTCCCATCCCGAACGTCGCGACGTAGAGCGTGTTGTTGGTCGGCATGTACCGCAGGTCGGTGGCGACCAGCCGTGGCATCCCGACACCGACGGCGTACCAGCTTGGCGTCGACATCGGTGAGGCGAAGACGCCGACGTCGGTCGACACGTAGAGGTTGCGCCCGACCACGATCACGTCGGTCACCGGCGCGTGTGGCAGGTTGCCGGTGATGTCGGTCCACGACTGGCCGGAGTTGGGGGTCCGGAGCAGGTAGGCCGCGTTGTCGCCTTCGCGGTAGCCGGAGAACGCCAGGTAGACGGTCTTGGCGTCGTTCGGGTCGATCGTGATCCGTGAGATCCACAGCTTCGGCCGGACCGGGTTGGGCAGCTCGGTCCACGTCTCGCCGCGGTCGGTGCTCCGGTAGAGATAGCCGTTGTCGGTGCCGACCCAGATGACGTTCGGGTTGCTCGGCGCCACGGCAAGAGCGGAGATCGTGCCGTAGTGGTTGCGATAGAGCGGGTTTGGCTCGTCGCCTGCCTCACCCTTGCCGAGATCGTCAGTCAACACCGTGAACGTGCGGCCGCCGTCGGTCGACCGGTTGAGCTTGTCGCCGCCGGCGTACATGACCGAGGGGTTGCTCGGGTCGAATTCCAGCTGGGTGAGGTACGGGAAGCGCGCCGACTGGATCGGCAGCTCGTAGGCGAACTCGTCGTCGACATAGCCACCGCACACGCCGTATTGCGCACAGGCGAAGTAGTTGTCCTGATCGGTCGGGTTGATCAGCGCCCGCTGCCCGTCGCCGCCGAAGACGTCCTCGAACGGCGGGTCGGTCCAGCTCGCCGGCGAGCCGTTGTCCTGCAGGCCCCCGATGAACCGGCTCGGGTCCTGCGTCGACACGTCGACCGTCGAGTACTGCGACCACGGCTGGTCGGTGCCCTTCGTCCACGACTCGTTGGCGCCGTCGTCCTCCGACACGTAGAGGCCGCCGTCGTTGCCGGCGTACACGCGACCCGGATCCTTCGGGTCCCACACCATGATGTGCTGGTCGACGTGCATGCAGCACAGGTTGTCGAACGACTTGCCGGCGTTGGTCGACTCCCAGATGTCGAGGCCGGGGACGAACACGCGATCGGGGTCGTCCGGGTCGACGAACACCCGGCCGAACCACCAGCCGTAGACCGACTGCGAGTTGGTCAGGTCGCGCACGCCCTTCGGCCGGGTCCACGACGCGCCGCCATCACTGGAGACGAAGAAGCTCTCGAACGCGCCGGTCTCGTCATTGGCATAGACTGCGTACGCCCGTGAGCCGTCGCTCGGTGCGAAGGCGACGCCGATCCGACCGATGTTGGCGTCGGCCGCCGGCAGGCCCTGTGACGGACCCAGTCGCTGCCAGGTGTCACCGCCGTCGCGGGTCTCCCACACGCCGGAGCCGAGCCCGGTGTACACGCGGGCGTCAGGCCGCCGGATGTGGTCCCACATCGTCGCGAGCACGTGGTCGGGATCCGACGGATCGATGGCGATGTCGGTCGCGCCTGTGACGTCGTTGGGTGGCGCCAGCGACTGTCGCCAGGTCGTGCCGCCGTCCTCACTGACGTAGACGCCACGCTCTCCGCCCGGCACGAAGAGGTTGCCCGACACGGCGGCCCAGATCCGGTCGGGGTTGTCCGGGTCGACCATGATGCGGCCGATCGTGCCCGAGTTGGTCAGGCCGACCCGCTGCCACGTGGCACCGTCGTCGGTCGATCGGTAGATGCCGTCGCCGCCGTACGTGATGCTGCCGCCGCCCGGGTTGGTCTCCCCCGTACCCGCGAACAGCGTGCCGTCCGGTGTGATCGCCAACGCGCCCATCGCATGGGTGAACGACGCCGGCCACACCGACGTAAACGTCTCGCCGGCGTCGGTGGAGTGCCAGACCCCGTTGGACGCCGCGGCGACGTAGAGCGAGTCGGGTCGGGTCGGATCGACGACCGCATCGACGACGCGGCCACCGACGGTACGCGGGCCCTCGAAGTGCCAGGGCTCCGCCGCGAGGGCACGATCGGCCTGCACGCCCAGGTCATGCAGCTGGGCCGCATCCTGCCGGGCGTCGGCGAAGACCTGCCGATCGGGCACGCCGCCCGGCATCAGCCGTCTGAAGAGGAACGCGTCTTCGGGGATCTCCGCCCCACGCGCCTCGGCTTCCTCCTCGAACTCCTCGAAGCCCTCGAAGCCCTCCTCTTCACCTTCCCCGGATTCGCCGAACTCCTCGGCGGATCCAGCCGCCTCGCTCTCGTCTGTCGTCGAGTCGTCGTCCGAGCAGGCGGCGATCAACGACAAGCTCAGGGCAGCGACCGCGAGGAGTGCTCCCGCTCGTCGAGGTCGGAAAAGGCGCGCGCGTACAGACATAGACGATCATCTCCCTGGATGCCAGAGATGACCCTACTCGCGGCGATCGCGCATCGCCAGACCTGACGGGTTTGCCTTCTGAGCAAGCGGTTTCGATCACGCGACGGGCGCGCTATCCACCTCGGCACCGGGTCCGACCCACCCGACATCGCATGGCTCGCAATACCAGGACAGGTCGGCTCGGTCCAGTGTCCGGGCAACCTTCTTCAACACCTGCTCGTCACATGACCAGCAGGCGTGAGCAACTACGACAAACTCGTCGTTCGCGCGGATGATGCTGGCGCGGGCGACCTGCGCACCCTCCACGAGGTCCAGTATCGCCTACTCATTCGCCTCAGGACTTACTCGCGCCACACCAGACCCATATCGGTGCGATATGGACGCGAATCGTTGCCGGATAGACATCGGTGCTCGCACCCGACGAAGATGGGGCGACCGTCCTGGGGAGGAAAATCGTGCTTCGTCCGGCACACATCGTCGGCGTGACCGCTGCAGCCGTGCTCAGCTTGGTGGTCGGCTCGTCCGCCATCGGGACCGCGGAAACCAGATCGCGCCCGGCCAAGCCGATCACCGCCATGACCCGCAACGTCTATCTCGGCGCCGACATCAACCGACCGATCAACGCGGCGCTCGAGGCACAGTCGCAAGGCAAGCCGCCGCAGGAGGTTCTGGTCGCGCTTGGCAATGCGACGCACGAGACCCGTGCCATTGTCGACCACACCGACTTCCCCGTGCGGGCTCGGCTACTCGCCGGCGAGATCGCCCGCACCGAGCCGGATGTGGTCGGCCTCCAGGAGGTTGCGCTCTGGCGATCTGGGCCGCTCCAGCTCGACCAGGTCGGGGTGCCCAACGCGACGACGGTCGACTACGACTTCCTGCAGATCCTGCTCTCCGCGTTGGCGGACCGCGGCGCTGACTACACCGCGGTCTCGGTCGGCGACCGGGCCGACGTCGAGGCACCGAGCTTCACCGGCAGTCCGTTCGACGGCACGATCGGCGCCGACGCGCGCGACGTCCGGCTGACGATGCGCGACGTGGTCCTGATGCGCGTCGAGGACGGTCTGAGCGCGACCGGCACCGGCGGTGGCGTCTACGCCAACAACCTGTCGGTCAATATCCTCGGCAGGACGATGCGGTTCGATCGCGGTTACCAGTGGGTCGACGTACGGTCCGGTGCGCAGCGTTTCCGGTTCGTCAACACGCATCTCGAGTCGGTCAGTTCCGACCTGGCTTTGGCGCAGGCGCAGGAACTGTTGGCCAATGCACCGGCGAGCGACCGGGGCACCGTCTTCGTCTGCGACTGCAACTCGGATCCGCTCAACGACTCGGTCAAGCCGAACGACCACGTGCCGCACAAGGCGGCGTACGAGCTGATCACCGGCGCGGGTGGGTTCACCGACGAATGGCTGGAGTTCGCTCCGGCCGAACAGGGGTGGACGTCCGGGCTGTCCGAGACGGTCGACGACCCGACGGCCGACGGCTTCGACCACCGGATCGACATGGTCTTCGGGCGTACGGCAACCGGCAGTGTCCTGGCCGTCGAACGCGGCGAGGTCACCGGCACCGACGTGGCCGATCGTGATCCGGCCACCGGCCTGTGGCCGTCGGACCATGGCGGCGTCGTCCTGCGGTTGCGCGGGCTGTGACGACGGTCGACCGCCTGCTGCGATCCCTAGGCTGCCGGATCCGAAACAGCGGCTGCTGCCTCGATCTCGACGAGCTGGTCCTCGTAGCCGAGGACGGTGACGCCCAACAGGGTGCTGGGAACGTCATGCTCACCGAACGCATCTCGGACGACCTGCCAGGCCGCCACGAGATCTTGCCGGCGAGTCGATGCGACAAGAACCCGGGTCATGATGACGTCGTTCAGCGACGCTCCAGAGTCGACCAGTGCGACCTCGAGGTTCTCGACCGCCATGGCCGCCTGACCTGCGTAGTCACCGACGGCCGCGGTTGACCCGTCCTCGTTCAGAGGGCATGCCCCGGCGAGGAAGATCAGCCGCGCCGTCACTGGTGCCGTCGCGGCAGAGGCGTACTCCGCCACGTCGGAAAGCCGCGAAGAACGGATGAGCGTGACAGCACTGGGCATGGCATCCTCCTGGGGTGTCTTCGTGTCCACCGTCCCACCATCCTGGCGCTATAGACTGTCGCTGGTCGAAGGTATGTTCGATTTATGGCTCAGGAACCGCCCCGCGACACGGCGCTGATCGATCGGATCGTCGATCTCGATCATGAGCAGTCACGGCGCGAGGCCGAGCTGGCCGCATCGATCACGGAGTTCATCGACCGGCGGCGCGCCGAGTCCGTGGACGGTGGCATGGGAGCCGAGCGGGCGAAAGTGTTGCCCGGCGAGTTCGCCGCCGACGAGGTCGCAGCCGCCTTGGGATGGTCGACCAACCGGGTCCGCGATCGGGCTCGAATGTGCCGCCGACTGCGCAGTGCACTGCCGCGGACGTGGGCGTTATGGCGAGAGGGCGCGATCGACGGCTATCAGGCGTCCAAGGTCGTCCAGGCCGCCGACCGGCTCACCTGGCCCGAGTCGGTGACCGCCCTGGACGAAGGCTTCGCCGAGCGAGCGGGGACGCAGACCGCGACCCAGCTCGCCCGGTGGCTGTCCCGCAAGGTGGCCCAGTTGGAGCCCGACCAGGCGCGTGGTCGACACCGTCGGGCCATGTCCGACCGCAAGGTCTGCCCGGCGATGGAGCCCGACGGCATGGGCAGCCTGTGGATGATGGCCGGCGCGGCCGACATCGCCGCCATCGATCACCGGCTCTCGACGATGGCTCGCAAGCTCGGCGCCGACGATCCGAGGACGATCGACCAGCGCCGAGCCGACCTGGCCATCGACCTTCTCCTCGGCCGTGGCGACGGCGACCGCGCTTCCGGATCGTCGCCATCGGTGAGTGTGGTCGTGCCCGTCCAATCCCTCTTGGGTGTCGACGACACGCCCGGCGAGCTCGCCGACCGGTCCAACACAGTGCCCGCCGAGCTTGCCCGGGAGATCGCGTCCCGACCTGGCACCCTGTTTCATCGGCTGCTCACCGACGAGCGCGGTCGGCTGCTCGATGTCAGCCAGTTCGGCCGCTTCCCGTCCGAGGCGCTCGGGTTCGCGATCGACGTGCGAGACGGCACCTGCACTTGGCCGACATGCACCACGCCGGCCTCGCGGTGCGACCGCGACCACACCGTCCCCTGGCCAGACGGGCCGACCGCCGCCGCCAACCTCGGCAACGGCTGCCGAGTCCATCACCGCGCTAAAACGCACGCGGCGTTCGATGTACGACAACCCGAGCCCGGCGTGTTCGTCTGGACGACACCAACGGGCCACACGTACCTACGCGAGGCGGAGCCACTCCCGGTCGGGCG
>JBKOYM010000012.1:0-17824 GCA_046725375.1 Actinomycetota bacterium
CACCGGGGCCAGCAGCCAGGTGGCGATGTAGATGACGATCCCGACGCCGCCGACGACGACCAGCGCGGCCATGATGACGCGAACGATGATCGGGTCGATGTTGAGGTAGCGCGCCAGTCAGCCGCACACGCCCGCGATGTAGCGGTCGTCGCGGCTGCGCCGCATCTGCATCGGGGCGCTGCGCAGTCGCCCGGGGTCGAAGCCTCCAGGGTCGGCGGCGGATGAGTCGCTCATGACTCCATCGTGGCCGGGACCCGACGCGGCAGCCATCGGGGACCGCCCTGAATCGGTCGTTCGCGACCTGTCCCGGCCCTGAGGGCGCCTCAGGGTGCATCCCGGGTGGTCGCGGATGGCGTCCGGGTCGAGACCGTGTGACGATCGATCTCGATGTCCACGACCGCGGCGCACCCGACTGGTCCGGCGGCCAAGCCGTCGAGGCCGGTTCGGCGCGCCCGTCGACCCGTTCAGGGTCGGATGATCGGTGGCGTCGCGGCCGGGGTCGCGGAACATTTGGGATTCGACGTGTTCTGGGTGCGGCTGGCGTTTGTCGTCGCGACGTTCGTCCACACCTTCTTCGGTGTCGTCGTCTACATCGCGCTGTGGCGACTCCTTCCGCAGGGTGACGGGTATGCCACCGAGCAGCCGGCCGGTCTCGCCTCCGCGACCCGGCGCGGACTGCGTACTCCCGGCCGGTCATCGCGGCTCCCCCGGGGCGATCTTGGTCAGGCCCTGGCGTTGGGGGTACTCGGCCTCGGCATCGTCACGCTCCAGCAGCAGCTCGGATGGGGGCTCGCCAACGGCGTGCTGTGGCCGCTGGTGATCGCGGTCGTGGGACTCGCCCTGGTCTGGCGGCAGGCCGACGAGGCGCAGCGAGAGCGCTGGGCCGGCACGTCGCCGGACGTTCCGATCCTGGGCCTGCTGCTCGGCACCGGCGGCTGGGCGGTCCTCATCCGGCTCGGCCTGGGTGCCCTGATGATCGCGACGGCTTTGGCCGTCATCATCGCGCAGTCACAGGGAATCGACACGCTCGGACCGATCGCCGTCGGTACCGTCCTCGCCCTGCTCGGTCTCGGTTTGCTCCTGGGACCGTGGATCCATCGGCTGGGTCGCGACCTGGCCGCGGAACGGCGCGAACGCGTTCGCTCGCAGGAGCGGGCCGACATGGCCGCCCACCTCCACGACTCGGTGCTGCAGACCCTGGCGCTGTTGCAGCGGCATGCCGGCGACCCGCGTACGGTCGCACGGCTGGCCCGACGGCAGGAGCGGGAGCTACGCGATTGGCTCTACGCCGACGCGGCGCCCGACGGCGAGACACTGCGTGCCGCACTCGCCTCGGTGGCCGCCGAGGTCGAAGACATGCACGATGTGACCGTCGAGGTCGTCGGCGTCGGCGATCTGCCGATGACCGACCCGCTCGGCGCCATGGTGCGGGCCGCCCGAGAGGCCATGGTCAACGCCGCCAAGCATTCGGGTGCGGGGCACGTCGACGTCTACGCCGAGACCGCCGGTTCGACGGTCGAGGTCTTCGTACGAGATCGTGGAACCGGGTTCGATCCGGCCGCGGTCGACGACGGGCGGCTCGGCATCCGCCACTCGATCTACGGCCGCATGGACCGACACGGCGGCACGGCGACCATCCGGAGTGCGCCGGGCGAAGGTACGGAGGTGCGGCTGTCGATGACGCTGCCAGACCGAGACGAGGAGAGTGACCGATGAAGTCGATGCTGACGGTGGTCGTCGTCGACGACCATCAGATGTTTCGGACCGGCGTACGGTCGGAGCTAGGCGGCTCGGTCACGATCGCCGGTGAGGCTGACGACGTCGATAGCGCGGTGGCCGTCATCCTGGACGCCGAGCCCGACGTCGTACTCCTCGACGTACACCTGCCGGGTGGCGGTGGAGCGGAGGTCGTGCGCCGAGTGCATCAGCGGGCGCCGGAGCGACGGTTCCTCGCGTTGTCGGTCAGCGACTCCGCCGAGGACGTCATCGGTGTCATCCGGGCCGGCGCACGAGGCTACGTCACCAAGAACATCACCGGGCCGGAGCTGGTCGATGCGATCCGCCGGGTCGCCGACGGAGATGCGGTCTTCTCGCCGCGGTTGGCCGGTTTCGTCCTCGACGCGTTCGCGGGCACGATCGAGGTCGCCCAGGTCGACGAGGATCTCGATCGGCTGACCGAGCGCGAACGCGAGGTGATGCGGCTGATCGCCCGAGGCTACGCGTACAAGGAAGTCGCGAAGGAGCTGTTCATCTCGATCAAGACGGTCGAGACCCACGTGTCGAGCGTCTTGCGCAAGCTGCAGTTGTCGAGCCGGCACGAGCTGACCCGCTGGGCGAGCGACCGCCGGCTGATCTGAGCGACCGGGCTCAGGTTTGAGCCGCCGCGGGACGGTGCATCAGTACGTGACGTATGCACCGAACGGCGGCGCCATTCGGTGCATGTGTCACGTACCGAAAGTCGTCGACGGCCTGTCGAGCCGTCCGGTCCGTACTCCTACGAAGTGTAGTAGCGTGCCGTCGTGGACTTTCTGCACAAGTTGCTCTTGTTCCTGCACCTGGTCGGCATGGCCGCGGTGGTGGGTGGTGGGCTCGTGCAGGTCGCGTCGCCGCCGCGTCGAGTTACGGCGTTGATCCTGCACGGCGGGCTGACCCAGGTCGTCACCGGTGTCCTCCTCGTCGGTGTCTTGGAGGCCGATGACGAAGAGGTCGACCAGGCGAAGATCGGTGTCAAGCTCGTCGTCGCGCTGGTCATCGTGGGCCTGGCCTGGGTCTATCGCAAACGCGACGAACTGGCGGACGGGATCTTCTTCGGCATTCTCGGGCTGGCTGTGGCTAACGTGGCAATCGCGGTTTTCTGGACCTGATGGCGGCAGGCCTGAGCGTCGGGCTCTTCGCCGAACTACTGCCGGCAAACAGCAGTTCTCGCCGCCAGATTCTGCAATCTCCCGGCAATAGTCCGCTGCCGACGGAGTGTCTCGCCGCGCCGCCGCGCCGATGTCGCTGCCGCCTCGTAGGCTGGACGCCAAGATGGAATCCCAGACGACAACGCTGTTTCCCGTGCCCGAAGCCACGACGACCGAGCCGGACTCCACTCCGGACCGACCACGACGTCCCCGGCTGACGCCGGAGATGCTGCTGGACGACCTCAACGAGCAGCAACGCGCCGCCGTCGTCCACGAGGGCGGGCCGCTGCTCGTCGTCGCCGGCGCCGGCTCCGGCAAGACCCGGGTGCTGACCCGACGTATCGCCTGGCTGATCTCGCAGCGCAACGTCCATCCGGGCTCGATCCTCGCGATCACGTTCACCAACAAGGCCGCCGGCGAGATGCGGGAGCGGGTGACCGAGCTGGTCGGCGGTCGCGCCCGCATCATGTGGGTGTCGACCTTCCACTCCTCGTGCGTGCGGATCCTGCGCCGTGAGATCACCCGGTTCGGCTTCTCGTCGTCGTTCTCGATCTACGACGATGTCGATTCCCGCAGGTTGATGACCCTGATCTGTCGCGACCTCGATCTCGACCCGAAGCGCTACAACCCGCGGGCCATCCTGCACTGGATCAGCAACCACAAAAACGAGCTGCGCGACCACGAGACCGCCGCGAAGCAGGTGAGCAACAACCTCGAAGAGACCTACGCCGAGGCCTATCGCGAATACCAGCGCCGGCTGCGTGACGCCAACGCGCTCGACTTCGACGACCTGATCATGACGACGGTCCATCTCATGCAGGCCTTCCACGAGGTACGGGAGACCTATCGCCGACGGTTCCGGCACGTGCTCGTCGACGAATACCAGGACACCAACCACGCGCAGTACGTCTTGGTGCGTGAGCTCTGCTCGCCAACCGTGGGCACCGACGGCGTCGAACCGGCCGAGCTCATGGTGGTCGGCGACTCCGACCAGTCGATCTATGCCTTCCGGGGCGCCAACATCCGCAACATCTTGGAGTTCGAGCAAGACTTCCCGTCCGCGAGCACGGTGCTTTTGGAGCAAAACTATCGATCGACCCAGACGATCCTCACCGCCGCGAACTCGCTGATCGCGAAAAACTCCGGGCGCAAGCCGAAGCGGCTGTGGTCCGATTCCGGCGACGGCGAAAAGGTCGTCGGCTACGTCGCCGAGGACGAGCACGCCGAGGCGCAATACGTCGCAGAGGAGGTCGACCGGCTGTCCGACGACGGGGCGGCCAAGCCGAGCGACATCGCGGTGTTCTACCGGACCAACGCGCAGAGCCGCGTCTTTGAAGAGGTTTTCATCCGGGTCGGGCTGCCCTACAAGGTCGTCGGCGGCGTCCGGTTCTACGAGCGCAAGGAGATCAAGGACGCGCTGGCGTACCTCAAGGTCTTGGTCAACCCCGACGACGAGGTCTCGCTGCGTCGCATCCTCAACGTCCCGAAGCGTGGCATCGGCGACCGGGCCGAGGCCTGCGTCGAGGCGTACGCCCAGCGCGAGCGCACCTCGTTCTGGTCCGCGCTGCGCCGGGCGTCGGAGGCGCCGGGCGTCGCGACCCGCTCGCTCACCTGCATCGAGAGCTTCGTGGCGATCATCGAGGGTCTGCAGGAGATGGTGGCGGCGGGGGAGCCGGCCGACGTGGTGCTCGAGGCGGCCCTGTCGCGCAGCGGCTACCTCGATGATCTCGAGCGCTCCCAGGATCCGCAGGACGAGTCACGAATCGAAAACCTCGCCGAGCTGGTCGCGGTGGCGCGCGAGTTCGTCGGTGATGCCGATGCCGCGGCGACCGACGACGAGGGCCTGCAGCCCGGATCGCTCGCCGCGTTCTTGGAGCGGGTGGCGCTGGTCGCCGACGCCGACCAGATCCCCGACGCCGATACCGAAGGCGATGGCGTCGTGACGTTGATGACCCTGCACACGGCGAAGGGACTCGAGTTTCCGGTCGTCTTCCTCACCGGTCTCGAAGACTCGGTCTTCCCGCACTCGCGGTCGATGGACGACGCGAAGGAGCTGGAGGAGGAGCGCCGGCTGGCCTACGTCGGCGTCACCCGGGCGATGCAGCGGCTGTACGTGTCTCGCGCCGTCGTGCGCTCGGCATGGGGCGCGCCGATGCACAACCCAGCGTCGCGGTTCCTCGACGATCTGCCCGACGACCTGCTCGACTGGCGGCGCACCGAGGCCGACGGCACGAAGTGGACCGGGGTCTCCACGGGCATCTCGACCGGGGTGCGCAAGTCGACCGGTTCACGCACGTTGCCGAGTCGGGCCGCCAACCGCCGGCCCGTACCGTCGCTGGCCCCGGGCGACCGGGTCGTCCACGACAGCTTCGGCATGGGCACCGTGGTGTCGCTGCAGGGGAGCGGCGAACAGGCGGTCGCCGCGATCGACTTCGGGTCGGAGGGCGTCAAGCGCTTGCTGCTGCGCTACGCGCCGGTGGAGAAGCTCTGAGGGCTACCCGTTTGGTGGAGTGCTCGGTCAGGGGGTGACGCCATGCGCGACGAGGGCGTCGTAGGGGTCGACGTCCTGGCCGTCCTCGGAGCCGTCGGGGATCCGGACCTCGAGGTGCAGATGCGGTCCGGTGACGTTGCCGGTCGCACCGACGTAGCCGATCAACTGTCCGGGGTCGACTTCCTCACCCTCGCTGACGACGTACTGGCTCTGGTGGCAGTACCAGATCGTCACGCCGCTGTCGAGGGTGATCTCGGTCTTGTAGCCGTACGCGTCGTCCCATCCGACCTCGGAGACGACACCGTGCGCCACCGAGACGATCTCGGTGCCCTCGGGGGCGGAGAAGTCCAAGCCGGTGTGGTAGCTCGACCACAGGTAGCTGTACTCGCCGTATCGGGCGGTCAGGACGTAGCCGGCGACCGGCAGCACCCACTGGTTGGCCTTGAGCTCGTGGGCCCGCTTCTGCGACTCCTGCGCAAGCTGCGAGAGCGCCTTCTCCCGCTGCTCGGCCTGGAGCCGCGCCTGCTTCGCGAGGACATCCCGATCGACGCTGCGGCTGACGGGTAAGACGCCGCCGCCGCGGGCGTAGGAAGCGCCGGGTTCGTCGGACAGCTGCGCGTGGGTAGCGGCGTCGTAGATCTGGTCGGGCCCTCCGCTGTTGGAGGAGAGCAGGACGGCGCCGCCGCCGGCGATGACGAGTGCCGTGGCACCGAGGACGGCGGGGGTGGGGACGTAGCTTCTGCGGCGACGCACGGCGCGACGCGAACCGGGGCTCGAATGGCGAGGCGCCGATGGGAGTGACGGCGAGGGGGCCGCGTGCTTGCTCGCGTAGCGTCTTCCCCCGCCACTCTCCGTATCGCGGCCGCGGGCGGAGCTGTCGGCGCGTCGCTTCGGAGCGGGACGCGGCACCGACAAACCTCCGGTCGAGCGGATGCGGACCCCGTGACGATATCCGATCCCTACTCGAATGGAAACTTCGGGCACGGGGTGTGCTCGGTGGTTCACTCACCGCTACGACGAGCGGCCAGTATGGAGGAAATGAGCCCTTTCGACGTGGGATAGATTGCGCTTGGAAGCGCAGGTGCCTGGGGAGATGGAGCAGCAATGCCGAAGAGAATCGTGGTGGCCAAGCCCGGCCTCGATGGGCATGACCGAGGCGCCAAGGTTGTGGCGCGAGCTCTGCGCGACGCCGGCAACGAAGTGATCTACACGGGACTGCACCAAACGCCGGAGCAGATCGTCGACACCGCGATCCAAGAAGACGCCGACGCGATCGGCCTGTCGGTGCTGTCTGGAGCGCACATGACGCTGTTCGCCAAGGTCCTGAGCCTGCTGCAGGAGCGGGACGCTCGCGACATCGTCGTGTTCGGCGGCGGCATCATCCCCGAGTCCGACATCCCCGTGCTCGAGGCGTCGGGCGTCGCGAAGGTCTTCACTCCAGGGGCGACGACCAACGAGATCGCCGAGTGGGTCGACGCCCACGTACGCGACACGTCGGGCGTCTGAGCCGGCCTGGACGCGGTACGACGTCACGTGGTGACCGTGCGGCGGGTGTGACGCTAGCGCTCGACGAGGTACGGCGCGGCCAGATCGGTGTTGTCGACGACGTACGTGGCATGCGCCTCGGGGTCGCAGGCCCCGACGTACAGCCGCTGCCCCTCGAGATAGCGGCGATTGGCCGGATGACTCGGGTCGGCCGGCACGCCGTCACGGCTGGCCATCCGGGCGTACGCGGCCTCCGGCGTCACGCGGCAAAAGACCGACGCCGCCCACGCGTCGCGCAGCTCCGGACGGTGCAGAAAGATGCCGTCGACGATCAGGATCGCGTCGGCGTCGACCCGCTTCCAGCGTCGCGGCACCGGCGCATCGGTGACGTGGCCCCAGATCGCCGTACAGACGGGTTCGGCGGCCGCGAATGGGTCGAGCAGCATCGACGTCAGGGCGGCGTAGTCGTAGGAGTCGAGGTAATAGCCCGTCGGTGAGCCGCGGCCCCGAGCGTATCGCGCCGCGCGACGCCGATGGAATCCGTCGACGCTGGCCCGCAGCACCGGCCTCCGGCCATCCATCAGCCCCGCCACCTCGTCGGCGAGCCTGGTCTTGCCGGCGCCGTCAACGCCGTCGATCGCGACGCGCTGCGGCTGCGTCGACGGCAACGCCGCGACGGCGTCGGCCAGCCGCTCGAGCAGCGCGCGTCGGGTGCGTGTCACGGGGCGATCCTGCCAGCCACAATGGGACCCGTGAACTCACAACGACGGATTGTCGTCATCGAACACGAGGCGCGTTGCCCGCTGGACCGGTTCGCCGGCTGGCTCGACGTCGAGACTCGCGTGATCCGACCGTACGAGGGTGACCGGGTGCCGACCCGCGTCGACGACGCCCTGCTCGTGCTCGGCGGCACGATGTCGGCGTACGACGACGCCGTCGCACCCTGGCTGCCGGCGGTTCGAGACCTGCTGGCCAGGGCGGTCGCCGAGCGGGTACCGACGCTCGGCATCTGTCTCGGCGCACAGCTGCTGGCCGTCGCGACCGGCGGCCGGGTCGAGGTCGCCGATCGACGCGGCCGCGAGTCTGGCATCGTCGACGTCCGCTGGCGAGAGCCGGCCGCTGCCGACCCGCTGGTGCGCGACCTGCCGGATCCGTTCGCCGGGCCGAGCATGCACGCCGACGCCGTCGTCGAGCTGCCGTCGGACGCCGTCTGGCTCGCGGAGAGCGCGATGTACCCGTATCAGGCCTTCCGCATCGGACCGGCGGCGTGGGGCGTGCAGTTTCATCCGGAGGCGTCGCTTGCGACCTTCCGGCAGTGGGCCGAGGAGTCGTCGGACGTCGACACCGAGGCGGTGACCGGCGACTACCAGGCGCGCGACGGCGAGGTCGCCGCGGCGGGTCGCCTCATGGCGCTTCGGTTCGGGGCCCTCGTTACGGCGCCGAGTCCTGCTTCTTGACGAAGCCGGCGACCAGGTCGCCGATCTTGTCGGGCTGCTGCACGGCGGCCCAATGCCCGGCGTCGACGTCGACCCGGGTGAGATCGGACACGAACTCGTCGAGGTGCGCGAAGACCTCTGGGACGACGTAGTTGTCGTGCTTCGGGACGATGAGCTGCACCGGAATGCGGGTCGTGCCGTGGCGCGGGTTTCGCATCCGGTGCGGGATGTTGGCGCGATAGAGGTTGAGGCCGTTGGCCGCATCCTCGGCCAGCGTGTCGTCCCAGTGCTCTCCTGCGCCGAGGCGCTCGACTGCGGCGATCCGACGTCGCAGCTGTGGTGTTGCCCGGCGCCACACCTTCTCGGGGAGCCATGGCAATTGGAACGCGTACACGTACCACGATTGCAGTCCCTGGCGCACCAGCAGGCTGAGATCGCGCTCATTGCGGGCCCGCCGAAGCGTGTGCGCCATGTGATCGAGGGACGGGCCCCCGATGGAGGTGAACGACAGCAGCCGCCCACGCAGCCGTTCGTCAACGTCCTCGGTCGTGACCGCGTCCCACAACTGCATCGAGCCCCAGTCGTGACCGACCAGATGCACCCGTCCTTCGGGCCCGGTCATCTGGTCCATGACCGCGACCAGGTCGTCGACGAGTCGTTCGATGCGGTAGCCGTTACGGTCCGGTGGCGCGGTGGAACGACCGGCGCCGCGGACGTCGTACGTGATCGTCCGGAGGCCGTGTTCGCCGGCGAGCCGATCCGCCATTGGCTCCCAGACAACCTGCGAGTCGGGATAGCCGTGCACCAAGATCACGACCGGCGCTCCTGGATTGGGCCAGTCTCGCGCGGACAGGGTGACGTCTCTCGACGCGACCGACTGTGTCTCCATGACCCACGAGCGTCATGCATCGGCGCTGTGATGGCAACCACAGCGGTACGAAACAGGCCGTACCCCGGTCGCGGCGGCGACGAGGACGTAGCACAGCGCCTCGGGTGTGGAGTCGCGCGCGATCTCCGGCGCCCAGCCGGCGCCTCGCTGCGTTGTCGTCGCTCGACGCACAAGCCAGCGCGCCTTCGGTCGTCCGCCTCGCGAGCCATCCGGTTGGATCACCGGATATCGGTCGCGCGACCCCAAACCCGAGACGCTAGGCTCCGAGAGGATTTCGGACCGGTCGAGTCGCGTAAGGACGGGCAGCAGCGTGGATCTGATGGAGTACCAAGCCAAGGAGCTCTTCTCCAAGCATGACGTTCCCCTGACTCCCGGTGTCGTGGCCGACACGCCCGACGAGGTTGGCTCCGCTGCCGAACGGATCGGCGGTCGGGTCGTCGTCAAGGCACAGGTCAAGACCGGCGGACGCGGCAAGGCCGGTGGCGTCAAGCTCGCGGCCGATCCCGACGAGGCCGCTGTTCGGGCCGGCGAGATCCTGGGCATGGACATCAAGGGCCACACCGTCAAGCGGGTGCTCGTCGTGCCGGCGGTCGACATCGCCGAGGAGTACTACTTCTCGTTCCTGGTCGACCGGGCCAACCGGGCGTACCTCTGCATCGCCAGCGTCGAAGGCGGCGTCGAGATCGAGGAGGTCGCACGGACCAACCCGGACGCGGTCGCCCAGGTCCAGATCGATCCCGTCACCGGTGTCGACGAGGCCAAGGCGCGCGAGATCGTGGCGACCGCCAAGTTCCCGCCCGAGCTCGCTGACGAGGCCGCGACGATGATCGGCAAGCTCTGGGACTGCTTCGTCGCCGAAGACGCTTCGCTCGTCGAAGTCAACCCGCTGGGCCGGCTCGGCAACGGTCACCTCGACGCCCTCGACGGCAAGGTGTCCGTCGACGACAACGCCGACTTCCGGCACCCCGACCACGCGCAGTACGTCGACCGCACGGCCGACGACCCGCTGGAGGCGGCCGCGAAGGAGAAGGACCTCAACTACGTCAAGCTCGACGGCACGGTCGGCATCATCGGCAACGGCGCCGGGCTCGTGATGAGCACGCTCGACGTCGTGGCGTACGCCGGTGAGGAGTTCGGTGGAGTACGCCCCGCGAACTTCCTCGACATCGGCGGCGGCGCCAGCGCTGAGGTGATGGCCAACGGGCTCGAGATCGTGGTCGGCGACCCGGACGTGCGCGCGGTCTTCGTCAACGTTTTCGGCGGCATCACCGCCTGCGACGCGGTCGCCAACGGCATCGTGGCCGCGATCGAGATGCTGAAGAACCGAGGCGAGGAGATCAGCAAGCCCTTGGTCGTACGCCTCGACGGCAACAACGCCGATGAGGGCCGGCGGATCTTGGCCGACGCCGAGCACGACATCGTCGAGATGGTGGACACGATGGACGGTGCCGCCCGACGCGCGGCCGAACTCGCGGCGGCGAAGTAAAGGAGCGGACCGATGGCCATCTTCCTCAACGAGCAGAGCAAGATCATCGTCCAGGGCATGACCGGCTCCGAGGGGCAGCGGCACACCCGCCGGATGCTGGCCGCCGGCAGCTCCGTCGTGGGCGGCGTCAACGCTCGCAAGGCCGGTACCGAAGTCGACTTCAACGGGACGTCCCTGCCCGTCTACGGCACCGTCGAGGAGGCCATGAAGGAGACCGGCGCCGACGTGTCGGTGCTCTTCGTCCCGCCGGCGTTCACCAAGGACGCGATCGTCGAGGCGGTCGACGCGAGCATGCCGCTGATCGTCGTGATCACCGAGGGTGTGCCGGTGCACGACACCGCATGGTCGCTCGCCCACGCGCAGCGCAAGGGCACGTCTCGAATCATCGGCCCCAACTGTCCCGGCATCGCCTCGCCCGCCAAGTCCAACGCCGGCATCATCCCGTCCGACATCACCGGCGCCGGTCGGATCGGGCTGGTCAGCAAGTCGGGCACGCTGACGTACCAACTGATGTACGAGCTGCGCGACATCGGCTTCAGCACCTCGATCGGCATCGGCGGCGACCCCATCATCGGCACGACGCACATCGACTGCCTGCAGGCGTTCCAGAACGACTCCGAGACCG
Organism: Actinomycetota bacterium; assembly: GCA_046725375.1. Classification (GTDB taxonomy): domain Bacteria; phylum Actinomycetota; class Actinomycetes; order Propionibacteriales; family Nocardioidaceae; genus DATFRX01. The sequence continues at coordinate 11,316 of JBKOYM010000012.1, forward strand.
ACGCGATCATCATGGTCGGCGAGATCGGCGGCGACGCGGAGGAGCGGGCCGCCGACTACATCAAGGAGCATGTGACCAAGCCTGTCGTGGGCTACGTCGCCGGCTTCACCGCGCCGGAGGGCAAGACGATGGGGCACGCCGGCGCGATCGTCTCCGGCTCGACCGGCACCGCCGAGGCCAAGAAGGAGGCCCTCGAAGCCGTCGGCGTTCGGGTCGGCAAGACCCCGTCGGAGACGGCCCGGCTGATGCGTGACATCGTCACGTCGCTGGGCTGACGGTTTTGGCGCAGGGGTCCCCCGCGACGAACCTATTGGCGTAGGGGTCCCCTGCGCCAACGCCGCATTGGCGCGATCCTCCCCAGTCGGGCCCTACTCGAGCTCCGCCAGCCGCTGCCCGGCCCGGATCGCGAGGGCATTGAACGCACGCCCGGACACGTCGAATCGGCCGACCGGGGTGAACATCACCTGGGCGACCCGCGAGCCGTTGCGTACGAGCGCGACCCGGTATTCGATCTCCATCTTCGAGGTCGCCTCGAGCGACAGCCACCAGGTCCGGATCTTGACGCTGCCCTCGCCGTCTCGATGTGGGCCGCGGACCCGGGCGGCGAGGTTGCGGTCCTCGCACTTGATGAGCCGGCCCTCGAGGCGATCGAGATAGTTCGTCGCCCGTGCGCGGGACGGGTACGTCGCGATCGTCTCGGTGATGCCGAACGTCGTAGGCACCTGCTTGGCGTGCAGGACGACGTAGCTGCGCGAGCGTACGCCGGTCACCCCCTTGCCCTTGAACTGGGCATCGTCGCATTGCGTCTGGGCCGGATTGTCCTCGGCCGGATAGTGCTTCGGCGGCGTACCGACCATCACCTTGGCCAGATTCGCCACCGGCGGGATGTCGACCGCGCCGAGGAAGCCGTTGCCCTCGCCGGTCACCGGGGGCTGGACCGGTCGGACATCGCTGGCCAGCTGGCAGATGCCGCCGTTGCTCTCACACAGCAGTCCGAGCGAGTCGTCCAGGATGTCGGCGAACGCGGACATCTTCGGGCCCGTTCGGCTCTCGACCTGGTGCACGAACGTCGACGTGATGAAGCCGGAGCTGGCGACTCCGACCGTGATCGTCTGGATCGGATCCGACCACTTGCGCAACACCAGGATCCGGATGTCGGCGCCCTCGCGGGCGGCCGTGTACGCGCCGAGCAACTGGACCCGAGGCACCTGGCATCCGGCGTACCACCTGAGCTGCGTGCGATACGACGAACGTGCCGCCGCCTTGGATCGCGCGACCTCGATCGACTCGATCGCGTACTGCTTCGGCTTGCGGTCGCTCTTGAACGTCCGGACCCAGACCTGACGCAGTCGCGGCGTGCCGTAGCGAGCCAGCGCACAGGTGGCGAATGGCTGGATCTTGTCGGGGTCGGACGACGTCGCGGCGACGGTCCAGTTGGCCTTGAGGTCCAGGTGGACGATCTGCGGGACGCTCAGCAGTTGGTCCTCGCTGGCGCCCACGGTCTCCTCGCTCGAGGACGCCTCGTGGCCGATCTGAGCCCGTTGCGGATGCAGGTCTTCGGCCCGACCGCCGGGCGGTTCGGTGACGAAGAGCCCGGTGCCGACGATGAGGGCGGCCGCCGCCGCGACCGCGAGCAGGGTGTTGCGGTGCTTTCGGCGCGTGCCGGACCGGCGGATCGTCGCCGAGCGGGGGAGCGTCGCCGCGTCGGTGATGCGGCGAAGGTCGTGCAGGCGTCGTTCGATCTGGCCGGTGGACGCGTTCAGTGTGTCCTCGAGCCTGGTGACGGCCCGGTCGGTGGTGTCGACGGCGTGCTCGGCGGTGATGCCCACCTCGCGCGCCGCCGTCGCGATGTCGAGGCCGCCGGCCGTCTGCAGGAGGACGAGACGCCGCTCGTTCGAGCTCATGGCGCCCAGCGCCTCGAGCAGTTCGACGTCGGTGTTTTCGCGCCGCTTGCGGCGCAGCAGATTGGCGCTCCGGCGCAAGGACGCGACGCGCATCGCCTCCGACCGGACCTGGCCCAACGGATCGTTGAGGCGGAGCTTGGGCCAGTGCTGCCAGGCATGGGCATACGCGTCCGAGACGGCCACGATCGCCGAGGCCAGATCGCCCGTCATCGCGTACGTTTGGTGCAAAACCTGACGGCGCGAGTCGTGGTAAAACGCGTCGAATTCATCGACCCGTGTCATCCCACGTCTCCTTGGATCTGCGGTGCGGTGCGGTCACACGACTTCCAGACCGTAATCGACCGGCGCGCACTTTCCCAATCCCGTCGGTCCGGATGCCGGATACCGATCGGCATCGGGGTGGGCGCTCGGCGTGGCACCCGCGACCGGCGTCCTCGGCGGGTGACGATGGGTGGGCCATGGTGGATCTGCTGAGCCGTACTGTCTCCCGCCCCGGCCCCGGCGCATCCGACCGAGCGCCGGTGCCGGTCTGGCTGGCCGGCCTGGTCGCGGGTGCCGCGATGGCGGCCGCGGGCGTCGTGGCGGCGATGGGCCTCGCCGTGGTCGCATGGCTCGGCGGCAACGGCGGGGCGATGACCAGCGCGCTCCGGGTCGGCGTCGACGGCTGGCTGCTCGGCCACGGCAGCCGGTTGCACACGGCCGACGCCACGATCGAGGTGGTGCCGCTCGGCGTCACGATGATCGTCGGTTGGCTGGCGCTGCGCGGCGGCCGATGGGCGGCGCGGGCCACCGAGCTCACTCGGACCGTCGACGCGGTCATCATCGGGGTCACGTTTGCCGGCGCCTACGCGTCGGTGGTCTTCCTCGCGGCCCTCGCTGCATCGGATCCGGGAGCCGAACCCACGCTGGTCCGACCGCTCCTGATCGCGGCGGCTGTGACGTCCGTCGCGGCCGGCGTGGGCGCGGTACGGCAGGCCAACGACCTGGAGCGGGTGGTCGAGCGGATCCCGGACGAGATGCGCGCGGCCTGGATCGGAGCGGTCGGCGGCACCCTGACGCTGATCGGGTGCGCCGCGCTGGCTCTCGTCGCCTCCCTGATCGTGCATGCGGGCACGCTCCGCGACATGGTCGCTGCCCTCGACCCCGGTCTGCTCGGTGGGCTCATGTTGGTCGTCGTCTGCGTCGCCGTCCTGCCCAATGTGATCTTGCTGACCGTATCCGTTCTGCTCGGACCCGGCGCCGCGATCGGCTCCGGAACGTCGGTGACACTGTCGGAGGTCACCGTCGGACCGATGCCCGCTGTGCCGTGGCTGGCAGCCGTACCCGGATCGGGAACGCAGCCCGCCGCGCTGTCGGCATTGGCCGCGCTGCCGCTGGGTTGCGGCGTCGTCGCCGGTGTGATGGCAGTGCGCCGCTATCCCGTGTTCGGATACGACCGGGCCGCCCTGCGGGGGCAGCTGGCCGGAATCCTGGGCGGCCTGCTCGTCGCTGGTCTCGTCTCGATCAGCGGCGGCGCGATCGGCCCCGGGCGGATGGCCGATGTCGGACCGGAGTCCCTGGCCTGCCTCGCCGTGGCCGTCCTCGCGTTGGGCCTCGGAGGCCTTGTCGGTGGTGTCGGTAGCCGGGCGCTCCAAAGCCGACGGGAGCCCTGACCGCTTCCGGGCCCGCCAGACTGGCTATCGTGTGTCGTCCGTTGCCGAGACTTGACCGAGGCCCCTGCTGTTGTCGCTGACCGTTGCTCCCGTCGCCGCTCGACCGGCGCGCCTGGTCGTCCTGGTCTCAGGTGCCGGCACCAATCTGCAGGCGCTGCTCGACGCCGCCGATGACGTGGCATACGGGGCGAATGTGGTCGCCGTCGGGGCCGATCGCGACGGCATCGAGGGGCTGCGGCGGGCCGAGCGGGCTGGGGTGCCGACCTTCGTACGTCGGGTCGCGGACCAGGCGTCGCGGGCGGACTGGGACAAGGACATCGCGGCCACCGTCGAGTCGTACCAGCCGGATCTCGTCGTCCTGGCCGGCTTCATGAAGCTGATGGGCCCGGCGTTCCTCGAGGCGTACGAGGGGCGCGTCGTCAACACGCATCCGGCGCTGTTGCCGTCGTTTCCCGGGATGCACGCGCCGCGCGACGCACTCGAACACGGAGTACGCGTGACCGGGGCAACGCTGTTTTTCGTCGACGAGGGAGTCGACGCGGGCCCGATCATCGCGCAGGTGACCGAACCAGTCCTGGAAGACGACGATGTCGAGGCTCTGCATGAGCGGATCAAGGCGCGTGAGCGGGTCATGCTCGTCGAGACCGTCGGCCGCATGGTGCGTGAGGGCTACCGGATCGATGGCAGGAAGGTAAGGATCGGGCTATGACTGACCCTGCGGCGTCCCACGACCCGGCGTCTAACAGCGAGGTGCGGCGGCCGATCCGACGGGCGTTGGTCTCGGTCTACGACAAGGCGGGTCTCGTCGACCTGGCGACTGGGCTGCATGCGGCCGGCGTGAGCATCGTGTCGACCGGATCGACCGCGGCGCAGATCTCCGGCGCCGGCGTCCCGGTCACCACGGTCGAGCAGTTGACCGGGTTTCCCGAATGCCTCGACGGTCGGGTCAAGACGCTGCATCCGCGGGTGCACGCGGGCATCCTGGCCGACCGGCGACGCGAGTCGCATCGCCAGCAGCTGGACGAGCTCGGCATCGAGGGGTTCGACCTCGTCGTGTCCAACCTCTACCCGTTCGCCGAGACCGTGAGCACCGGCGCCAGTCTGGACGAGTGCGTCGAGCAGATCGACATCGGCGGCCCGTCGATGGTTCGGGCGGCGGCGAAGAACTACGCGAATGTCGCGATCGTCGTGTCGCCGGCGCGGTACGACGCGGTGCTCGAGGCGGTCCGTACGGGGGGATTCACCGATGCCGAGCGACAGCAGCTGGCGACCGAGGCGTTCGTCCATACCGCGACCTATGACGTGGCGGTGGCCTCCTGGATGGGCAACGTGCTGACCGACACGAGTGACGGCAGCGGCTTCCCGGCCTGGGTCGGCGCGACCTGGGACCGGGCGTCGGTGCTCCGCTACGGCGAAAACCCGCATCAGCGGGCGGCCCTCTATCGCTCGCCGATGAGCTCGACCGGGATCGCCCATGCCGAGCAACTGCACGGCAAGCAGATGTCCTACAACAACTACGTCGACACCGACGCGGCTCGCCGGGCGGCGTACGACTTCGACCGGCCGGCGGTCGCGATCATCAAGCACGCCAACCCGTGCGGACTCGCGATCGGAGACACGATCGAGCAGGCGCATCAGCGGGCGCACGCGTGTGACCCGGTGTCGGCCTTCGGCGGTGTGATCGCGGCGAACCGTCCGGTGTCGGTGGCGATGGCCGAGCAGATCGCTGACGTCTTCACCGAGGTGATCTGCGCGCCCGACTACGAGGATGGCGCACTCGAGATCCTGTCGGGGAAGAAAAACATCCGGATCCTGCGCTGTCCGCCCGTGTCGGCGGCTGCTGTCGAGCTGCGTCCGATCTCCGGCGGCCTGCTGATGCAGTCGCCGGACGCGATCGACGCGGCTGGCGACGATCCGCGCGAGTGGACGCTGGCGTCCGGTGAGCCGGCCGATGACGCGACGCTGAGCGATCTGACGTTTGCCTGGCGGGCCTGTCGGGCGGCGAAGTCCAACGCGATCGTGCTCGCCGCCGACGGCGCCACGGTCGGCGTCGGCATGGGGCAGGTCAACCGAGTCGACTCGGCCCGGCTGGCCGTCGCCCGCGCCGGCCGGCGGGCCGAAGGTTCGGTCGCCGCATCCGATGCGTACTTCCCTTTCGCCGATGGGCTGCTCGAGCTTGTGGACGCTGGCGTCCGGGCCGTCGTACAGCCGGGCGGATCGATGCGGGATCAGGAGGTTGTGGCCGCGGCGCAGGAGGCCGGCGTCACCATGTACCTCACCGGCGCCCGCCACTTCTTCCACTGACGCCCATCTGCCGGGTGACCGCCGCGTACTCCATGGCAGACTGTCGGTCCGTGACGGCCCGGATACTCGATGGCAAGGCAACGGCGGCGACGATCAAAGCCGACCTGACGGCGCGGATCGCCGGGTTGCGCGAACGCGGTATCGAGCTCGGGCTCGGCACGATCCTCGTTGGCGACGATCCCGGCTCGCGGGCGTACGTCGCCGGCAAGCACCGCGACTGCGCCCAGGTCGGCATCAAGAGCATCGAGGTCGAGCTTCCAGCCACGGCGTCGGAGGTCGACATCGAAGCCGAGATCGCGCGGTTGAACGCCGATCCGGAATGCACGGGATTCATCGTTCAGACGCCGCTGCCGGCTGGCATCGACGAGAGCGCGATGCTGGCGTCGGTCGACCCGGCGAAAGACGTCGACGGTCTGCATCCGGTGAACCTGGGCTGGCTCGTCCACCACAGGCCGGCGCCACTGCCGTGTACGCAGCGCGGTCTGGTGGAACTCTTGCGTCGCCACGACGTGCCGTTGGACGGCGCGGAGGTGTGCGTGGTGGGGCGCGGCCTGAACTCCGCCCGAGTGCTGGGCCTGATCCTCACTCGGCGCACGGAGAACGCCACGGTCTCGTTGTGCCACACACACACGAAGGACCTGGCAGCCCA
>JBKOYM010000001.1:0-19152 GCA_046725375.1 Actinomycetota bacterium
GCGGCGGACAACCAGGCCAACTACGGTGTCGACACGCCGGGCGAGGTGGTGCAGAAGTACCACCTCGGCGGCGTGCTGTATTTCGACGCTCCACGGGCGCAAAACATCGCGAACCCGACGCAGCTCAACGCGTTCAGCAACTCGTTGCAGGAAGCCGCACTCGAGTCCGGCGCGCACATCCCGTTGAGCCTCACCATCGACCAGGAGACGGGCATCGTTGCGCGGATGCGGGCGCCGGCGACCGACTTCCCCGGCATGATGGCGCTCGGTGCGACCCGCTCGCAGGAGCTCACCCAGCAGGTGTGGACCATCGTCGGTCAAGAACTCGACGCGGTCGGTGTCAACTGGGACTTCGCGCCGGTGCTCGACACCAACACCAACCCGGTCAACCCGGTGATCGGGCTTCGCTCGCTCGGCGAAGATCCCCAGCTGGTCGGTGACTTGGGCGAGACGGCGGTGCGGGCGCTGCAGGACACCGGCGTGATGGCCACGGTCAAGCACTTCCCCGGCCACGGGGACACCGACGTCGACTCGCACTTCGGTCTTCCGCTGGTCGACTACGACCGGGACACCTTGATGAACGTCCACGTCGCGCCGTTCAAGCGAGCGATCCAGGCCGGCACCGACGCCGTCATGACCGCGCACATGGTGGTGCAGGCGATCGACCCCGACCTCCCGTCGACCCTGTCGCCCGCGCTGCTCACCGGCGTACTCCGGGAGGAGCTCGGATTCGACGGACTCATCGTCACCGACGCGCTCGAGATGGGTGCGCTGGCGCCGTTTTGGACGCAGCGGGAGATTTCCGTCATGGCCTTGAAGGCCGGCGCCGACGTGCTTCTCCTCCCGAGCGATCTCGACGAGGCCATCGGCGGCGTCCTGGATGCCGTCCGTTCGGGCGAAATCAAGGAGAGGCGGATCAACGAGTCGGTGCTGCGCATCCTGCGGACCAAGTACGACTGCGGGTTGTTCGACGACCCGTTCGCCGATCCCGAGATGGTCGACGAGGTCGTCGGGACGCCGGAGCACCTCGCCGTGGCCGACGACGTGGCCCGGACCGCGACGACGTTGATCCGCAACGAGGGCGGCCTGCTGCCGGGCGATGCCGCCCAGGATGTCGCGGTCGTCGGCACGGCTGCGTCCGCCGACACCGAGGCCCGGCTGCGCGAGCTGGGAGTCAACGTGACCCGGGTCCCCGTCAGCACGACGCCGACGGACGCCGAGCGGAGTGCGGCGGTGGTCGCCGCGGGCAACGCCGACCTGGCGCTCGTCACGACGACGAACGCCCGGGGCATCGCCGGCCAGCGGCAGCTGGTCGCTGACGTGGCCGGCACCGGCACCCCAACGGTCGCGGCCGCGATCGCGTTGCCGTACGACGCGGGAGTCGTACCCGAGGCCGACGCTGTGCTCGCCACGTACGGGAGCCGGCCGGTGTCGATGCGGGCGCTGGCCGACGTACTGGTGGGCGCGGCCGCACCACACGGTCGGTTGCCGGTAACCGTGAACGCGCCGGACGGCACGGTGGCGTACCCGTACGGCCACGGGCTCGAGTACTGACGGGAGCAGGTCGTGGCGATCGCGGAGTACCCGACGATTGGTCACTCGTCGCACAACGATCGGTCACCCGTCGCGCGATCGAAGGCGCGCGAAGCGACCATCGTGCTGCCCCCGGGCTATGCCCTAGCATCGCCGAGTGCGGATCACGCTCGCTCAGGTCGACTCGACGCTCGGCGACGTTGACGCCAACGTGCGGCAGGCCTCCGAGGTCATCGCGCGTGCGAAGGCGGACACGTCGGACCTGATCGTATTTCCCGAACTTGCCCTCTCGGGCTACTCGATCGGCGCCGTCGACGATGATGTCGCGATTCGGGTCGACGACCCCCGCATTGTGGAGCTGGCGCGGCAGGCGGCCCCGGCCGGGCTGCACATCGGCTTCGCCGAGTCGGCGACCCGCAGTCCGCACACGTACAACAGCGCCGCGTACTACGAGGGCGAACGGCTGGTCCACGTCCATCGCAAGCTGCATCTGCCGACGTACTCCATCTTCGAGGAGCGCAAGTACTTCACACCGGGGCCGTCGCTGCGGGCGTACCCGGTCGGTGACGACACCACGATGGCGACGCTGATCTGCGGCGATGCATGGCAGCCGCAACTGGCGTTCATCGCGACCCAGGACGGGGCGCTGGCGCTGATCGTGCCGGCCCCCGGGGCGCAGAGCCGATTTCCCGAGCACTACGACGCCCGTGAGTACTGGGAAGGCATCACGACGTTCTACGCCCGGATGTATCAGCTGTACGTGGTGTTCGCGAATCGCGTCGGCGTCGAGGGCGAGCTGCGATTCTGGGGCGGATCGCACATCGTCGATCCGTGGGGGAAGGTGATCGGGCAGGCCGCGCAGTTCGAGCCCGACCTCGTGACGGTCGACGTCGACCTCGACGTGGTGCGGCGCCGCCGGCGGAGTATCCCGCTGGTCAAGGAGGCTCGGCTCGCCCTGATCCAACGCGAGATCGCCCGGCTGCTCGAGGAGGGCGGCGACCTCTAGCCGCCGCCCTCGCTACGTCGGCGACGCTAGGACGCATCGAGACCCAACGGCATCGGGGCCGGACTCATCATCCGAGCCACCGACGCGGCGGTGTTTTCGTAGATGCCGGTGATGCGGCCGCGGTCGTCGATCCCGAAGGCGACCGTTCTCGGCGCGCCAGGTACGTCGATCGGGCGGAGCCGGCCGTCCCGGCGGGGATTGAGGACGAAGCCGTGGAGCTCGTCGGCGTCGGGCAGCGTGAGCGCGTCGGTGGTGATACCCACGATCTTCCCTCGGTCGTTGACGTCGAACGGGACGGTGAACGGTACGCCCCGCGCGCCGAAGGTGATGACGTGCCCGCGCGCAGTCCGGAAGAACGCGTGGAGCGTCCCGTCGGAGTCGCCATAGAGGCCCACCATCTCGCCTCGGTCGTTGATACCCGTGATCGAGGTCCCGGCCGCGCCGCGGATGTCGATCGTGGTGAACCGGCCGTGCTTCCAGAGGTAGCCGTGGGTGACACCGTCCTCATCGATGTACTGGCCGACGATCCGGCCGTGGTCGTTGAGGCCCAACGCCTCGGTGCTGGCGGCGCCGGGCACGCGGATCTTGCGGAACCTCCCGTCCGCGCTGCGGAGGAAGCCGCGCTGATCGGCGCACGCGTTCGTGACGCAGAAGAGGCCGGCGATCTGGCCCCGGTCGTTGATCTTCGACACGTACGTCTCGGTCGCGCCGGGGACGTCGACGAGCGTGAACCGACCGTCCCTGTCGCGTACGAACCCGCGGCTCGGTCCACTCGGGTCGATGTACGTACCGGCCACCTGGCCGCGATCGTTGATGTCGATCAACTCGTTGGCATTGAGGCCCGGCGGATCGAAGGCGCTGATCCGGCCGTTGTCCAAGACGAACACCGGAGCGGGTGAGCGCGGTTCGGGCCGATCCGGCGCGGCGACCGTCGCTGCCGTCATTGCGCCGCCGAGCAGCAGGAGTGAGGAGCAAACGGCGACGGTGGTGAGGTACTTGCGGGCGTGAGCGGGCTTTGTCGAGTGCACGGTGATCCCTCCAGGGTCGATTCGCCCGGCATTCGTACACGACGACCCACCGGATTGGTGCCAATCCGCCGACCGGGACGTGGCCACAATCTGAACCGACGCGCAATCCTTTCGTCGCGGTGATGCGTACATCCGGCCGCAGCTTTCGAATTTGGGACAGATGGAGGGCCTCATGAGCTTGCGTACGAACACCCGACGGATTGGCTTCCCACTCATCACGGGCGCGGCAGCGGCCACCGCAGTCATGCTCGCCGCCTCGACCGCCAACGCCTCGGACCTGTGGTGTGGGGGCGGCCGGGGCCTCACCGCCGACGCCGCGATCAACCGCGCGATCCAGGACGCTGAGATCTCCGCCTCGGGTGCGGGCCAGTTCAACTGTGAGCTGGTCGGCGAGCCGCAGGTATTCGAGACGTTCAACGACCCGAACTTCGGGCACATATTCCGCGCCCAGGTGACGATGTCCTGCAGCTGACGCGGACGGGTCGGGTGCGACACTGACCGAGTGTCGCGCTACCGCCATCTGGCCTTCCTGACCGACTACGGTCTCGAGGACGGGTTCGTCGCCGTCTGCCACGGGGTCGTCACCGGCATCGCGCCGGAGGCCCGGATCGTCGATGTCAGCCATCAGGTGCCGCCGTACGACGTACGCCGGGGTGCGATGGTGTTGGCTCGCAGCGCACCGTACCTCGACCCTGCGGTGTTTCTCGCCGTCGTCGACCCGGGCGTCGGTGGCGACCGGCGGGCCATCGCGGCGGCGACCGAGTCGTCGGTGCTGGTCGGTCCCGACAACGGGCTGCTGATGCCAGCGGCCGACGTACTCGGCGGCGCGACGAGCGGGGTCGAGCTGGACCGGGACGATCTGTTCCTGCGGCCGCTCTCGGCGACGTTTCACGGCCGGGATGTCTTCGCTCCGATCGCTGCCCGGCTCCTCGGCGGCAGTGCGCTCGGGGACGTGGGCACACCGATCGACCCTGCCGGGCTGCATCGGCTTCCCGAGCCGCAGGTCGTCGGGCGTGCCGACGGCGTCGATGCCGAGGTGATCGACGTCGACCACTACGGCAACCTGCAACTCGCCGTGGGCTGGTCCGCGCTGGGCGTCGGCGAGGCGGATAGCGTCGAGGTCCGCGTCGACTCGGGCACCTACCGCGTCGTCGTGGGCCGTCAGTTCACATCCGTGCCGTCGGGATCGCTGGTGCTCTACGCCGACGCCGACGAGCGGGTGGCGATCGCCGTCAACGGTGGCAGCGCCGCGGGCCGACTCGACGTGACCCGCGGCGCCGTCGTGCGGCTCAGGAGTCGAAGTCGAGGTCGAAGCTGAACGCCGGATCGGTGATCGTCAGGCCGATCTCTGGGCCGAAGTAGGCGAAGAGCACGAAGAACGCCAGCGCCGCGCCCGCGAGCGCGAAGTCCTTGAAGAACTGCGTCTGCTCCATCTGCTTGGCCTGCGGCTCGGTCTCCTTCCAGAACGGATGGATTGTCAACGCGGTCGGCACGAGGAAGCAGATCAGCGCCAGTGCCCCGAGGTCGGGCCAGATCCCGAGCACCAGCGACACGGACCCGAGGACGAGGGCGACCCCGCCGATCAAGACCAGGATCCTGGCGCTGGGCACGCCCTTGGACTGCGCGTACGCAGCCATCGCATCGGTCTGGGTGAGATGCCCGATCGCGGCTGTGGCGAAGACGCCACAGAAAACGATGCGGGCGATGAGAATGAGGACATCTTCCATGGGTGTCTCCCGGCAACCGAAGACGGGCCGGCCGTCGGCCCGCCTGCCCGAGGCTGCGTATACGCTAGCGGCTTTGCTTTAACCGTCAAGCACTTCGGCGCGAGCCGACTAGCCGGTCGCGAGGAGATCCTCGACCGGTTGGCCGGTCACCTCGGCGATCAGGTCGAAGTCCTTGTCATGGTGAAGGACGACCAAGCCGGCGAGCTCGGCTGTGGCCGCGATCAACAAGTCCGGCACCGAAGGTGCTCGATGGTGACCCTGGCGGGCTAGAAACCCCTGCACCTCGACGGCGCGTGTCTCGATGGCCGGTGTCGCATGCTCCACCGGCATGAGGGCGATCGGTGGGCCCGCTATCGACAGGCTCCAGTCCGCCCCCGATCTTGCGGAATACCCCACTTCCAGCAACGTCGGTGTGGTCATGTGGACCAGGCCGCGCTCGATCCGCTCGGCCCACTCGGCCGCCCCGGCCGATGCGCCTAACCGCACGTACGCCGACTTGTCGATCAGCCATCGTCGCTCGGTCGTCATGACCATGCGTCGCGCATGACGTCTTCATCAAGAAGGTCCTGGCTCAACTCCGCCGCACGTCGGAGGTCGGCGACAGTCAGGCGTCGCTCCTCGCGACGAGCGTCCTGAGTGATGCGGCGCCGCAGGTACTCGCCTCGGGAGAGCCCGAGCCGGGTCGCTCGTTCGTCGATCCGCGCCAGATCGTCCTCGGCCATCCCACGAATCAGCACGTCGGTCATGGCGACCACCTCCGATATCTCAGGATATCAGGTTTGCCACGCCCGTCCGGACCGGAGGTGATGCACGCCGTCAGAGCCAGCCGTGATATGGGTTTTGACGGCGGTCGGAGCGAAGTCGACCGTGCCCTTGTGGTCATGGGTGGGCCGGCAGGACCGTGCCGGTCACGGAGCCGAGCGCGATGCGGCCGCCGCGGGCGCCCGGCGCGCTGGCCGTCAGTGTCACGGCGTCACCGTCGTTGAGATAGGCCCTTGTCGTGCCGTCGGAGAGCGTGATCGGCTCCGTGCCGCCCCAGGTCAGCTCGAGCAGCGAACCCCGCTGCCGCGGTTCGGACCCGGAGATCGTGCCCGAGGCGTAGAGGTCGCCGGTACGCAGCGGCGCGCCGTTGACGGTGAGATGGGCGAGCATCTGGGCCGGCGACCAGTACATTGCGGAGTACGGCGCCCGTGCGATGACCTCGTCGCCCAACCGGATCTCGACCTCGATGTCGTACCCGGCCGGGTCGTCGACTTGCAAGTACGGCAGTGGCTGCGGGTCTTGCGGCGGCAGGGCGACCCGCGCGGCGTCGAGCGCTTCGAGCGGGGTGATCCACGGCGAGATCGACGTGGCGAACGACTTGCCGAGGAATGGACCGAGGGGTCGGGCCTCCCAGCCCTGGATGTCGCGGGCCGACCAGTCGTTGAGGAGGGTCACGCCGAAGACATGGTCGGCGAATCCGCCGGTCGGCACCCGCTCGCCGAGTCGGGTCGGGACGCCGACGACGTACGCCAGCTCGGCCTCGATGTCGAGGCGTTGGGTCGGCCCGTACGTCGGGGCGTCGGCGTCGACCGGCATGCGCTGGCCGCACGGCCGCACGATGTCGGTGCCCGAGATGACGACGGAGCCGGCCCGTCCGTGATAGCCGACGGGCAGGTGACGCCAGTTGGGCAGCAGCGGCTCCTGGTCGGGCCGAAAGATGCGTCCGGTATTGGACGCGTGGTCGAGCGAGGCATAGAAATCGACGTAGTCGGCGACCTCGAACGGTGGGTGGACCGTCACTTCGTCGATCGGAATCAGAAACGGCTCGACCGCGGCCCGCTCGGCCTCGTCGGTGAACAGCGAGATCAGCCAGGCTCGGGTCGAGGTCCATGTTGGCCGGCCGGCGGCGAGCAGCCCGGCGAGGGTGGGCTGGGCCAGCGCCTCGGCACCGGCCATCATGTCGGTCGCCGCGATCGGGGCCAGGTCGACGACGAGGTCGCCGATCCGGGTGCCGACGCGAGGTTGGTCGCCGCCGACGGAAAACACCGCGTACGGCAGGTTGTCGACGTCATAGTCGCTGCCGGTGGCGTCCTCCACCCAGGTCGGTCCATGCTCACGCCGGATCGCGGGCTCCGTCACTGTCACTCCTCGCAGCGCTCTTCGTTTGCGCGGTTGTTGTCGGTCAGAGCATCTCTATACCGACCGCAAGTGCGCAAAGCCGGGTCACCTACAACAGGCCCCATCTCACCAGGTCGGCCACGGGCTCGTCGATGCTGCACGACCCGAAGGAGCGGAACCATCCACGGACCCTGGCCGCCGCCTCGCGGTCGAGCGCTCGCAGCGTCGAACCGATCGCGTCGGCATTGCGGTGGGCGAGTACGGACGCAGCCGCTTCGGTGCCGGCGCCGTCGAGCAGCGCTGCGGTCGCGACGAGGACGTTGCCGAATCCGTGTTGCTCAAATCCGGTGTCGGGCGCGGTGTTGCGCGTGCCGCGATGCAGCCCGGCGGTGCACTTGAACGCGGTCTGCCGGTCGAGTGCGGCGTCGATCGCCGTCGCCAGCGCGATCTCGCTCGGGTGCGCCTCCGGTACCTCGCCGCCGGTGCGGAACTTCATCCGGTGGTCCGCCTCGGCGATGGCATCGGCCGCGCGTAGCCATCCAGGGGTCGGCCCGTCGGATTCGAGTCGGGGGAGTTCGATGGCAGCGTCGACGCCGTCGGGCAGCGCGACGTCGAGCATGGTGACGATCCGGGCCGCGTTGTGAGCGAGGTCGTCCTCGTCGCGCAGCGCGGTTTCGATCGCGCGTAGGTCGAGATGAGGATCGCGGTCGGCCCAGGTGATCGCCGGTTCGATCGCGCCGGCGCCGCCGATGACGACCAGCGCGAGCGGCAGCGGATCGGTCGGCGGTGCGGCCTCGAGAAGCCGAGACAGCTCCGGAAGCCGGCGATCGCTGCAGACGAACGGGCCGACCAGCGAGCCGTGTGGGCCGCCGACGTGCCGGGCATGGGCCGGAACGGCATCGGCGAGCTCGGCGTTGCCCGGCGGAAAGACCGCCGCGTTGTCGATCAGGCCGTTCAGCAGAGCAGTCACCACGGGAATGCGACCCTCGCTGTCCCGCTCTCGGACGTCGTGTGTGACCTGTCGTCAGGCGACCTAGCCGAGGTTGACATGGGGCCGACCGTACCGGACAGTGGCAGCGACCGAACACGATCGTCCGATTATCGATCAGCCCTCGAGGACCATTATGGCGCACTACCTACGCATCGGCGAGATCCCACCCAAGCGGCACACCCAATGGCGTATCGAGTCCGGCCCCAGGGCGGGACAGCTGCACCACGAAGAGGTAATGGGGGAGGAGGGCTTCTCGTCGGACGCGTCGCTGCTCTATCACCTCGGCGTGCCGTCGGCGATCGTCGACTCGAAGGTGTGGGAGCTCCCCGACCTGCAGACGACGGCGAACCATCCCCTGACGCCGCGGCATCTCAAGCTGCACGATCTGTTCAAGGACGGCGAGGAGACCGACATCGACCCGGTCACCGGCCGTCGGCTCGTGCTCGGCAACGGCGACGTCCGGATCTCGTACGTCGTCGCCGCCAAGGCCTCGCCCTACTACCGCAACGGCGTCGGCGACGAGTGCGTCTTCATCGAGTCTGGCTCCGGTGTCGTCGAGACGGTGTTCGGCGTCATACCGTTCCGCACCGGCGACTACGTCGTGATCCCGCGCGCGACGACGCATCGGTGGGTGCCCGACGGCCGGGTGCAGGCGTACGCGATCGAGGCCAACTCCCACATCCAGCCGCCAAAGCGGTATCTCTCGCGCTACGGCCAGTTCCTCGAGCACGCGCCGTACTGCGAGCGCGATCTGCATCCGCCGGTCGAGCCGTTCGTCGTCGAGGGCGACAACGTCGAGGTGCTCATCAAGCATCGCGGCAACGGACCGAGCGGATTGGTCGGCACGGCGATGACGTACGCGACACATCCGTTCGACGTCGTGGGATGGGACGGCTGCCTGTACCCGTACACCTTCAACGTCGAGGACTTCGAGCCGATCACGGGCCGGGTGCATCAGCCGCCGCCGGTGCATCAGGTGTTCGAGGGCTACAACTTCGTGGTGTGCAACTTCTGCCCCCGCAAGGTCGACTACCATCCGCTGGCGATCCCGGTGCCCTACTACCACTCGAATGTCGACTCCGACGAGGTGATGTTCTACGTCGACGGCGACTACGAGGCGCGCAAGGGCTCGGGCATCAACAAGGGATCGATCTCGCTGCATCCCGGTGGGTACGCGCATGGGCCGCAGCCGAGTGCGATCGAGGGGGCGCTGGGCGCCGAGTACTTCGACGAGCTGGCCGTCATGGTCGACACCTTCCGGCCGCTGGAGCTCGGCGAGGGCGGCACCGCAGCCGACGACGGGGTCTACGCCTGGACGTGGGCCGGTCGCGGACCCGAGGGCGACCCCGGCCGCTTCTCGATCGGCTGACCCGGCGATCCGCCGAAGATGCCCTGGCGATCCGCCGAAGATGCCCTGGCGATCCGCCGAAGATGCCCCGCCCAGCCGGTCAGGCGCGACGGATGAGCCGGTCAGGTGTGACGGATGAGAATGCAGTATGTCGGGGTGGCCTGGCGGGTGCTTGCCGTGCTGGTCGCGGTGTACCTGCTGCTGGCGCTCGTCGCCTGGATCTTCCAGCGTCACCTGATCTACTTCCCCGACGAGTCCGCGCCGACGGCGCCTCCGGGTGTGGAGGAAGTCCGGTACACCACCGAGGACGGTCTTGAGCTGTCGGGCTGGTTGCTGACACCCGAGTCCCGGCCGCCGTACGCGACGGTCGTGGTCAGCGGCGGCAACGCCGGCCATCGGGCCGACCGGCTGCCGCTCGCCGAAGGCCTCTCGGACCGGGGCTACGCGGTGCTGCTCATGGACTACCGCGGTTACGGCGGCAATCCCGGTAGTCCTTCGGAGGACGGGCTGATCGCGGATCATCGGGCCGCGGTGTCGTACGTGCTGGGTCGTCCCGATGTCGATCCGGGCCGGCTGGTGTACTTCGGCGAGTCGCTCGGCTCGGCGGTCGCCGCCATTCGGTCGGCCGAGCAGCCCCCGGCGGCGCTTGTCCTTCGGTCGCCGTTCCCCGAGCTGGCCGATGTCGGACAGAGCCACTACTGGTTCCTCCCGATCGGGCTGCTGCTGCGTGACCGATTCCGCACGTCTGAGCCCCTCGACGAGTACGACGGGCCCACGCTGGTGGTCGCGGCCGAGCATGACACCGTCGTCCCAGTGGAGTTGTCCCGCCGCGTGGCGGAGTCGGATGAGGCCACGTACGTCGAGATCCCCGGCGCCGACCACAACGACGCGGCCGTGCTCTCGGGGCGGCGGGTGCTGGACGCCGTCGATGACTTCCCTCGTACGGAGCTGGCTCGCGGACGCTGACCCGATCGCTGGGTTTCGCCCCCGCGCCAGCCGTACGCCAGCACATGCGGTAGCCCATTGGCGCGACACGCCCGACGTGTCCCGCCAGTGGCGTACCGCCAGTGGGGCCGCCTCCCTCAGCCGCGGGCGTCGCGACGGCGAAGCAGGATCGCGATCGCTACGAGACCCGCGATGAACCAAGGGGCGAGCGCCGCGATGTGGCCGCCGACGGCGTTGCCGTTGAGCCAGGACTCCCGGATGCTCGACGTGGCGTGCCAGAGCGGAAGCACGTCGGAGATGTCGGCCATCACACCGGACATGACGTCGCGCGGAGGTCCGCCACCGCCGAGTAGCCACATCGGCATGAAGACCAGCGTGCCGAGGGCCTGCGCCGCGCGTGCGGTCGGCGCCGCGAGTCCGAGCGCGACTCCGAGGGCGATCATGGTCATGGTCCCGGCCAAGAATCCGACCGCGACGCCGAGTGGGTTCTCGATCGCCGGGACGCCATAGATCGGGGCTGCGGTAGCGACGACGAGCCCGGCCGCCAGGACGGTCAGCAGCCCGGTGACGAGCGCCTGCGCGGCGACGATCCGGCCGGTCGGCACGCCGAACGCCTCGAATCGGCGCAGCACGTCGCGTTCGCGGTAGGACGCCAGCATCACGGGCAGGCCGCCGAGCGCCAGCGCCGCCATCGGCACTCCGATGTAGCCGGCGATGTAGTAGTCGGTGCCGGACACGCCCGTCCCGCCCATGTCGTCCTCGGTCCCGAAGACGCCGGCGAGCACCAGCATGAACAGCGGCGGGAACGCGAACGTCGACACCATGACACTCCATTCGCGGGTGAGCAGCCGGATCTCGGTGCCGGCCAGCGGAGCAAGAGTGCTCATCGGGAGCCTCCTTCGGTCAGGGAAACGAAGACGTCTTCGAGCGTGGGACGGACGATCGTGAAGTCGTCCGGAGCGATGTCGCGCCGGGCGAGCTCGGCCGCGATCGGGACGACGGATGCTGGCAGGGTTGCGATCTCGACCCGGCTGCCGTCGTGGGCGACCCGACGTACGCCATCGATCGCCTCGAGGCCACTCAGGTCGCCGGAGTGTTCGTACGAGAACCGGACCCGGACTCCGTCGGCGGCGCCGGCGATGAGCCGCTCCGGTGTATCGCAGGCGGTGAGCCGACCGTCATGGAGCACGCCGACCCGGTCGCACAGCTGCTCCGCCTCGTCCATGGAGTGGGTGACGAGCACGACCGTCGTACCCTGCTCGCGGACCCGGCGTACGAGGCGCCAGGTCTCGCGCCGAGCCGCCGGGTCGAGCCCCTGGGTGAGCTCGTCGAGGAACACGACCTGCGGCCGGTTGACCAGCGCCAGCGCGACGAACAGCCGCTGCCGTTCGCCACCGGACAGCGACCCGAAGTAGCTGTGTTCGAGGCGGGCCAGATCCCAGGTGTCGCGGAGCTCGCGCCAGTCGACGACGTCGCCGGCGAGCCGGGCGAACAGTCGCAGCGCCTCCCCGACCCGTAGTCGGTCCGGCAGCGCCGACGACTGGAGCTGGGCGCCGATCATGGTACGGAGCTTGCCCCGATCCCGAACGGGGTCGAGGCCGAGCAGCTCGATCGTGCCGGCGTCGCGGCGGCGTAGCCCTTGGACGATCTCGACCGACGTCGTCTTGCCGACGCCGTTCGGTCCGAGGATCCCGAAGATCTCTTGCGGCGCGACGTCGAACGTCAAGCCCTTGAGGATCGGCCGGTCGCCGTACGCCTTGGTCAGACCCTCGACGCGGATCGCCGGTGCGTACGCGGGGTCGGGTTCGCGGGTTGGCTGGGAGAGTACCGATGTCGTGGACATGGCCACGATGCTCGTCCCGAGCGGGGTAAGGCCACATCGCCCTGGAGTCTCGATCGGATGTTCAGACCGTGGGTGGAGCGGTCGGTCGGTTTCCCATGAGCTCATGGGAATTTGTCACCTCCCACGGGCTGCAACCAATGATGAGTGCGGTTTCCCATGAGGTCATGGGAAACCGACGGGCGCCAGGCTCGCGCGCCTCAGCGCTCGCCCGCTGCCACCAGCCCGTGGTCGAACGCGAACACGATCGCGGCCGCCCGGTCTCGCACGTCGAGCTTGGTGAAGATGTTGCCCACGTGGGTCTTGACGGTCGCCTCGCTCAGGTAGAGATCGGCGGCGATCTCGGCATTGGTCGCGCCGCGCGCCATCCGACGGAGTACGTCGGTCTCGCGTTCGGTGAGCTGGTCGATCCGCTGGCGCTCGCGCTCGCCGCGTACGACCGTCGTGCGATAGGCCGCGAGCACCCGCGGCGTCACCGCCTTGTCGAACCACGCTCCGCCGCTCGCGATCGACCGGGCGGCCGCGATCAGATCGGGTGCGCTGGCGTCCTTGAGTACGAAGCCCGCGGCACCGGCCTGGATCGCGCTCCACAAGACCTCGTCCTCGTCGAACGTCGTGAGTACGAGCACCGGTGGCGGCTCGTCGAGCTCGCCGATCCGCCGAGTGGCCTCGAGGCCGTCGACACGGGGCATTCGAATGTCCATGAGCACGAGGTCGGGCCGAGTTCGCTCGACCACAGCGGCAGCCTCGTCACCGTCGGAGCACTCGGCGACCACCTCGAATCCGTCGTCCGGACCCAGGATGCGGGCGACGCCGGCCCGGACGATGGCCTGGTCGTCGACGAGTACGACGCGGATCACGATGCCGCCTTTCGAGGTACTCGGCACCGTACCGTCCAGCCGCTCCGTGACGGCCCCGCTGCGAGCTCGCCGCCGACGATGTCGGCCCGTTCGCGCATCCCCTGCAGGCCGAAGTGCGCGGCGCCATCGGAGCGGCCCGCGCCGGCGCCGATGCTTTCGACCTCGAGGACGGCGTCGACGTCGGTGACCGTGATCGTCACGACGGTGTGGGCGCGTGGCGCGTGCCGACTGGCGTTGGCCAGCGCCTCCTGGGCGATGCGGTGCAGCGTCAGTCCGATCGCCGGGTCGACGGCGTCGACGCTTCCCTCGGCATGGAAGCTGACGTCGAGACCGCGATCGCGGGCCGCGTCGACCAGAGAGCCGAGCTGACCGAGCTTCGGCAGCGGCGCGTCGAGGCCGCTCTCGTCCGCGCTGCGCAGCAGTTCGACGGTGCGACGCAGCTCTTGCATGCTCTGCCGCCCGACGTCCTCGGCGGTGGCGAGCGCCTCGTCGGCCGCATCGGGGTCGCGGGTGAGCACGTGGCGGGCGCTGGTCACCTGCACCATCATGGCGGCGAGGCCGTGCCCGACGAGGTCATGGACGTCGCGGGCGATTCGGCGCCGTTCCTCGAGCACGGTGGCCCGCGCCAGCTCCAGACGGGCGACTTGCAGCTGGCTCGACAGCTCGCTTTGGCGACGAAGCGTCCAGCTCAGTGCGATGGTGAACAGGATCGCGATGATCCAGATCGCCCACCCAAAGTCGTCGCCGCGCTGCGTCGCGACCACGACTGGCGTCGCCATGATCGCGAGGAGGGAGACGCCGCTGACGACGCCTATTGGAGACCATCGCGCGACCACGATCGCGAGAAGGCAGACGAGGAACGTCGCCGGTTCGAGGCGCGGCTGCAGTTGGACGACGATCACGGCAGTGATCACGCCGACCGAGAGAACCGGGATCGGGATGTTCCAGCGCGACCAGGCGGCGAACAGGGCGACCGCGCCGAGGAGTACGCCGGCCCGCCACCATCCCGCGGGCTGGTCCGTCATCGCCAGGGCGGCGAAGACCAGCGCGAACAGCGGGATCAGCGCCCGAACCGCATCGCGCTCGCGGCCGGCCGGCTCGGTCGCTGTCGCGGGATCGTCGGCCATGGTCGGACAGTACTGCGCATGGCCCGCATTCGGCTCCGTCTCCAGTCGTACGCGCCGCCTCCCTCTCCAGACGGACGCCGATCCGCGCGTTGTAGGCGCGATGTGAGTTGTGGTCGCAGCGGCCGACCGAAACTCTCGGATGGGCCGACCGAAACTCTCGGATCCGCGGTGGTCAGACGGCGTGGACGTCGACGCGAGCCGCTCGGATCGCCCGGACCGCCTCGGCGCTCGCCGACTCGTCGGTGACGAGGCCGTCGATCGCGTCGATCGGGCAGATTCGCGTCGCGGCGGTCCGTGACAGCTTCCCGGCGGTGGCCACGACCACGACACGCTGCGACCGCTCGACCATCTCGGCGTTGATGCCCGCCTCTCCCAGATGGCGACACATCGCTCCATCTTCAGCGGTCAGGGCATCAACGCCGAGCAGCAGCAGGTCGAGCCGCAGGTCATCGAGGAAGCGGGAGGCGAAGGGGCCGTGCAGCTCGTAGGACTCGCGCCGGGCGACGCCGCCGATGCAGATGGTCCGCAGGTGCGGTCGCAGCACCATCTCGCTGGCGATGTTGAGCGCGTTGGTCACGACGGTGACTCGCTCGCCGCCCTGTTCGGCGAGGTCCTTGCGTGCCGCCAGCTCTCGGGCCGTGGCCGTCGTGGTCGTACCCCCGTTGAATCCGACGACCATGCCGGGCTCGACAAGGTCGGCCGCGGCCCGAGCGATGCGGGACTTGGCGTCGCCAGGACCCGCGGCGCGATAGCGGGCCGGCAGATCGTAGGCGATCGAGGTCGCGACGACGCCGCCGTGGGTACGGGTGGCAAGCTGCTGCTCGGCCAGGGCCGCGAAGTCGCGGCGTACCGTGGCGGCCGACACCGACAATGCCTCGGCTGCCTCCGAGACGCTGAGTCGACCGCGCTCCGCAAGAAGATCGAGCAGTTGCCGCCAACGGCGCGATCGATCGACCGGTTCCTCAACCTGCTCGCTTGTCACAGGCGAGACGCTACCGCCACGCGGCGCTCTCGTGTTCGCGCCACGCTGGTTGAGCGAGTGTGCGCGAAAACACCATTAGATTGACTCAAACGATCACACGCGGCATGCTTCAATACGTGACTTACGCGTTGACAACAGACCCACCGGCCACGCCGTACTTGGCCGGTGAGATCGCGACCCAACCCGGCCTCTGGTCAGCCGCTCGCGAGCTCGCGTCCGACCATCGGGACGTCCTGCCCCGGGCCGGCGAGCGGGTGGCCCTCATCGGCTGCGGGACGTCGCTCTATATGGCCCGCGCGTTCGCGGCGGCTCGAGAGGCGGCCGGACTCGGCGTCACCGATGCCTGGCCCGCGAGCGAACACCGCCTGACTCGCGACTACGACCGCGTCGTCGCCATCACCCGGTCGGGGACGACCACCGAGATCATCGAGGCGCTCAAGGACTACGAAGGCGATGCCGGCGTCACCGTCATCACGGCCACGCCCGAAACTCCGGTGGTGGCGCTGGGCGACCCGATCGTGCTCGCGGACGCCGACGAACGCTCGGTTGTGCAGACCCGATTCGCGACGACGGCGCTGGCGGTGCTGCGCTGGCACCTCGGACACGATCTCGACCCGGTCGTCGAGCAGGCCCGACTGGCGCTCGCGGAACCGGAGTCGTCGCTCGCCGTCGCCCGGTCGGCCGATCAGCTCACCTTCGTAGGCATGGGCTGGGCGACGGCGATCGCCCAGGAGGCCGGGCTCAAGCTCCGAGAGGCGACCCAGACCTGGACCGAGGCCTACCCGATGACGGAGTATCGACACGGCCCGATCAGCATCTCGGCACCGGGCCGAGTCGTCTGGGCCTTCGGGCCGATGGTCCGAAACTTCGCCCGAGACGTCGCCGTGACCGGTGCCCATCTCGAGCATCGCGACGTCGATCCCATGGCCGACCTCGTACGCGTCCAGCGACTCTGCCTGCTCCGGGCCGCCGATGCCGGTCTCGACCCCGACCAACCACGCAATCTGGCTCGATCCATCATCCTGGACCCATGAGGGTTCCACCCGCCCAGGTGCCGGTACGTGACATATGCACCATGCGACGGCGCCGTGTGGTGCCGACGTCACGTCCCGATGGGGAGGTGCGGTGACGGCCCGGTCCAGGGCGGCCATGCGGGTTCCGCCCGGTGACTCCGCGTTCCTGGCATTCGACGTGGGCGGTACGACGATCAAGGCCGAGGTGATCGAGGGCGCCAACACACTCGTCGCCGACCAGCGCCCGACGCCTCATGGCGCCGCCGCGGTCGACGCCATCGCCGAGTTCGGATCCGAGCTGATCGCGGCGGCCCCACCGATCGGTAGCGCCGGTGTGCTCCTGCCCGGCCTCGTCGACGCGCGACGCGGAGTCGGCGTCTTCAGTGCCAACATCGGCTGGCGTGACGTCCCGGTCGCCGGACCGCTCGCGAAGCGCTGGGGTACGCCGGTGCACGTCGATCACGACGTCATCGTCGCTGGGTGGGCGGAGTGGCAAGCAGGTGCCGGACGCGGCGTCGACGATATGGTCTACGTCTCACTCGGTACCGGCATCTCGGCCGCCGTGGTCAGCGCCGGTCGGATCATTCGCGGCGGAGGCGGCCAGGCCGGCGAGCTGGGTCACATCCTGGTTCGCTCCGATGGCCCCACCTGCGGTTGTGGTGCCCGAGGCTGTCTCGAATCGGTCGCGTCGGCGGCGGCGATCCGACGGGACTACGAGACGCGATCCGGTGAGACGGTCGCCGGCGCCGAGGCGGTGGTCCAGCGCGCCGGATCCGACCCGACGGCCCGAGCCGTGCTGGCCGATGCGATCGCCGCGCTGGCCGACGGCGTGGCCGCGCTGGTCCAGATCCTGGCTCCGAGCCGGGTCGTCATCGGCGGCGGTCTGGTCGAGGCGGGTGATGCCCTGCTCGATCCGTTGCGGGCGGCTCTCGCGGATCGATGTCGCGTCGTGTCGGCGCCCGAAGTGGTCGCCGCTCGATTCGGACGGCGTGCGGGCGTCGTCGGTGCCGCCCTGCTGGCCGAGCACGGACCGATTGCGGAGGCGGTGGCCCCGTGACGCACGCCGACCCGACCGAGCACGGACCGATCGCGGAGGTGTCCGTAGCGTGACCCATGTCGGCATGGCCGAGGCGTTGGAGCGAGTCCGGCCGCGCGGCGCCATCGGTGCCTTCAACGTGATCCAACTCGAGCACGCCGAGGCGATCGTCGCTGGCGCCGAGGCGGCCGGGCTCCCGGTCGTGCTGCAGATCTCGGAAAACACCGCCGCGTACCATCGCGGGCTGGGTCCGATCGCTTCGGCGTGCCGCCGCCTGGCCGACGAAGCCGAGACCGAGGTAGTCGTCCATCTCGATCACGCGACGTCGGCCGAGTTGGTCCGTGAGGCCGTGGGGCTCGGCATTCGGTCGGTCATGTACGACGCGTCCGCGCTGCCGCATGCCGACAACGTCGCCGCGACCGAGGCAGTCGTCGCGTGGTGCCAAGACAGGGGGGTGTGGGTCGAGGCGGAGTTGGGCGAGGTCGGCGGCAAGGACGGTGTGCATGCCCCGGGTACGCGCACCGACCCGACCGAGGCGGCGACGTACGTGAAGGCGACCGGAGTCGACGCGCTGGCCGTCGCGGTCGGTTCGTCGCATGCGATGCTGACCCGCGACGCCGTACTCGACGACGAGCTGATCGGCCGGCTCGCCGAGGCGGTGGACGTGCCGCTCGTCTTGCACGGTTCCTCCGGCGTCCCCGACGAGGGACTGGTGAGCGCCGTGGCGCACGGCATGGCGAAGGTCAACATCGCGACCCAGCTCAACAAGGCGATGACCGTCGCCGTCCGTGCGGCACTGGCGTCCGACGACCGTCTGGTCGACCCCCGCAAGTACCTCGGACCGGGACGCGATGCGGTTGCCGCCGAGGTCGAACGCCTGCTGCGTCTGATTGGGGCCGCGTCATGACCGACGAGATCGCGAGCCACCACGGCACCTGCCTGCGGCACGACACGATCCGGCTGCCGATGGCCGAGCTCGGCCCGGTCAATCCGCTGCCGCCGCTGGCCGGGATGCTCGACCAGCCGTTCAGCCTCGATACGACCGGCATCCCCGAAGACATTCAGCGCGGCATCGCGTACGGGCATCCCGGCAACATGCTGCCGTACCTCCATCAAGACGGCTACGGTCGCGATCGGCAGCCCGGCGAGATCCCCATTGTCACGCTCGAAAACGACACCCTCCGGGCCGAGATCGCGCTCGGGCTCGGTGGCCGGATCTGGTCGCTGGTGCACAAGCCGACGAGCCGCGAGCTGCTCTATCGCAACGCGGTGTTCCAGCCGGCCAACTTCGGCCTGCGCAATGCGTGGTTCTCTGGCGGGCTGGAGTGGAACATCGGCACGCGTGGCCATACGCCGACGTCGTGCGCCCCCGTACATGCGGCCGTCGTCGAACGCCCCGACGGCACGCCGATGGTGCGGATGTGGCAGTGGGAGCGGCTGCGCGAGGTGACCTTCCAGGTCGGTGTCTGGCTCGACGGCGACCTGCTTCTTGCGTACGTCCGGATCTGCAACCCCAACGACCGCGTCGTCCCGATGTATTGGTGGTCCAACATCGCCGTGCCGGAGACGGCGGACACCCGGGTGCTCGCGCCGGCCCGATCGGCTTACCGCACGTC
>JBKOYM010000170.1:0-12350 GCA_046725375.1 Actinomycetota bacterium
CGCAGGGGTCCCCCGCGCCAACGCCGTCAGCCGCCCGACGCCTCCGCCGCCCGAACCGTCGCGGCCCGCCCCGGCAAGATGTCGGCGATGTACGACCGGGCTGTCTCGAAGAAGTCGACCTCCTCGCCGGCCGCCTCGGACAGATACCACCGATGCTCGAGGACGTCGTGAAACAACTCGGCCGGCTCCAACGTGCCGCGTAGCTCCGACGGCACCATCGCCTGCAGTGGTTCGTAGACGTCGGTCAGCCAGCGATGCGCGACGATCATCGGGTCCTCGGCCTGCAGGTCATGCGCCGCGGCGTACGCGTCGAGGTCGTTGAGTAGCCGTCGCGCCTGACTCTCCTCGACGTCGAGGCCCGTCAAGCCCTGGAGCCGACGGGCGTGGTGACCCGCCTCGACAACCTTCGGCTGGATCCGTACCGTCGCGCCGTCCCAGTCGGTCACGATGTCGAGCTCGTCGATGTCGAAGCCGAGTGCGTTGAGTCGCTCGATTCGCCGCTCGATCCGCCACATCTCCCCGGTGCCAAACTCCTCGACGCCGGTGAGGGCCTCCCACAGCGAGGCGTACCGGTCCTCGATCCGCTCGACCAGGACGATCGGGTCGATGTTGGGATCGAGCAGTCCGCCGGCCTGCAGGTCGAGCAGTTCGCCGTACACGTTGACCCGCAGCAACTCCAGATCGTGCGCCCGCTGGCCGTCGCTGATCAGGTCGTGCAGCTCACCGGTCTCGGCGTCGACGAGGTACGCCGACAGGTCGCCCGCACTGCGCCGAAACAGCGTGTTGGACAGCGAGCAGTCGCCCCAGAAGAAGCCGTCCAGGTGCAGTCGGGTCAGCAACACGACCAGCGCGTCGACGACCCGGTCGAGGGTGTCGTCTTGCAGCCGGTGCGAAAACAACGCGCGGTAGGGCAGCGAATGAGCGAGATGCCGCGTGATTAGCGCCGGCTCGATCGGTTCGCCATCTCCCGACTCGCGACCGCTCACGATGCCGACCGGCTCGACGACCGGCAGCCCCAGTCGGCCGAGGTCGCGGAGCATGCCGTACTCGCGCTCGGCCATCCTCGGTCGGGTCTCCTTGACGGCGTACACATGACCCTCGACGCGCACGAACCGGACCACATGTCGCGAGATGCCGCGCGCGAGGGGCACGTCGAGCGCCTCGTCCCATTGCTCCAGCGGGTCATCCCATGGCAGTTGGAGGAGCGCTGGATGCGGGCGGGTCGCGAGAAACCGCAGGGCCATGGCACCAGTGTGACGGCTCGGCCGCGTCTTGTGTCCGGCGATGTGAGGGTTCCAGCCCCCGGGATGCAGACTTTGCGGAGTACGGTGCGAGGTAGGGTCACGCATTCGGGCAGGTAGAGGAGGTCCGGGTTGGTCACCGACGGGAGTCTCGCGCCGGTCGAGGACCGGTTGCATCGCCCCCTGCGCGATTTGCGTATCTCGGTCACGGACCGATGCAATTTTCGTTGTACGTACTGCATGCCGCGCGATGTGTTCGGGCCCGACTACCAGTTTCTCGACCGCTCTGAGCTGCTGCGCTATGAGGAGATCGCCCGCCTGGTGCGCGTGTTCACCCGGCTCGGCGTCACCAAGGTACGGCTGACCGGCGGTGAGCCGCTGCTGCGCCGGCAGGTCGAACGCCTGGTCGCGATGGTCGCCGAGATCGACGGCATCACCGATCTCGCGATGACGACCAACGGCTCTCTGCTGCGGGCCAAGGCACGAGCGCTACGAGACGCCGGGCTGTCACGGGTCACGGTGAGCCTCGACTCGCTTGACCCCCAGCGGTTCGCCGAGATCAGCGACACCAAGATCCCGTTGGAACGCGTGCTCGATGGCATCGCGGCGGCCGACGACGTCGGGCTTGGGACGATCAAGATCAACGCCGTCGTCAAGCGTGGGGTCAACGACACCGACGACATCGTCGAGCTCGCCAGGTTCGGCCGCGACAACGGCTATACAGTGCGATTCATCGAGTACATGGACGTCGGCACGACCAACGGCTGGCGGATGGACGACGTCGTACCCGCCGGCGAGATCGTCGACCGGATCGGGGCGGCGTGGCCGGTCGAGCCGGTCAACCCCGCGTACTCCGGTGAGGTCGCTGACCGTTACCGCTACATCGACGGCGCTGGCGAAGTCGGCGTGATCTCATCGGTGACGCAGCCGTTCTGCCAGACGTGTACGCGTTCGCGGCTGTCGGCGCAGGGCGAGCTCTTCACGTGCCTGTTCGCGTCGAAGGGCCACGACCTACGGGCTCTCGTACGCGGCGAGTCGAGCGACGACGCACTCGAGGCGGCGCTGCGTGGCATCTGGCAGCGTCGTACCGATCGCTACTCCGAGATGCGCACCGACGCGACCGCGCCTCGGTCGAAGGTCGAGATGTCCTATATCGGGGGCTGACGGTTTTGGCGCGGGGGACCCCTGCGACGAACCTATTGGCGTTGGGGACCCCTGCGCCAAAACGCGGCGCCGCGCCAAACCCGCAGATCCAAGTCCCGTACGCGCCCTCACCGGCCGGTTGCGGCGAACCACGACCCGGTCGGCGACGTGACGAAGACGATCGGCGCGATGCACGGCGACGGCAGGGCGACGACGTCCTTGATCTCCGCGTCGCCGGTCGTTGTCGCCGGCGCGAGGTCGGTCTCGACATTGACGGTCGCGGCGGCGCCGTCGTTCACGGTCAGGCAGCTGACGATCGCCTTGAACGACGGGATCGGATTGGTGCCCTGCATCGCGGGCGGCACCGGCGCCCGGCGAGCCAGGACGAGACCCTCGACCTCGACCTTCACCATGCCGCTGTTGCTCAGATCGCCGTTCGCCTCGTCGATCTCCCACGGGAGCCCGCCGCCGGGCACGCCGCGGATCGCATTGGCCGGGCCGGTGAAGGGTTCGACCACCGATGTCATCAGGTCGAACTCGAGGACCTTCTGATCGTCGCTCGATGCGGTGCCCATCTCCGGCACCATCGAGATGGCGAACAGGGCGGCGGCAACGGTGGCAAGTGCGGCAAGACGACGCATGGCTAGCTCCTCATGCTCGGCGGACGAATGCGCAAGTAGTACGCCCGCTCCCGCGACAGGGATTGCCGACACCGTGCCCGTCAGCGGTTTTGCGCACTTGCCGTCTGTGTAGGGCGTCCGAGGGCGCCGACAAGTGCGCAAAACCGAGACTCATTCGGCCTGCCGAACCTGGTCGACGATCCTGACCAACTCCGCGGCGCCGTCGACTCCGTCGGCATCGAGATCAGCTGCGGTGACCGCGATGTCGTCGAGAGTGACACCACGGTCGACGAACGGGGTCGATCCCTTCAGCAGCTGGGCCAGGTCGGCCACGGCGGCCGCCAGCCGAAGCGACGGCTCGGACTCGGATTCGGTTACCACGATCGGCGTCGTCGAACGCTCCGCGACGCCGGACTCGGCGGACTCCCAGCGCAGCTCGACCGAGCCGATCTCGGCGTTGGCAGCACGATCGATCGTCGATTTGAGCCGGACCTCGTAGAGCGCCGTCGTCTCCTGCCCGGCGCCGATCTCTCCGGCGTCGACGGCGTTGTCGGTGAAGTCCTCGTCGCCTATGGCCCGGTTGTCGTAGCCGATCAGCCGGTACGACTCGACCAACTCGGGATCGAAGACGACCTGCGTACGCGCGTCCCGAGCGACCACGGTCAAGGTCCCGGTGATGTCCTGGACGAACAGCCGCTCCGCCTCCGCGAACGTGTCGATGTACGCGTAGAAGCCGTCGCCCTGGTCGGCCAGCTGCTCCATCAGATGGTCGTTGTAGTTGCCCATGCCGTATCCGACGGTCACGAGATGAATGCCGTCGGCGCCAGCCTTCTGAATCATGTGGGCGAGCCCTCCGGCGCCGGTCATCCCGACGTTCGCGACGCCGTCGGACGCGAGCACGACCGCGTTGATCGCGTCGTCGCGATAGGCCTCGCGTGCCTGGTCGTACGCCTGCCGCAGGCCGGCCTCCATGTTGGTGCTGCCGCCCGGCTCGAGATGGTCGATCGCGTCGAGAATGGCGTTTGTTTCGCCGATGGGAGTCGCCTCGAGCAGTGCCTTCGCGCGGTTCCCGTACGTGACGATCGCGATCGAGTCGGTCGGGCGCAGATGCTTTGCCAGCAAGGCGACTGACGACTTCACCAAGCCGAGCCGGTCGCGAATGTCCATCGACCCCGACGTGTCCGCGACGAGGGTGAGCGCGACCGGCGGTCGGTCCGCGGCGTCGACCTCGCGAGCCTTGACACCGACCCGGATGAGCCGGATCCCGCCGGCCGTCGAGGGCGCGGTGCCGCCGTCGACGTAGACGCCGAGGTCCGTGTCCGATGGAGCCGGGTAGCCGTAGTCGTACGCGTTGACCCACTCCTCGGGCCGGATCGACGCGGCCGGAGGGCGATGGCCCGAGCTGAGCAGCTCGCTGGCGACCGAGTACGAGCCGGTGTCGACGTCGAGGGCGAAGGTCGACAGCGGAGCGACGGCCGCGTCGACGAAGCCGCTCGTGCCCGCGTCGACGAAGGTGTTGTCTTCGAGTACGCCGGGCCAGTCGGCTGGCCCACCATTCGAGATCTCGGGCTGACCGGCAGCCGCCTGCGGGACGGCACCGAGCGTAATGCTGTCGGACTCGCCCTGCTGGTAGTCGTCGTAGTACGACCGCGGATCGATCTCCGCTCGTTCGTCCACGTCATCGGAATCGCTGCAGGCATTGAGAGTGGCGGCCGCGAGAGCGCTGACGATGCTGGCCGCGAGAAGGCGTCGGTGGCATCGCATGCGCCTGGGACGCCGACCCCATCCCGTCGGTTCCGCCTTCTCCTTCGCGTCGAGGTTGCGCGTCTGCCCCGGTTCGTCCGACGCCGTCTCCACAGTCCGACTACGATGGCGAGGCAATCCGGCCGGCGTGGCGCAATTGGCAGCGCATCCGACTTGTAATCGGAAGGTTCTCGGTTCGAATCCGAGCGTCGGCTCCCTGACCAGCACAAACGTACCCGACGCGCGGCCCGTTAATCCCTGCGTGGTGCGAAATTGCGTCAGCCAATGCTCTGAGTGCTTCTACCGAGCGTCGATCGGAGGTCTCCCTGCCGGCTGCCCAGAACCTCGCTCCGGGCGCACGGCTGCGGCGGCTTCGACGTGGCAATCGATCTGAGGTCTTGTGCCACCGCAGCGGCGTGGCTATATAGCTCTGCGAGCCGTTCTTGCCAGGGGGCGCGAGGCCCATTGTCGTCGTACTTCGGGAAGTGCCAGTGGGCTCGGTCGGGGAAGCCGGCTCTGAGCGGGTGGAGCTCCGGCTGGTCGTGGCCAGCGGCCACGAGGCGTCTAGCCGTGGTCGCGCGAGAGCGAAAGAGCTTCGCTCGTCTCGGTTCGCCGTTGGCCTGTAACAGGTCAGCCATCCGGTCGCACAGGGATGCCAGAGTACGTAGCTGTCGCGGACGAACCTCGGGTGTCCACACATGCTCGACTGGCCTGTCCGGCAGCTCGGCTATGTGACCATCACGGCGCATGTCGCGCGATGCGGGCATCGTCGGCCCTCACGCCGAACGCAAGGGTGCTTTCGGGAATGGCCATTGCATCTCCTGTTGGTTTGTTTGGCTTTGGGCGGCCGCGACGGGTGCAGGACATGCGGGAGTTTCAAATCTCCTCCGTCAAACTCCGGGCGGGCGGTGGTCAGCGCACCAATTTCCGCGTGCCGCGCACGAGCACACCCCAGGTGGCGACCAGGAACACGACGGCGAATACTCCGAGGATCAGCCAGTAGATGCCGGTGGACTGCGTGCCCGCATCGCCGTAGGAGGCGAGCAACGGAGGACCGAGTGGCGAGCCCCCCTCGGCGAGGATCTGCCGTGCGCCGAGGTCGTGACCGAGCGCCTCGAAGGCCCAGCGCGTTGGGATCACCATGCTAAAGGCTGCGCCGGTCCCCGCCATGAGGTTAACCGGCAGGATGGCGCCGGAGAACAACACGGCGGGGAAGCACAACATCGGCAGGGCGAGCGTCGCCTGGGCTACGTTCCCGACCATGGCCGAGGTGAGCAGCCCGAGGCCGAGCGCCGCGACCGCGCACAGCAGCAGGCCGACACCGATCGAGGCGTACGTCGACGGGGGGCGACTGGGTAGGCGGTCCATCAGGCGGAGCACGCCCAGCATCGTCACGACGACAAGGAGGAGGAACGGGACGAGGACGGTCACCTTCGACGCCACGTAGGCGCCGAGTCGCAGGCCGACGAGGCGCTCGCGGCGCAGGATGGTTCGCTCGGTGCAGATCTGGAGCAGGCCGTAGGTGAGCCCGAAGAAGAAGGCGGCGAAGACGATCCAGAAGCCGACCATCACCATCGAGCTCGGGCTGGGGTCCCGGAAGTCGAAGGCGCCGGGCCGGAACAGGACGGCGAACATGCCGACGACGAGTGCCGGCGACCCGAGGAGGATCGCCAGTGTGAGGCGGTTGCGCGTGAGCGTCTCGAGCGTCCGTCGCGTGAGGACGCGCCACTGCGTGAGCCCGTTCGCCGCTGGTCGTCTGGTGGCGTCTCGTGGGTTGGCGGCGGGCGTTGGCATGGGACCGGCCGACGCGGCGGCATCGGTGGTGTCGTCCGGATCGGCCAGCCAGCCGTAAAGCTCCAGGATTGAGCTGACCCCGAACTCCTCGAGTGCCTCGTCGACGGTTCCGACGAAGCCCACCGTTCCACGTCGCGTCATGAACACGATCCGATCGCACCAACCGAGGTCGTCGACCGAGTGGGTGGTGAACACGACCGTCGCGGACCGCTCGGCGAGCCGGCGCAGGTGAGTGATCAGCTCGGCGCTGGTGACGGGGTCGAGACCCGAAGTCGGCTCGTCGAGGAAGAAGACGTGCGGATCGGTGAGCAGCTCGACGGCGATGCTGGCGCGTTTGCGCTGGCCGCCGCTCAGGGAGCCAACTCGTACGTCGGCCTGCTCGGTCAGACCGACGGCGTCGAGGGCGTCACGGACGGCGTCGTCGACCTCCCTCACTGATGCCGACGAGGGGAGCCGCAGCCGGGCCGCATAGCGGAGTGTGCGGCGGAGTGGCAGGTCGGTATGGATGATGTCGTCCTGCGGGACGTAGCCGAGCACGCTGCGGAACGTCCCCAGGTTGGCGTACACGTCGATACCGTCGAAACGGACCGAGCCGGAGATGGCCGGGGCGAGGCCGGCGACAGCCTCCAGCAGCGTTGTCTTGCCGGCGCCGCTGGGACCGACGATGGCGACGAGCTGACCAGCCGGAACCGCGAACGACGCGTCGTCGACGAGTGTCACCTCGCCTCGCTTGCGGACCTGGACCCGCCGGGACAGCCCGCGGACGTCGATACCGACGGCCAGGGATGCGACGCTGGCGACGGCCGCCGGCTTGATGTCCGTGGTGGCGACGCCCGACGCGTCGAGCACCCGATCCGGTGTAGGCGGCGACGCGGTCATGGCTTCACCGCGTGGAATGTGTGGGCGAAGACGTCGAAGGCTCGGGCTCGTGCTTCGCCTGCCGCTCCGCCGAAGGTGTCGGTGGCGAGGCCGACGGCCAGCTCGTCGAATCCGGCGTCTTGGATCAGCCGGGACCACTCATCGATTGAGAGTCCACCGGCGATGCAGTCGGTCCACAGGTCGATGTCGCACTTGGCTGCTTCGCCGACGTCGCCGCCGACAGCGATGTCGGCGAACTGCAGGATGCCGCCTGGGCGCAGCACCCGGTAGGCCTCGGCTAACGCCTGCGCCTTGTCGGCCACCAGGTTGAGCACACCGTTGCTGATCACCACGTCGGCCCAGCCATCGGCCACGGGCAGCGCTTCGAGCACTCCCTCGCGGAACTCGACGTTGCCAAACCCGATCTCGTGGGCAACGCGCCGGGCCCGCTCCAACATCGCCGGGGTCATGTCGACGCCAATCACCGAGCCCGTCGCGCCGACCAGCGACGCGGCCACGAAACAGTCGAAACCGCCACCCGAGCCCAAATCGACGACGCGAGCACCCTCACGCGGGCGACCCAAGGAGAAGGGGTTGTCCACTCCGGCGAAGCTCGCCACCGCCTCGTCGGGCAGTCCGGCGCGGATGTCGTCCGGGTACTCGAGGAACTCGGCGAGGCGACGGCCGGTATGGAAGTGGAACTGTCCCTCGGGATCGTTGGCCACTTCCGTGTACTTCGCGCGCACCTCGGCCCGTAGCGCGTGTGCGTCGACGGTCGTTGCGGTCTGGGTGGTGGTCGGGCGCTGTGCCATGAGGGCTCCCTGTTCAAGTGATCGTACGAATATAAGGACGCTACTCCGGGCCGCTGCATCAAGTCAAGAGTTCTTTTGAATGTCAGAGGAGATGGGTTATTGTCGAGTTGACCGGGTCGCCACGTGACCCTTGGAGCTCGCCCAGGAGACGGGAATGACGGACAGAACTGCGAAAGAGAACCTCTTCGACCGGCTCGCCGATGTCGCCAAGGCGCTCGGCAACGGCCGTCGAGCGGAGCTGATCGACGTGCTCGCCCAGGGCGAGCGTTCCGTAGAGGTGCTGGCAAGAGAGATCGGCCAGACCACCGCCAACACGTCCCACCACCTGCAGGTGCTCGCACACGCCGGGCTCGTCACCACCCGACGGGACGGCAACCGCATCTACTACAGGCTGACGAGTGAGCGCGTCGCCGATTTCTGGTCCGCACTGCGCGACGTCGCCTCGCGCCACGTCGCAGGCATCTCCGACTACATCGACGCCTACCTCGGCCCCCGCGACAGCATCACGACCATCGCGCGGGAAGAGCTCGCCTCGGAACTCGAATCAGGAAAGCTGGTGATGCTCGACGTGCGACCGATCGCCGAGTACGAAGCCGGCCACATCCCCAATGCGGTGCCGATCGACCCGATGCGCCTGTACGACCAGATCCGCAAGGTTCCCCGCGACGCCAAGGTCGTCGCCTACTGCCGCGGCTCCTTTTGCGTGTACGCCTACGAAGCCGTTCGCGCGCTCGGGTCCGAAGGCATCACGGCGCAGCGGCTCGAGGAAGGCTTCCCCGAATGGCGCCGCGCCGGCCTGCCTGTCGAGATCGGCACACCAGCCACACCCCAACCAGCACAGGGACTGCTGTCATGACCGTCCCACCGTCCGGCCTGCGTGAAGGCCCGATCCTCCTCGACTACAACGCCACCACACCGGTCGATCCGCGCGTCGCCGAGGCTTGCCTGCCGTACCTGACCGAACACTTCGGCAATCCCTCCAGCGGCCACGCCTACGGGCACGCCGCGCAAGCCGCTGTCACCGCGGCGCGAGTCTCGGTCGCCGAGCTCGTAGACGCTCAAGTCGACGAGATCGTGTTCACCGGCGGCGGCTCCGATGGGGACACTCTCGCCATCCGCGGGGCCACACTCGCTTCCCGCGACCGCGGCAACCACATCATCACCACATCCACCGAACACCCCGCCGTCCTCGCCGCCTGCGAAAGCATGCGACGGCTCCACGGCTTCAACATCACCCACCTGCCCGTCGATGCTGATGGCTTAGTCGACCCCGATCACCTCGAGGCCGCATTCACACCCGACACCGTGCTCGTGTCGATCATGCACGCCAACAACGAGACCGGGACCATCCAGCCGATCCGCACACTCGCCCACATCACCCACGCCCACGGTGCCCTGTTCCACACCGACGCCTCCCAGACCGCCGGCAAGATTCCCACCTCCGTCCGACACCTCCACGCCGATCTGCTCACCATCACCGGGCACAAGATGTACGCGCCTAAGGGGATCGGGGCCCTGTACGTCCGCGAGGGTCTTTCGCTCGAGCCGACGGTCTACGGCGGCGGCCAAGAACGCGGGCTACGCGGCGGGACCGAGAACGTCGCCCTCATCGTCGCGCTCGGCCGCGCGGCTCAGATCGCCCTCGACTCCCAGCCTGCAGAAGAGCAGCGGATACGGCGGCTCCGGGACCTACTCCACGACCAGCTCCAGGACCGGTTGCGCGAACGAGTGCAGCTCAACGGCCACCCCACCATGCGCCTGCCCAATACCCTCAACATCAGCATCGAAGACACCGCCGCCGCCGACCTGCTGGCCGCCACGCCTAGCGTCGCCGCATCGACCGGATCGGCATGCCACGAAGGCGACACCCAACCCTCACCCGTCCTCACCGCGATGGGCATCACACCCGAACGTGCGGCATCCGCACTTCGGCTCACCGTCGGCCGCTGGACCACGCCCGAGGACGTGAACGGGGCCGCAGACCTGATCACCAAGGCCACCGCCTCCATGACGCTCCAGGGGGCCTGCTGATGCGCCCCCGGGTCTTCGCTCACCACCTGATCCGTGGTAGTCGTCGTGCCGCCAGTTGGATGGATGATTGGAGACCATGACACCTCAAGCTGAGCCGGCCCCCCACCCTGGCGTAGCCGACGCCAAAGGCTGCGCGACTGGGACCACAATGATTGCCGCTGATAGCCGCGGCGGCCACTCGTCGCCGCCGACACACTGCGTCAAGGCGCTGTCCGCCTACTACTCATCCTCTGCCGACGCGTACGAACAGTGGTGGGCGTCCGCCCTACATCCCGCCGCCGTCCACCTGCTCGACGGCATGCCACTCGGCTCGGCGCGTCGGGTGCTCGACCTCGGCGGCGGTGTGGGAACCCTGCTGCCCGCATTGATTCGCGCCGCCCCGTCGGCGGTGCTCGTCTGCGCGGACCGGGCCGAGGGAATGCTGCGTCGCGCACCGGCTAGCCATCCCAGGGCTGTCGCCGACGCGGTTCAGCTGCCATTCGCGGCGTCCACCTTCGACGCCGTCGTCCTGGCGTTCGTCCTCTTCCACCTGGTCCGCCCCGAGGAGGCACTGCACGAGGTCCGACGAGTGCTGACCCACGACGGCCGCATCGGCCTCACCACCTGGGGCGAAACCAAGCCCGTACCAGCCCTGGACATCTGAGTCGAGGAGCTCGACCGGCACGGCGCACCCGACGACAGCCCTCTCCTAACGCACCACGACCTTATGGACACCCCAGACAAACTGCGATCCATGCTCCAGCAGGCCGGCTACCACGATGTCCGCTCAGCGACTTTGCCCTGGTCCCACCGGCCAAACCGGGAAGCGTTTATCGCACGACACGCGGCACTCGGCGTGACCGGTAGACGCCTGTCGGCCCTACCACCGGCTGCCCAGACCGACTTCCTCCGCGAGGCTCGGATCCGGCTCGAGAAGCTCGGGCCCGAGGACTTCGTCGAGCGGGGCGAGGTCATTACCGCAACCGCGATCTCCTGCTGAGTGACCCTCAGGTGGCGACCAACCAAGGCCCACTGCGCGCCGGCAGCCCATCTCCGACTCCTCCGCGATGCATGGATCCGGCTCAGCTGAGACATCCTTGCCGGGTCGTCGACCAATAGCACCGCCCTTTTTAGGCAACGCTGGCCCTCTGTGCGGGTCATGATTCGTCATGGCGTCAAGCGGGGATCGAGGCGACGGCGCTATGAAGGTCGACGACAAGCGGCTACAGGTCAGCCGCGTGCGGGTCGCCCCGACGGACCGCCAGCGGAGCTGATCCGGGAACCGAGGACCTGCGTCGTGGTGCGAAATGGCGGCAACGGGGGCGACGGTGGCTGACTGCTCGGGGCGTGGTCAGGCGGCGTGTGGGGACAGGGCTACGACGAGGTCGGCGTCGAGGGCTGTTGCCAGTCGTTCAAGCACCACGATGGTGGGTACGGCGCCGCCGGCTTCCAGACGTGACACCGCGGACTGGGTCATGCCTGCCCTGTGGGCAAGCTCGGTCTGGGAGATGCCCAGCTGTAGTCGTCGGGTTCGGACCGCCTGCCCGATCTCGAAGGCCCGCCGGGCAGCCTCGTAGCCGGCGCGCACCGCGGCGGTCTCGTGTCGCCCACGCGTCCATCTCACGTGTTCACTCATCGATACCTCCGCCGCTGGTATTCATCCTCGGCATGTCCGTGGCTGGCCTCACACGTCTTCTGCGCGCGCACCGCGCGGTCCACCTCGGCGCTCTCCACCCGTTGTGTCTTGGCGAAGACCGTCAACAACACCACCCGCCGTCCCGGCGCCATCCAGTAGGTGATCCGTACCCGCTGCCGGGCCAGGTGGAACCGCAATTCGCGTACCGGCCCGACAAGGTGTCGACTGTAGGGTTCACCGAGGGTCTCGGCGTTGTCGGCCAGCAGGTCGGCGTAGAACTCGGCCCGGCCGTAGTCGTGGTCGGACAGGGACTCCAGCCACTGGCGTACCTCCGGTTCCATTTCGACGACGTACCGTGCCATCACTGCAACGCTATATGTATCCTGTGCTATGGGCAAGCGGGCGCGACCGCCTGGGCGCTCGGTCAGATCCTGGGGAGCACGCTCATCGTTGGCTACAAGCCTGGTTCGATCGTGCCGCACTGCACTCTCGC
>JBKOYM010000192.1:0-38415 GCA_046725375.1 Actinomycetota bacterium
GGACCGAATCGCGCACCACGGATAGGCCCTCCAAGGTCGTACGGCACGCCGATGAACGCGATCTGAGCGTCGAGGTCGTCGAGCTTGGGACAGACGGGTGCCCCGAAGAAGGTTCTCGGGAGCATCCGGGAGTCGGGCCACGTCTCCTCCGGCAAACGCTCGGCGCTTGACACGACTACGTCTCCCTTTTCTGGCATTCGGATCACCAGCGCTTGGCGAGCTCCGGAATCCGCCCCTCCTTCATCGCGCGCACTGCATCCGTCTCGTGGGGAAATGAGCGAAGGACGAGTTCCGTCAAGCTCTCGTTGTTGAAGTAGTCGTGCTTGAACACCAGACACGGGTCGGTGATCGTCTGGAAGCCGTGCTGCGATCCCGGACCCCGATGAACATACGTGCCAGTCCTCATGATGTGCCGCCCGCGCGTGTGCCCGTCGTAGGTCAGGCCGCGACCCTCGAGAATGAAGGCTTCCTCGGGCGCGTCGTGCTGTGACACGCGTTGGCTCTCCGAGGGTGGCCGGACGAGTGCGAGGTAGAAGGTGTCGAGGTTCTCTTCGTCGGCGCGAAACATCTTCAGGCTGGAGTCGGTGGGCGCCTGCGCGTTCGTCCACCACTCCATGGCCTCGGAGTCAACGCACGGGACCGGCATCGTGGAGGCGAGCTCGCCGGGAAAGCCGGCGTACGCGATCAGCGTTGCGCCGGTCGTGCTCGACACAGGACCGGTCCGGTGACCTTCGGGCCGGTAGGAGTACGAGAGCTTGCGGAGCGTCGTACCGTCGACCTCGAGCTCTCCGTCGAGCACGAGCAGGTTCTCGTACACCGTGTTCTCGATCGACGCGGCCGACCAGCCCGGATCGAAGCGGTACATGAGCGACTCGCCCTCGGTCTCGGGATCGCGGCTGAGAACCTTGACCCACGCTTGCCCGTGCGCGCCCTCGGCCACGAACGGGGCCTTGCGTTCGTTGTCCCACGGTCGCCATTCGAGGTCGTCGGAATGCACGTGCGCGTCGGGTATCAGCTTCGACATCTCAGCGGTTCCCCTTCTTGCCGGTGTTCGACTCTCAACAGCTCTCGATATCGTAGTACGATATGGCGCGCATGGATGAGCGAGCTGGAACAGAAGGGTCGAGCCCGTCGAACCTGAGTCGGCAACTGGCGGCCGCCCTCGGGCCCGTCGGCCTGTGGAGCATGGATCTGCACCGGCTGACGGCGAGACGCGCGAGCGAGGTCCTCGCCGTCGTCGAGGACCTCGGCTTCGGGGCCGTCTGGTCGGGTGAGGGGGCCAACACCAAGGAGGCGCTGACCCACAGTGCCGTGTCTCTCGCGTCGACGCGGAACGTTGTGATCGCCACCGGAATCGCCAACATCTGGGCACGCGATCCCGTCGCAACGGCGGCCGGTGCCCGGGTTCTCGCCGAGGCGTACCCCGGGCGCTTCGTGCTCGGCCTGGGTGCCAGCCACGCGCCCAACCTGGCTGCCCGCGGCCGCGACGACAGCGAGTATCGACGGCCGCTGACGCTCATGCGCGACTACCTCGGCACGATGGATGCGGCACGACTGTCCAGCCCCGCCCCGGCCACGCCCGTGCCGCGGGTGCTTGCCGCGCTCCGGCCGCGGATGCTTCGCCTGGCGGCAGAGCGCACCCTCGGCGCTCATCCCTATTTCGTCACCGTCGAGCACACGGCCATGGCCCGCGAGATCCTCGGCCCCGACCCGCTGCTGGCACCCGAGCACGCGGTAGTCCTCGAGACCGATCGCGCTTCGGCGCGCGCTGTCGCCGCTGACTACATCTCTCACCGACTCGACCGCGAGAACTACCGCAACCACCTTCTCCACCTCGGATTCACCGAGGTGGACCTCGACCACGGCGGTAGCGACCGGCTGTTCGAGGCAGTAGTGGCGTGGGGCAGCGACGAAGCCGTCCGGGCGCGCGTGCACGCACATCTCGACGCAGGTGCCGATCACGTGGCGATCGACGTCCTCAGCCGCCACGGCGAGGACTTCCCGCTCGACGACATCCGGCGGCTCGCACCCGTGCTGCTCGGCGAGCCCTCCGAATTGGCACGCTCGCAGAGAGGATGACCCCATGAGCACGATCGAAGCCGTTGTCGTCACGCCTGACGCGCCCGCTCGGCTCGCGGTGGGCAAGGCGCCCGCGCCGACCCCGGCGCCCTCGGAGGCCGTCGTGCGGCTGGCGGCGGTGTCCCTCAACCCCGTTGACGTGCGCCACGCCCAGAGCGCGCCGCCCGGCACCACGATGGGTGAGGACCTCGCCGGTACCGTCGTGCAGGCCGCGGCCGACGGATCGGGCCCGCCACCTGGGACTCGCGTGATGGGCTGGCTCTTCAGGGGTGCCTGGGCAGCGGAGGTGGCGGTACCGACGAACGCGCTCGCCCCAGTGCCCGACGGCGTTGCGCTGACCGATGCGGCGGCGTTGCCGGGCGCCGGGCTCACGGCCCTGTATGCCGTCGAACGAGCAGGCTCGCTCCTCGGGCGACCGGCGCTCGTCACCGGGGCGTCCGGGGGCGTCGGTCACTTTGCCGTGCAGTTGGCCCACCTGGCCGGGGGACGCGTCGTCGCCCAGCTGCGCGACCGAGAACGGGTGGTCGCGATCCCGCAGGACACAGTTGACACGGTCGTCGTTGGCGACGACGCCGGCGACCACGCGCCCTACCACCTGATCGTCGAGGTCGTCGGCGGGGACATGCTGGCCCGGGCGTTGGGGTGGCTGCATCCGGACGGGGTGGCGGTGACCTGCGGCGCCGCCGGTGGCAGCGCCACGCTCAACGTGGACCTCGCTACCTTCCGGGACGGGAGTGTCTACCGGATGAAGCTGACCAACGAGTTCCGCCGGCCGGCGAGCGAGGCGCTCGAGAGGCTCGGCCGCCTCCTGGCCGACCGCCGCCTGGTGCCGCACATCGCGATCCAAGCCAGCTGGACGGAGGTCGGCGACATCGGCCAACGCCTGCTCGACCGGTCCTACCCGGGCAAGGCTGTGCTCACTGTGGAGTGAGACAGCCGATCAAGCGATGGTGAGGACGCGCTTTGGATTTTCCACGAC
Organism: Actinomycetota bacterium; assembly: GCA_046725375.1. Classification (GTDB taxonomy): domain Bacteria; phylum Actinomycetota; class Actinomycetes; order Propionibacteriales; family Nocardioidaceae; genus DATFRX01. Next base: position 3,059 of record JBKOYM010000192.1, read on the forward strand.
GATGGTCCTGATGTCGCCGTCGGACATCCCTTTGGCACGCATCAGTGGGATCACGTTGTCGGGGATGTGGGCGTACCCGTCGCCGCCATACTTCGTGAGCCGCGTCTTCACACAGGCGTCCACGCTGATCAAGAGCTGTCGTGAATATCCGGCCTCGACCAGAGCCATGAGAGAGTCGACACGGCCGGCGTCGTTCGGGAAGTCGACGGCGTTGGGCCGACTTTCCTCCTGGCCGAAGAAGTCGAACGCGAGGTAGCAACCGGTCGCGGCGAGCTCGAGCATCACGCTGCGCATCTCGGTGTCGGTCTCCTCGAGGCCGAGAGGCTGCCGCTCGATGCGCTCAGGTCGATGGTCGCCCGCAACGGGGCGACGGCGGCGGTACTGGCTCAGGCCGAGCTCCCGATGACGCTGTCGAGCATCGAGGGCCAGCACGGTCTCTTCCGGAGCTACGCCGGCGAAGTCCTCGAGGGGCTCGATGAGTCCCTGTCGACCCTCGGCGAGGTGTTCGAGATCACAAAGGCGTCGCCGAAGCGATATCGCGTGGGCGGAACCAACATCGTTCCTCAAGAGCTCACCCTCGAGTTACTGAACACGCCCGGGCTCACCGCGGACGACATCGCTCGCATCGATGTGACGCTTCCGAGTGAACGCGAACGTCGTGAGATGTTGATGGAAGAGAGGTTGAGGAACGCATCCGAAGAGGAAGAGCGCGGATGGTCGCTCCGGTTTCTTCTCGCAATCGTCGTCGCGACCGGCACGATCGATCCGACACGCTACGAGCTGCAACGCGACGCCAAGTTCCGGGAAGTGCTCGACAAGATCCATCTGCGGTTCGAGAGCGGGCGGCCGATCCGATACTCCCGGATCGAGATCACCACTGCCGCCTCCGAGTTGCACGTTGAGGAACGCGATGACCATGTGTTTCCGCCGGTCGATCCTTACATCTGGCTCGCCGAAGGCGGTCAAGACCTCCTATCCGACGCGCAGCTCCGCCGGCTCGCGAAACTCATCGACGAGCTCGAGCACGTCGACGACGTCCGCGAGCTCACAGTGTGTTTCGCGCCGAAGGCATAACCCCGCGTCACTCCGCGTCCAGGGTCATCGCGACCTCATGATCATCTCGCACTGCTGCAAGCACCGCGGCTTCGTCGTCTCGGTGACCAGTGATCCAAAAGCGTCGGTTGACGAAGAGAGGAGCTCGAGCACGGAACGAAACATGTCGCGCAACGCGACCGGTGCGTTGTCTCGCCATCTCGGCCAGGAGCACGGCGGTGAGTGGCGCTTGCACGACGAGATCCGGATAGCCCTCGACATCGATGGCATAACGCTGGTCGTAGTGGATGCGGTGCGCGTTGTTCGTGACGGCCGAGAACCGGAAAAGGAGCACGGCGTCGGGCCTGAGCTCCTCGACCCACTCGGCCGCGGGCGAATCGTCGCGGACGTCTCCGGGCGCCGGCAGTTCGGAGGCGCCCCGGAACACGAGGTCCTGCTCTTCCTCAACACACAGCGTGCCGTACTGGGAGATCCGGTGACCCACAGTGACGAGCCAATACCGGCCCGTCGTCCCCTCCTTTTGCGCCGCCGAAACGATACGACTGGTTCGACGCGCGACCTCGTCGACGACGAGCGGCTCCGCAACGTCGACGCGACCGCCGACCCACATGCGGCGAGGGAACGCGGCCAGCTCGGGTCGACGCGGGGGATGGCCGTCCTCGCCGAGCGAGGCCGTCGGGACGTCGGGCAAGAAGCACGCCCAGTGCCAGAGCGCCGGGAGCTCGCCGCTCGCGAGCACACCGGGATCAGCGTCAATGCACGCCGCGAGCCGCGCCGCCTGGTCCGGGTGCAGAAGTGCAGACGCCTCGGGGGAGAAGCCGCAATCCTCGAGGGCTGGCGTTGCGGGATCGCTCAATGCGGCCGTTGGCCGTCGCCCTTCCCGTCCGGAGCCGGCTCGGCACCTACGCCCTCCGGGACGACCGGTCCCAAGTCGAGGCCCTTCGGCGCGTCGGCGGGCAGAACCCACCGGACGTAGGGGTAGCCGGATTCGACGTGCAGGTGGTTCGCCAGGTCCGTCGCCGTGGCGTAGGCCTCCTCCAGTCGCTCCAGGTTCCGCTCCTCGATCGCGGCCGTGACGAACCGGAGCGCGTCGGACTGGAACACCTCGAGGCGCTCGCGATGCTTCGGTCGCAGGACCGCGAGCTTGCGCGCAAGCTTCTTGACCCGGTCGTGGTAGTACTGCGCCAGGCCCCAGTTGCCGCCGCGGGCGGCATAGATCAGGTGCCACCAGCTGTGTCCGACCCGCGCCATGATCGTGCTCGTGTCGGGCAGCGCCTCTGAGATCTCCTCCAGGGTCAGCTCGTTGTCATCGGTCTTGACGGTGAACTCGTCGTGGATCTCGTCCTGCATGTGCTGACCTCCGTGATGATCGACGACGCTCCACTCGCCACATGATATCGGTATACGATACTACGACTGCGCCGGTGAAGAGAAGTGGGCTACCGGCGCGCCGAGAAAGTCACGCAGCTCCGTCAGCTGGTCCTGGGTAACCGGTCCAGGAGGACGAAGCGCGGTCGGCCACCAGATCGCGACGTGCTTCACGTACGAGAACCGCCAGCCGTCGCCGAAGCGGCTGAGCTCGGTCAGGTACCAGGCGCCGTGCGCGTAGTTGTCCGTCGGCCGTTCAGGATCGTCGACGTGCACCGAGTGCAGGTACGCGACCGCACGTGCTCGATCGCCGGCGATCACACAGCGGTGGTTCGCGAGCATGTGATGCCCGAGGAAGTGCTTCGAGGCGTCCGCTCTACACCCATTCATCACCTGGTCCAGTCCGACCCACGCCTCCTTCCGTTCACCATCGTGTGCGCCGTCCCACGTGGGGCGCGAGCGGTCGAACACGATGTCGGGAGCGAAGCAGTCCTCGAAGGCCTTCCAATCCTGGACGTCCGCAGATGCCGTAAACCGTGAGAAGAGGTCCGCGATCGCGTCGCGATCCGCGAGCCACTGCACCGTGGCTGCCAACTCGCGCTCGCTGACCGCGGGTCGCTCATTTCGACCCTGCTGGTCGTTCGCTTCGAGGTACTGGCCCATCTCCGTCAAGAGATCGTCCGAGAGCTGCTGGTCGCCGCCGGCGTTCGAGGTCCACCACACCGAGATCGGCTTCAGGTAGGCGATCTTCCACCGGCCGTCGACGCGCGCCAGCTCGCTCAGGTACCACGCGCCCTGGTCGTCGTGATTCGTCGGTTGTCCAGGGTCGTCGAGGTGCGAAGAGCGGAGGTACGCCACGGCTCGGGCTCGGTCCCCGTTGATGACGCTGCGGTGGTTGGTGACCATGTGGTGGCCGACGAAGTGCTTGGAGAGACCTCGTTTGAGGTTGGCCATGACCTCGTCGAAGCCCACCCAGACCTGGTCCTTCGTGCCGTCCCACGCCGGACGCGAGAAGTCGATGACGGCGTCGGACGAGAAGCAGTCGGCGACGAGGTCCCAGTCCTGCACGTCCGTTCCGGCCGCGAACTGCGAGAAGAGGTCGCAGATCGCGGCTCGGTCGACCAGCCTGTCGACCTCGGCCGGCAACTGTTGGTGGTTGACCACTCCGTCCCTCCTCGCGGCCGCGAAGACCCGCCGCTATCCGATTACGATATCCTAATCTGATATCAGCGCGGCTACAAAGACGATGGGCAAATGAGCGAATCGGCAGGATCGGCAATTCAGGAGACGCCCTCTATCCCGCTGATCGACGCTCCTCGCCTCAGGGCGTTCTGCCACGCCGTTTTCGAGAAGCTCGGCCTGCACGCCGAAGACGCCGCGGTTGTCGCGGACTATTTCGTCTGGACCGAGCTCCGAGGACTCCCGTTCGTCGGCGTTCGTCGCATCCCCGAGTTCGTGGCGCGCCTCCGGGAAGGCGGCACGAGTCTGCCGACGAACGGCGGCGTGACAATCGTGCAGGAACGCGACGCGTTCGTGCTCGTGGACGCGGAGCACACGTTCGCGCAGCTCAGTGGTGCGCGGGGGATGAGCATCGCCCTCGAGAAGGCCCGCTCGGCCGGTGTGGGCGTCGTCGTCGTCCGGAACACGACGACGGCCGGCAATCTCGGCTACTACGCCATGCTCGCAGCGGAGCGAGGCATGATCGGGATGGCGATCAACAACACCGCGCCGGTGATGGCGGCGTGGGGTGGTGCCGCCGGCGTGATCGGTGCGCAGCCGTTCGCGGTGGCGAGCCCTGCCGGGGCCCACGACCCGCTCCTGCTCGACATGACGAACTCCGTCATGAGCATGGTGCGGATGCACGAGTACCAGACCCGGGGCGAGGCCATTCCCGACGGCGCGGCGTTGGACGCCGACGGCGCGCCAACTAACGATCCGGCGGCGGCGATTGGCGGAACGCTCCTCCCGTTCAGCCATCGCGCCTTTGGCGTCGCGCTGATGTGGGAGGTCATCACCGGTGTTCTCGCCGGCGGTGAGCGGTTCGGCGGGAACGTCGGTCTCCCGTCACACCACGCCGACCCGATGGGCGTCACCATGTTCCTCATGGCGATCGACCCGACGTCCGCGATCGGGCAGGAGTCCTTCACCGCACGCGTCGACGAGTTCATTGATCACGTCACGGGATCACCGACGTCCCCTAACGTCGATCGGGTGAGAGTGCCCGGGGAGCGAAGTGCCGCACTGGCTCGTGCGCGCAGCGAACGAGGGATTCCGATGCCGACCGACGTCGTCCATGAGCTGACCGAGGTCGGCGCCGAACTCGGTGTTGCGTGGTGACCTTGTCACCGGACGTATCGGCGAACGGGACCGTCAGCGAGCAGCTGGCCGAGCACGTCGTCGGCACGCGCTTCGAGGATCTCCCCTCGGAGGTCGTCGAGAAGGCGAAGGATCTGCTCGTGTACCACCTCGCCGTCGCGTTCGCCGGGCGTTTCTCGGATCACGGCGCGCGTGCCATCGCACTTGCACACGAGCTCAGTGAGCGTGCGGGCCGGTCGACGATCGTGGGCTGCTCGGGCATCTCGAGGACGTCGACGATGTCGGTGATGTGCTCGCGTGCACCGTTCCCGGCCCCGATGAGCCGCCGCGTGGGTGACGGCGCGGCAACTACGCAGCGTTGGGTACGTGCCGAAGCAGGACGTCGTAGCGCGGGCTGGGCGGCAGTTCGCGGGCCAGCACCTCTCGGAACACCTTGCGCACGTCCTCGTGCTCTGGCGTCGCGTAGTACCGGTCAGCCGCATCGTTGCACTCCCAACGCGAGAACACGACGAAACGATCCGGCTCGCCTGGATCCGTGAAGACCGAGACGCCGATGAAGCCCGGGACCTCGCTCAGGATCGGCTTTGCGACGCAACGCCAACGTGCCACGTATGACTTGCCCTGACCGGGAACGACCTCGTCCACGCCGATGGAACACATCGCGATCCTTCGTTGATCTCCGACGACGATCGACGCATCCTCGATCCGTTGATAGCAGCGGTCGCCGACTCGGCGGACGATGTGGTCGACACTCCGCATCAGCTCGGCGCAGCGCCGCGACTCAGCCCAGCGGCGTTGGAACTCCGGCCCGGTCCAGACGTTCAGCAGTGCCAGCCGCGCTGGTTCCGTGTCACTCCGGGGACGCAAGAGGATCGATCCCTCGTATCCCGGCTGCTCTCCCAGCTCGGGATTGATGTGCCGTAGCCGGGCTTCGAGGTAGTCATCGAGAGCCGACGATGCCACGAGGATGCGGCTCAGCGCCAAGTGCATGGGTGTGGTCCTCATGACCGCCGTGATCAGACCGTGGGCCGCATCCGCTTGGTGGGACTACCACCGTTTCGGGAGGCCGGGGTCCTTGCCCTCCTTGAGGGCCTTCACCGCGGGAGTCTCTTTCGGATAGCTCCCGTAGAACAGCTCGAGGTCGTCCTCGGCGTTGAAGTAGTCGTGCTTGAACGTGAGGCTGTCTTCCTCGATCTCGATGGACCCGTGCTTCGACCCGGATCCACGATGGATGTACGTCCCACGCCGGCCGATGCAGCGTCCCCCTGTCATCCCGTCGTAGAACATGTAATAACCCTCGAGGGTGTATCCCTCTTCGGGAGCGTCGTGACTGCTCACGCCCTCGCTCACGAACCCGCGCACCGCTCGCATGAGGGAGAAGGTGTCGAGATTCTCTTCGTCGCCGCGCAGCATCTTCACGTAGTACGTGGGTTTCGTGACGTACTTCGCACGCTGCACCGAGTCGTCGACCGGCGTGATGTCCCGACTCAGCCACGGCATCGATTCCACGTCGAGGCACGCGATCGCCTCCTTGGAGGACAACTCGCCCGGCGCGCCGGCGTAGGCGACGATCGTTGCTCCCGTCTCCGTCGAGATCGGGCCCAGCTCGTGGCCCTCGGGGCGATACGAGAAGGCGTACTTACGCAGCTTCTGGCCGTCGGCCTCGATCTCGCCGTCGATCACCATCAGGTTCTCGTACACCGTGTTGGTGATCCGATCCGCCGACCAACCCCGATCGAGCTTGTAGAGCAGAGACTCGGCCTCGGTCGCCGCGTCCCGACTCAGCACCTTCACCCATGCGGCCCCGCGAGCCCCCTCGGCGACGAACGGCGTCGACCTGCTCTCCGGCCATGGCCGCCATTCCACATAGTCCGCCTGGACGTGTGCCTCGGGAACCACCTTCACCATTTCGGTACCCCTTGCGTTGGTGCTCGCGGCAGGTGCCATCACAGCAAACGCGCGGCGCTGATATTGAAGAGTGATATCGCAGGCCGATGTTAAGGCTCGGGCCGACGCGGGCGCAACCGACGACGGCCCGCAGCGCGACGCCAACTCGCGGGCGAGCGGTGCGAAGGACGAGCATCATCGGATTCCGGAAGTCGTTCCCCATGACCATCGAGCTCACCCGAAGCGTGATCGTGGCTTCTGCCGCCGCCATCAGTTCGCGGATCGACGCAAGGTGGTGAGTCGTGGCGTGGTCGGGGGTGACGAGCGTGTCGTACCCGAGTGACTCGACTCGGCGGGCCGTTCGGTGCCATTCGTCTCCGTCGAGGACGCCCTGGACCAGGACTGCGAAGCGAAGTCGGCGCCCTCCCGGCATCAGTTCTCGGCCGTCGGCGGCGGAACGTCGACGTAGGTCCGGTCCTCGTTCTCGAGGTCGAACCCGGGTGCGAACGTGGCCGCGATCAGAACCGGACTGCGCGCTCGCGTCGTGGCATGCACGACGCCGGCAGGGATGCTCACCACGTCGCCGGCTCGAACCGTGATGACCTCGTCACCCAGTCGGAACTCGGCCTCGCCCTCCAGGTACACGATGACCTCGTCGTGTTCCGAGTGGAAATGGGGGCGTAACCCTCCACCTGGCAGGATTCGGGCGATCGCCGTGCTCGACTCGGCAGAGTGATGGACGTGCACGACCCGGCGGAGCTCGCCGGCCCGGATGGGGTAGGCGGCGTCGAACGCGCCCGCGCGAGCGATCAGGTGGTCGCGACTTGGATCCTGGCTGCTTGGTGTCATTTTGTTGCCTCCTGAGTACGGCGTGTGTGTCATGGCAACCGGTCTCGAACCTCGGCGATGCGCCCGAGTGCGTCCTTGAGCCGGACGTCGTCCACGGACAGCGACAGCCGCACGTACGCGTGCCCTTCATCGCCGTAGCCGCCGCCCGGCGTCACAACCACTCCGCAGCGGTCGAGTAACCCACGGGCGAAGTCAACACCGGGAACGCCCTCCGGCGTGGGAAGCCAGACGTAGAAAGTGCCGGCCGGTGGCGTCACCGGCAGCTCTGCCGCGCGCAGCATGTCGACCGCCATGTCACGGCGTCCCTGATACGCCGCGACGATGCGCTCGACGACGTCCTGGGAGTCTTCGAGCGCGGCCGCGCCGGCGTGCTGAACCGCAGTGAAGGGACCGGAGTCGGTTGTCTCCTTGATCCTCACGATGGCATCGATCAACGTCGCGTTGCCCACGGCCATCCCGATTCGCCATCCGGCCATGTTGTAGGTCTTCGACAAGCTGTTGAACTCGACGGCCAGGTCACGCGCGGCCGGGACTTCCAGAATGCTGTGCGCCCGCACACCATCAAATGTGATCTCGGAGTACGGGTTGTCGTGCACCAGCCACAGATCGTGCTCGTGCGCGAACTCGACGACGTGCTCGAAGAATCGAAGGGGAGCGACAGCCGTCGTGGGGTTGTTGGGGTAGCTCAGCCACAGCAGCCGTGCACGTGATGCCAGCGCCGGTGCCACCTCTGCTACGTCGAGCAGGAAATCGTTCTCGGGCCGGAGCGGGACCCGGACGACCTCCGCGCCGGCGACGGTGGCGCTGGCCACGTAGCTCGGATAGGCGGGATCTGGGACGATGGCCGTGTCCCCAGGATCGAGGACGCCAAGGGCGAGGTGGTGGTTGCCTTCCTTGCTCCCGATGAGCGCCATGACCTCTCGCTCGGGGTCGACGGTGACCCCGAAACGGCGCGCGTACCAGCCCGCGACGGCATCCCGGAACCGTTGCAGGCCTCTCACTCCTCCCACGGGATACGTGTGATTGGCCGGATCGGCGGCTGCCCTGAGGAGCGCGTCGACGACGTGCGGCGGTGTCGGTTGGTCCGGATCCCCGACGCCGAGGCTGATGACGTCGACGCCGCGGTCCCGCGCTTGTTGCACCCGGTGGCGCGTCTCCTGGAACAGGAAGGGCGGAAGCCGCGTCAACCGCTGAGCCGCTTGCATGTCCACCTCGCAGCTGTCCCGCGTGCGCTGGTAGCTAACTCGGGGTACGATATCGCAATCCGTGCTCGCGTCAGGAGGGATCCGACATGGTGAAGATCGTCCCTGAAGCCCAAGTCCACGCCGACGACCTCGCGTGGCGGCCCTGGACGGACGATCGCAGCGCTCCGTTCCTCGCCAGCGGGACCAAGGGCGAGGCTTGGGTGAAGGTGCTGAGTCGCGATCGCGACACCGGTGCTGAGTCGCTCCTGTACAAGCTCGACAAGGGCTGGTCGGCGCGCAGTCTCGAGAACACCGTGTACGAGAACCTCTTCGTGCTCGACGGCATCATCGAGGTCGACGGAGTGACCCTCCTTCGGAACGGCTACTCCTACCGCCCCCAAGGGCACTTGAGTCACTCCGTCACGTCGCCCACCGGCGCGACGGTCTTCGCCTGCAGCGGGGCACCCGGGGAGCCGGCATCGAAGATCGCGGTGCCGTGCATCGACACGGAGACGATGCCCTGGGTTCCCCGACCCGTCGGCCACCAGGACGCGCGTTACTTCGTAAAGATGCTTCGCGGCGACGAAGAGAACCTCGACACGTATTACGTGATGTGGGCGACGAAGGGAACCGAGACTCATCGCGTCACTGCCCACGACGCTCCCGAAGAGGCGTTCTTTCTCGGAGGACGCACCGAGTTCTACGACTCGGTGACCGAGGGCCGTGTGATCGGGACGCGCGGGAGCTACGTCCACCGCGGTCCAATGTCCAAGCACGGACACATCACCGTCCACGAGGATCAGGTCGTGTTCAAGCACGACTACTTCACCAACGAGGTCGAGGAGGCCGAGGAGATCTTCTTCTCGTCCTATCCGGCCGATACGGAGGCGGTGCGCGCCCTGAAGGAGGGGCGAGACCCCGCGCTGCCGAAGCGCTGGTGAGCGACACCGTCGTGCGATCCCCGGCGCCGTGGGAGGTCGCGCTCCGGCGTGAACTGACCGCGTTGGGTCGATGGTTCGAGGGACGGTACGTCGCAGAACCCGGTCGGGACGACGATGTCGTGCCCGCGACCCGCTTCCTCGAGCCTGACTTCCTACGAGCCGCGATTGCCCGCGGGCAAACGACCTCGTTCCATCCGACCGCTTCGAGCGAGTCGGCTTCGTCCGAGGATGACGACGACGTGAACCTCAGGATCGCCGTGTCCCGGTTCACGCGGCAATACGCCTCGTCCGTGTCGGCCGTCGCGTTGGCTGGCTTGGCCCAGGGCGTCGGCCTCGACGTCTCGGCCTCCCGATGCCGGATCCTCTTCTACCACGACGTGCCGTTCCGCACCTCGCTCGACACCGAGAACATGACGTTCCTGCGATGTGCGGAGCGGCCGACCTCGTGGTCAGTCGACGGTCCGACCGTCGAGAGCGTGGACGAGCTCAGACAGCTCACGTGGCGCAGGCTCTACGGCGAGCACCTGGCTCCTCTGTTCGAGCTGGTGCGCCAGGTCACCAGCGTCTCGCAGGCATTGCTGTGGACGAACGCGGCCGAGTGGGTCGGGGAGATCTCCGACGCCGCCGACGAGTACCTGGATGCAGAAGCAGCGCGCCCCTACGTCGCGGATCGCGTCGCTGCATTCGAGGCGGAGTCCCTCCCCGGAGTCGCCGGGCCGAACCCGCTGCGGGGACGCGTGGAGTGGCACGCCTACGACGCTCCTGACTTCCCGCACGGTGTCGAAGTCCGGAAGCACTGCTGCATGACGTACCTGCTGCCGGACCGTCTCGGACGCCTCTGTTCGAACTGCGGATTCCTGCCTCTCGAGGATCGCGTCGCCCTCATCCGCGAGCGCCGCGGGGTCCCCATGGAAGCCCCGCAGGACGGGCCGGCCGTCGCGAGGGCGATCGAAATCGGACTCGAACGGGTCGCCGAGACCGGAAGAACGCCGGCTCCTAACACCGCTCACCCTGCCTGAGCGGAAGGAGGGAGTTTACTCGCGCGAGATATCAGCGTACGATAACGGCTACCGAGTTTGAGCCGACCGTGGGGGAGCCGTGCCGAACGTGCTGAGATACGTGCTGCGAGCTCGGCAAACGGAACCCTCGTGGCGGTTGCCCGTTAGCCCGTCATCGATGTGGCAATCGCCATAGATCGGCTGGACACCCGACTGACGAGGAGGCGAACCGTGGGGGGCCGCAGAGGAGCGTTTGGAGTTCGGACGCGTCTGGGAGCGTGCGCGCTTGCGCTGGCCGGGAGCGTGATCGTCTCGCCGGTAGTCGCCTCGGGAGCTGCGGCCGCCGCGCCAAAACAGAAGTCCGGCGGCACGGTGACGCTCACCTACATGAGTGAGCCCACGAGCTTGCTCCCCGACGGCGGCCTGGGCACGAACGTCGGGCTCGGAGGGTCCGAGCGGTTCGCCATCTATGACGCCCTGGCGATCCTGACGACGAAGGGCGATCTGCGGTACCGGTTGGCGGACTCGATCACGTCCAAGAGTGACACCGTCTGGACGGTCAAGCTCCGCGGCGGGCGCGTCTTCAGTGACGGCACGCCGGTCGATGCATCGGCAGTGCAGTACAACTGGTCGCGGATCGCAGATCCCGCTCAGCGGTCTCCGAGCGCGTCCGTTGCACAGCAGATTGCGTCGATGAACGTGGTCGATCCCACCACGCTCGAGGTCACTCTCAAGGAGCCGAACGCGCAGTTCCCGGCCCTCGTCGCGCAGTCGTCGTTGACCTTCATCGGTTCGCCGACGGCGTGGGAGGCCGCCGGCACCGGCTTCGGGTCCTCTCCCGTCGGTGCGGGGGCCTACATGTTCAAGGAATGGCAACGGGGTGCGCAGCTGACGCTCGAGCGCAATCCGAAATACAAGGGAAAGACGTACCTCAATCAGATCGTCGTCAAGTACATCGCCGACGAGACGCAGCGGCTGAACACGCTGACGACGGGCGGCGCCGACATCGACATCATCGGGGACCCCCAGACCGTCAACACCGCCAAGCAGCAACCGAACATCGGGGTGGCGAGAGCCGCGCAGAGCGGCGGCAACAACATCTTCTTCAACCTCACGAAACCGCCATTCGACGATCTTCGTGCGCGTCAGGCGATTGCGTATGCCTTCGACGGCAAGGCGATGAACGACGCCTTGAACGGAGGTGCCGGGCTGCTGGCGCCGAATCTCTTCCTCAAGGATTCCGAGTTCTACACCGCAGTTGCGCAACCGAAGCCTGACAAGAAGAAGGCGCAAGCCTTGTTCGACGAGCTCGCGGCGGAGGGGAAGCCCGTCGAGTTCACCGTCCAGACCTCGCAGACATTCCAGAAGATGGCGGAGTGGTTCCAAGCCCGGTTGTCGAGCTTCGAGAACGTCAGCATGAGCATCGAACCGGTCGCCGGGAGCCAGCTGACCCAGAGCTGGCAGAGCGGCAACTTCACGCTGTCGTTCTCCAGCATCCCGCGGTTCATCGATCCCGCACCGGCGTTCAGCAACGCGTACCAGACGGGTGGCAGCACCAACTACGGGAAGTACTCGAACCCCGAGGTGGACGCAGCGTTCAAGGAGGCGAGGACCTCGAACGACTTGGCGGCCCGGAAGGACGCCTACGAGAAGGTTCAGCGTGCCCAGGTAAAGGATCTCCCCGCGTTCTACTTCCTGCACACGGTTGTCTTTGACCTGTACAACAAGGACAAGCTGCAGAGCGTCCCGATGTGGGGCGATGGCATCCCGCTGTGGGATCGCGTGTCCGTGAAGAGCGGATAGCACCACCGATCGTCTTCTCCGGCGCCCTCTTGGGTTCCGGACGCTCAGGAGGTGGAGTTGTCACCTGAGGAGTCGGCAGGGTGCCACGCTTGATCGCGCGCCGGCTGGTGCACATCGTCCTCGTGCTGCTCATCGTGAGCTTCGCGTTGACGTTCCTCATCGACCTGACCCCCGGTGACCCGGCCTATTCCATCCTCGGCGACGAGGCGACCCGAGAGCAGGTCGAGCAGGTACACGAGGACCTCCACCTGGACGACTCCGTGCCGTCGCGGTACTGGCGATGGCTGAGCGACGTCGGGACGGGCGACTTCGGGGAGTCGTACACCACCAAGCGGCCGGTGTTCGACGCGATCACCGTGGCGTTGCCGGCAACGGCAGAGTTGGTGATTCTCACGATTCTCGTGTCTCTGGCGGTGGCGATACCGATCGGCATCTATACGGCGTACAAGCCCGACGGTCCCTTCGATCGCTTCTGGACGTTGTTCTCGTCCCTGTTCATCTCGTTGCCGTCGTTCGTCGTGGCGCTCGTGCTCGTGTACGTGTTCGCGTTGCTGCTGCAGAACTTCCCTGTTCACTTTCCGGCAACAGGATGGGAAAGGCTCACCGAGAGCCCAGGCGAGAACCTCTGGTACATCGCGCTTCCCGTAGCGGCGCTGTCGATGCAACAGATCCCACAGTTCTCTCGGCTACTGCGAGCGGACATGATCGCCACCCTGAACGAGGACTACATCGTCGCCGCTCGAGCGAAAGGCGTGTCGACGAGGCGCATCCTCTTTCGCCATGCGCTCCGACCCTCGTCGTTCTCCCTGATCACGCTGGCGGGCTTGAACCTCGGTCATCTGATCAGTGGAGCCGTGATCATCGAGACTCTGTTCGCCCTACCCGGTCTCGGTGCGCTGACCGTCAACAGTGTGTTGGGCAAGGACGTTGCGGTCGTTCAGGGGATTGTCATGCTGGTCGCAATCGTCTACGTCGTCGTGAACACGCTGGTCGACGTGACTTACGGATTCCTCGACCCACGCGTCCGCGCGCGGAAGGTCTCAGCATGAGCACGACGTACGAAGCGCCCGCGACTGGCGTGATCGCCCCGGAGGAGATCGAAACCCCCTCCGCGTCGCCTGGTTTCCTTGCTCCGGAACTTCGGACCGCTGCGACGCAGCCGCTGAGGGCTCGTCGGCAAATCGCCCTGTGGCTCTCGTTCGGTTGGATCGGACTCGTGGCCTTCGTCGTGATCTTCGCCGGATTGCTGCCCGTCCCCCGATACACCGCCATCATCGAGGGCTTCGAGCCGCGCGCTGCGCCGCACCTCGGGTTCCCGGAGCTCCTCGGCACCGACACGTTGGGACGAAGCGTGACGTCGCGCCTCATCTACGGAGCTCGGCAGTCGCTCACGATCGGCGTCTTGGCGACTGCCCTCGCGACCCTCGGAGGGGTGATCATCGGCTCGCTCGCCGGCTACTTCCGCGGTGCCGTGGATGCGGTCGTCAGCGTCGTGCTCGACGCCGTCCTGTCGATCCCCGGCCTGTTGCTGCTGCTCGCAATCGCGGCCGTCGGACAACGCAACATCACAACGATCGTCGTCGCTCTGGCGGTCCTCGGGATTCCTACCTTCTCGAGGCTGGCGCGTGCGACCACGCTGTCTCTCGTCGACCGTGAGCACGTGGTCGCGGCGAGAGCCATGGGCGCACGACACCACCGCATCATCATTCGGGAGCTCCTTCCGGAGGTGGTGCTCCGGATCCTGTCGTATGCGTTCTTCTTCCTGGCCGCAGTGATCGTCGTAGAAGCGTCGTTGAGCTTCCTTCGCCTGGGTATCCCACCTCCTCACCCGAGCTGGGGCGGGATGGTCAACGACGGGCGTCCGTATCTCCAGAGCCAGCCCTATCTCGTCTTCATCCCGGCTGCGTGCATCGTTTTCACGGTTGCCTCGTTCACCGTGATCGGTGACTGGCTCCGTCGGCGCTTCGACGCCATGTCCTTTGGGGCGACATGAACAACGTTGCGAGCCCGACGCCGACCGCGGTCCCGCAGTCCGGGAACGGCGAGACACCGCTGCTCCGGGTCTACGGGCTCACGACGCAATTCCGGACCCCACGCGGCACCGTGCACGCCGTCGACGACGTCTCATTCAGGATCAGACGCGGCGACACGCTCGGCATCGTGGGGGAGTCGGGCTCGGGGAAATCGGTGCTCGTCCGCACGATCATGCGTCTCCTTCCCAGGTATGCGTCGACCAAGGGCGACATCCAGTTCGAAGGCCGTGACCTCCGAGCCATGAGCGACGAGGAGGCTCGCAAGATCTGGGGCTCGGAGATCTCGATGGTGTTCCAGGACCCGGCGACGGCGCTGAACCCGGTGATGCGGGTCGGCGCGCAGATCACGGAGGCCCTCGAGCTCCACCTCGGGTTGGAGCACCAGGCGGCGCGCGCTCGCGCAATCGAGCTCCTCAACCAGGTCGGAATCCCGGAACCCGAGCGACGAATGCGAAACCATCCGCATGAGCTGTCGGGCGGGATGCTTCAACGGGTGTGGATCGCCGTCGCGATCGCCTGCTCGCCGAAGCTGCTCTTCGCCGACGAGCCGACGACCGCGCTCGATGTGACGATTCAGCGCCAGGTGCTCGACCTATTGACGTCGCTGCAGCGTCAGAACGAGATGTCGATGGTGCTCATCACGCATGACCTCGGCGTGCTCGCCCGGCGCGCGTCGGTCATCCTGGTGATGTACGGCGGACAGGTGGTGGAGGCCGGCCTGACCACGGCGCTCTTTCGTGAGACCCGACATCCCTACACGTCATCCCTGCTGGCGTCGACACCACGCCTCGAGCATGCGAGCCACACCCGCCTGGCGGCGATCCCCGGGCGTCCGGTGGACGTCATCGACCCGAAGCCTGGGTGTCGGTTCGCGCCTCGGTGCCGGCATGCGCAGCCGCGCTGCCTGACGGAGGATCCCGTGTTGATGCAGGGTCCGAAGCCCGGTCACCGATACCGCTGCTTCTATCCGGTCGGCACCCCCGAAGGAGAAGACGCACTCGAGGAGAACTTGACCAAGGGCCAAACCGCAGCGGGAGTCAAGGTCCGCCCGCGGGACGGGGAGCGGATCTGATGGCCGGAGTCGGGCGAGCGCACCTGCGTGACGCCGACAGCGCGTTGCTGAGCGTCGACGACCTCGTCGTCGAGTACAAGGCGGCGGCGGGCAAAAAGGTACACGCGGTGTCAGGGCTGAGCCTCGACGTCCTGCGTGGCGAGACGCTCGGTCTCGTCGGCGAGTCGGGCTGCGGGAAGTCGAGCATCGCCCGTGCAATCCTGATGCTGACTCGCCCGACGTCGGGAACCATTCGCTTCGAAGGTCGCGACCTGACCAGGCTGCGGTCCGGTGAGTTGCGCCGCACGCGGCGCAAGCTGCAGATGATCTTTCAGAACCCGACGTCCTCATTGAATGCGCGCCGCACGATCGGCAACATCGTCGCCGAAGGTCTGTCGATCAATCGCGTACCCAAACCGTGGGACGATCGCGTCGACGAAGCTCTTCTCGCCGTCGGACTCGACCCATCGGTCGTCAAGAAGCGTCACCCACGGGAGCTCTCGGGCGGCCAATGCCAGCGCGTCGCGATCGCGCGAGCGCTCGTACTGGACCCGGCGCTCGTCGTCTGTGACGAACCCGTCTCGGCGCTTGATGTTTCCATCCAGGCCCAGATCCTCAACCTGCTCGAGGAGATGAAGGAGCGGTATTCGCTGACCATGCTCTTCATCGCGCACGATCTCGTCGTCGTGAAGAACATCAGCGACCGAGTGGGTGTGATGTACCTCGGGAAGCTCTGCGAGGTTGCTCCACCCGACGAGCTCTATGCCCATCCGCAGCACCCCTACACGCAGGCGCTTCTCAGCGCGATTCCCGAGCCGGATCCGTTCGTCGAGGAACGACCGATGCTGGCGTCCGGTGACCTTCCCTCACCCGTGAACCCGCCCAGTGGCTGCCGGTTCCGCACCCGATGCCCGCGGGCCCGGGAACGCTGCGCGAACGAAGAGCCCCCGATCAAGCCGATCGGTGACAATCACTACGTCGCGTGCCACTTCCCGAGCGAGAACAGCGACTCGAAGAAGACAAACGGGACCGCGAAAGAGCTCACCGCGTCGAGCACCAGGCCCTGATCATTACGCGTCACGACATCGTCCAGCGACTATGCTGAACGTGCTATGCCGAAGCGCGTCAACTCAACTGTTCACGAGAGGGTCGAGGAGCATTCGAAGATGTTCCGCGATCTGCTCCTCGGGTTCGTCAAGATCCACGTCCTTTACCATGCGAGCCGCCAGCCCGTGTACGGCGTCGGCATCCAGGCCGAGCTCGACCGCCACGGGTACAAGCTGTCACCGGGCACCCTGTATCCCCTTCTTCACAACCTCGAAGGCGCAGACCTGCTCGAACGAGACGAGCGCGTGGTCGACGGCAAAGTCCGGAAGTACTACAAGATCACGCCGCAGGGCCGCCTCGTGCTGAAGGAGGCTCGCAAGAAGGCCGTCGAGCTGGTCGACGAGGTCCAGCCGGCTTCAGCGCGGTAGCAAGACGCTCCTTCCTCCGTGACAAGGGGCGCGCTCGCCATTGAACGCGCCCCCTCGTCACGGCGGGGGTGGGGGGACCCCCAGCTCCGAGCCGATGCGTCGGAGCGTCTCGAAGACATCCGTCGGGATCGACAGGCCGGTCTCGTCGCGGGCGGCAGCCGCGTGATGGGCCCGCTCGCCCGGCACGAGCACGCGGTCGACGCCCGGCGCCGTCGGCGAGTCGTGCATCTGGTCGATGAACTGGTCGACGCGTTCCGTGAACTCGTCGTACGGCATCGACACAGTCGGGTCGACGGCGAGGAGGAACATGCTCATGCCTTGCGGCCCGCTGTAGTCGTCGAAGCGCCCGACGTCAGGGCCGAACCGCTCCCCGCCGGCGAGAACCCCCGTCATCACTTCCCACAGCACGGCGAGTGCGTAACCGCGGTGGCCCGCCATCGGCAGGATGACGCCGCGGAGCGCCTCGCCCGGATCGACGGTCGGCCTGCCATCGACGCCCAGCGCGGCGCCCTCGGGAAGCGGCTCGCCGCGGTCACGGCGACTCTTGATGCCCACCTGCGAGAACGACGATGTGGCGATGTCGACGAGGAGGGGTGGATGGTTCCGCGCCGGCGACGACACGGCGAAGGCCTCCGCCCCGACGAGATTGACCGACCCACCCCAAGCCGCCTGGATCGGTTGGCTGTTGTTGATCGCCAGGCCGATCATCTGCTGCTCGGCTGCCAGCAACGCGTAGTACCCGATGGCACCGGCCGATGTCGTGTTGCGCACCGAGACGCCGGCGAGGCCGAAGTCGCGTGCGCGTCCGACGGCGATGTTCATCGCACGGGCGCTGACAACGTGTCCCCAACCGTTGCCGCCGTCGAGAACTTGGAACGCACCCCGGTCGGCGACGGTGGTCAGCTCGGGACGCGCCGCGGTGGCGCCGGCGCCGAGGCGCTCCACGTACTCGGGAACGCGGCGGACGCCGAGCCACGGCGTACCGCGGCGTTCGTTCCATACGAAATGGTCGGCCAGGACGCGCGCGTCGTCCGACGGCATCGAGAGCCGTTCGAAGATGGCCTGCACGTACTTGCGCGTATCAGCCACGGAGATGACGCGGGACGTCTCGGACGTCTCCACCCGCGTTGTATCCGTCATGCCGGCGCGTGCTCTTTGGCCGCCGCGTCCCGCAGGCATGCGAGCTCGATGAGCTCGAAGGTGGCTGCCTCTCCGTCGAGGTCGAGAACGCCGACGGTCCCGAGCGGTGTCTCTCCGGGGATCCGACCGGGACCCTTGGGGTACGTCGGGCTCCCCGGATTGACGAACAGCACACCCTGCGCGAAGGCGGCCGCGGCCCGGTGGCTGCTGCCGAAGGCGACGATGTCGACGGGGCCTCCGAACTTCGCGAGGAGGGCCTCGTCGACGTCGACATCGCGGAGCTCGGGCAGCCCGCCGGGCGGAGTGGTGATCGCTGGGCCGGGCGGCTGGCTCAAGCTGTGGACGGCGCCGATGCGAGTCCCGTTCACCTCGACGACGCGGGTCAGGCCGGCCACGCGTTCGCCATCGGCCGGGGTGACGAACATCTCACCGGCCTCGTTGGCGGTGTAGTCGCGAAGCGCGAGGACGGGTGCGACGGCTTCCAGCCGGTCGAGCACGCCCCGCCCCAGCTGTTCACGGACACCCATGTGACCGAGGTGGAGGATGAGGTCCACGCCGGCGAAGGCCTCGAAGACCTCGGACGGCAATGTGCTGCCGTCGTCGGCGGCGTTGTGGTCGTCGCTGATCAGCCCGATCCGCCGGGCGGCCACCGTTGTCGGCGGGGCGATCGCTTCGTCGGGCGGGATCTCGCTCGTGCCCACGTCGGTTCTCCCTTCGTGCGGTCGACCTGCCCTGCTATCACATGGCGATATCTTACTACGATATATCTACGAACGAGCCGAGATCTTCGTGCGGAGGGCTCGAAGCCGCTGCTGGAAGGCGGGCTGTCGGAACGACCACAGCTGCGGCTCGAGCTCGCGCTCGACGGCCGCGTCGTGAGAAGTGATGCCGGCAGACGCAGCGAAGGTCGACGTGACGCGCTCGACCAGTTCGCGAGGCTGTGCCGCGGCCTTGCCGGCGAGCTCTTGTGCTTGAGGCAGCAGCTCGCCATCGTCGACCGCGCGCCAGACGAGGCCGTGGCGTTCGGCGTCCGCGGCAGAGAGGGACTCCCCGAACACGACCATGGCCGTCGCCGCGGGCGTGCCGACCGTTTGCGACAGCAACCAGATGTGTCCGCCGCCCGGATGGATCCCGAGCTGGAGGAAGCGACTCTCGAAGCGAGCCGAGGTGGAGGCCAGGCGCACATCGCACACGAGCGCAAGGTTCATCCCCGCGCCGACGGCGGGGCCGTTGACGGCCGCGACCGTTGGCAGCGGCGATCGGCCCACGCGCAGGAACCCGGCGTAGATCGCCTGGAGTGCCTCCGGCGTCGGCGAAGCGAGTTGGGACAGGTCGGCCCCGGCGCAGAAGGCGGGAGGTGCGCCGGTGACGACCACCGCTCCCACGTTGTCGCGGGCCTCGAGGTCGTCGAACGCCGAGGCGATCTCCTCGCACAACGGGATGTCGAGGGCGTTGCGTCGCGTCGGGTCGTTCAACGTGACCGTGGCGACCCGCTCGTCGACCTCAACCTGCAGCCTGTCACTCATCGTGTGTTGGCCCCCTCAGGCTTGCCTCTGCCATCACATAGCGATATCGTACACCGTTATGAGCATCGTGTTGGGCCGAGACATCTTCTTCGAGTTCCTCGAGGATCAGGACATCCCGTACATCTTCGGGAATCCCGGCACGACCGAGTTGCCGTTCGTCGACGGTTGCAACGACCACCCGACGGTTCAGTACGTCCTCGCACTCCACGAGGACATCGCGGTCGCGCAGGCGATGGGATGGGCCCGCGCCTCGGGCAAGGTTGGTGTCGTCAACCTCCACGTGACGCCGGGCGTCGCGCACGGGCTGGGCAATCTCTACAACGCGTTCCACGCCCGCGTGCCCCTGCTCGTCACGGCCGGGCAGCACCACAGCGCGTTCCGAATTCAGGAACCCATCCTGACGTCCGATCTCGCCGCGCTGGTCCGTCCATTCACGAAGTGGTCTTACGAAGTGACCGCATTGGAGGAGCTGCCGCTCGCGCTGCAGAGGGCCTTCAAGGAGGTCAACACTCCGCCGTTTGCTCCCGTGTTCCTCTCGATCGCATCCAACCTCTTTCTCGACAAGTGGGAAGCGGGGGCGCCGGCGCGCGTGAGCCGGGTTGCGTCCGTCCTGCCCGACGACGAGGCGTTCGCCAACGGAGCGAGTGAGCTCGCGAACGCGACGAGTCCGATGATCATCGCGGGCGACGGTGTGGGGCTCGCCGATGCCTGGGTGCCGCTAGCGGCGCTGGCCGAGGAGATCGGCGCCCCAGTGTTCACCGAGGGCTACGCCACGATCTGGAACTTCCCGCCTGACCATGAGCACTACCTGGGCCCGATGCCCAATGTCGCGACGCAGATGCGCAGCACGTTCGACGACGTTGATGTCGCGCTGATGTGCGGTGTCACGTGCCAAGCGCCGATCGCGCGCTACGACGAGGGTGGCCCGCTCATCCCGTGGCGAGTGCGGGTGGTCTCGGTCGACGACAGCCCTCGGGACATGGGCAAGATCAGCCCGGTCGAGGTCGGCCTGGTCGGTGACATCAAGCGCAACCTCGAGACGCTGCTCGAGGCCGTGCGCAAGCAGTCGCGCGATCGGGCGGCGATCAATACACGTGCGGAGCAGGTACGAGCACGCGCTCGGGCACGGGTCGAACGTCAGCACGACGAAGTGCACGCGGCCAGGGCGAAAGACGAGCTCTCCCCGGCCCTCGTCGCCGCCGAGCTGGACGACCTGCTTCCCTCGGCGGCGATCTACGTCGACGAGGCGGTGTCGAACCGTCCCGCTTTTGTCAACGCGCTGAAATTCCGCGATCCGATGTCGTTCTTCTCGGCGAACGGCATCTCGCTCGGCTATTCGGTGGGCGTGGGTGTCGGCATGCAGATGGCGCTGCCCGCTCGCCGCATCGTCAACGTCATCGGCGACGGCTCGCTGATGTATTACCCCCAGGCGTTGTGGAGCGCAGCCAGCGCGCAGGTTCCGGTCATCTTCATCGTGCTCAACAACGGGTGCTACCGGGTTCTCAAGGTGATCATCGATCGCATGGGTGGTCCCTGGGGCTCGGACGGCGAGCGGACGCCCGGGCTCGACTTCGGCTCCCCGGCGATCGACTTCGTGGTGATGGCCGAGTCCATGGGAGTCAGCGGTAAGCGCGCGACCACCCCGGGCGAGTTCCGGGCGGCGCTCGAGCGCGC
The DNA here is from genome assembly GCA_046725375.1 of Actinomycetota bacterium. Lineage (GTDB taxonomy): Bacteria > Actinomycetota > Actinomycetes > Propionibacteriales > Nocardioidaceae > DATFRX01. Next base: position 24,357 of record JBKOYM010000192.1, read on the forward strand.
GCTCGAGGCTGACGGTCCATGCCTGATCGACGTGGCGCTGCAGCAGGACTGAACCCCCGAATGTGTGGTGCGGAACCACAAACGGGTCTCGGTAGGAGGAACAGAGAATGTCGATGACACAGACCGATCTTCAGGGCCTCATCGAGGACGCGAGCGGTCGGCACGAGCTGCTCGAGTCCACCGAGTACCGGTCGGCCGTCGAGGAGACCATCGCACGCCTCGACAAGGGTGAGCTCCGCATGGCGGAGAAGGTCGATGGCGAGTGGCAGGTCAACGCCTGGGTGCAGAAGGCGATCCTGCTCTACTTCCGGACCGAGCCGATCAAGACAATGCAGTCGGGACCGTTCGAGTACCACGACAAGATCCCGATCAAGCACAACCTCGCCTCGCTCGGCATCCGGGCGGTTCCGGGCGCCATCATCCGGTACGGGAGCTTCATCGAGCCCGGCGTGGTCGTGGCGCCCGGCTTCGTGAACACCGGCGCGTACGTGGGTACCGGCTCGCTCGTCGACACGTGGGCGACGGTCGGGAGCGGCGCGCAGGTTGGCAAGAACGTGCACATCGCCGGCGGCGTCGGCATCGGTGGTGTCCTCGAGCCTGCGGGCGCCAAGCCGGTGATCGTCGAGGACGGCGCGTTCCTGGGCTCGCGCTGCATCCTGGTCGAAGGCGTGGTGGTCGAGGAACGAGCGGTGCTCGCGGCGCAGGTCTGCCTCACCTCGTCCACGCACATCATCGACATGTCCCAGGGCGAGCCCGTCACCTACAAGGGTCGGGTTCCGGCGGGGTCGCTGGTCGTTCCGGGCACCCGGAGGCGCAAGTTCCCCGGCGGCGAGGCAGACGTCAGCTGCGCGCTCATCATCGGGAAGCGCACCGACAGCACCGACGGCAAGGTCGCCTTGACCGACGACCTCCGCGACTTCGCCTTTGGCTGATCGACACCGACGAGGAGCCTGTTGGCGGAACAGTTCGATGTCGTCGTCCTCGGAGGTGGGCCGGGTGGCTACGCGGCCGCGCTCTACGGCGCGTCGGCCGGGCTCGACGTCGCGCTGATCGAGGAGGACCGGGTCGGCGGGACGTGCCTGCACCGGGGCTGCATCCCTGCCAAGGAGCTCCTGCAGACGGCCGAGGTGCTGCGCACCGTGTCCGGCGCCAAGGAGTTCGGCGTCGACGTCGGTCAGCAGCCGATGCTGGACCTCGCCACGAGCCAGACCCGGAAGCAGAAGGTCGTCGACCGGCTCGCGCGGGGCCTCGAGGGCCTGTTGGCCAAGCGCGACGTCACCGTCGTCCCCGGGACGGGCCGGCTGGTCGACGCACGCGAGCGCCGCGTACGGGTCTCGGACGGGTCAGAGCTCCAAGGCGGCGCAATGATCCTCGCGACGGGTTCGGCTCCCCGAACGCTGCCGGGGTTCGACGTCGACGGCGAGCGCGTCCTCCACTCGGATCACGTGTTCGCGCTGACGGAGGTCCCCGGCCGGGTCCTGATCGTCGGTGCCGGTGCGGTCGGGTGCGAGTTCGCGTCGTTGCTCTCGGACCTGGGGAGCGAGGTGACGCTGGTCGAGGCGCTCCCGGGCATCCTCCCCGGCGTCGACGCCGAGGTGGCCGACGTGGTGTCGCGATCGTTCCGCAAGCGTGGCGTTCGCTTGCACACCAACGTGCGGACGACGGGGATCGCCGGCGGCCGGCACGAGGTGACGGTCGCGTACGAGACGTTGGAAGGCCCCGAGCAGGTCGTCGTCGACGCGACGATCGTGTGTGTCGGTCGCCGGCCCCGATCCGGAGGCATCGGTCTCGAGGGGTCCGGCGTGGCGGTGGACGAGCGCGGCTACGTGTCGGTCGATCCGCTCATGCGCACGAGCGTTCCGGGTGTGTACGCGGTCGGGGACGTGGTCGACACGCCGCAGCTCGCTCACGTCGGGTTCGCCGAAGCCATCGTGGCGGTCAAGACGATCCTCGGCGAACGGGCGACGCCGGTCGACTACGGCACCGTCCCGTGGGGCATCTACTGCCATCCGGAGGTCGCGTTCACCGGCCTGACCGAGGACGACGCCCGCCGGCTGGGTCACGACGTCGTGACGTCGGTGCACAACTTCGCCGGGAACGGCCGCGCGCTCATCATCGGCGAGCCGGAGGGCCTCGTGAAGATCGTCGCCGAGCGCGACGGGGCGATTCTCGGTGTGCACATCGCGGGGCCGTGGGCGACTGAGTTGTTGGCGGAGGGTTATCTCGCCGTCAACTGGGGAGCGACGGCCGAGGAGGTCGCGCCGTTCGTCCATCCGCACCCGACGCTGAGCGAGATGTTCGGCGAGGCCGCGCTCTCGCTCACCGGTCGCGGCCTGCACGCCTGACTACGGCGAGGCCGACGACGTCCCGAAGTCGGTGCCCACGCATGTGTAGTACGCGTACATCCCCAGGGTGTAGAGGTCGAACACGGGCAAGCCGGTGGCGCGTCGGACGCTGGTGCCGAACGGCGCCAGGTTCGCGCACTCCAGCACGATGGCCCCGACGTCCGGGCGCTCGCGCACGAGACGCAGGGCGACGTCCGTGATCTCCCGATCGAGCCGGTCGACGTCCGCTTCGAGCCCGTCACCGACGAACGTCTCGATGAAATGACTGTCCTCGGAAGGAGCGATCTGCACGACCGGGATGTCATCCGACGACCAACCCACGCCGTTGTAGTGCGCCTCGGTGAGCACCTCCCGTGCCGTGATGATGCCGACACATTTGCTCCGCGGGATGACAGTCGCCGCCAGCGGAACCTGCAGCAGCGACGACGCAAACACCGGCACCGACACGGCGGCGGCGAGCGTGGGTTGGTGGATGGCGAGGAAGCCGCAGCTCGTCGAGATCGCGCTCACACCGTCGGACTCGAGCTGGCGGGCCGCCTCGATGAACGGCTCGATGAGGTCTTCGTCGGGCTCGGACTGCGCCAAGCGCTCCGCCACGGCGCCTTGGACCATCCGATACATGACGGGGAAGGGCCACGTCGTCGCATTGCCGATGTCGCCCCGGATCCTGGGGAACTTGCAATCCATCATCATCATGCCGAGCGCCACGCCGTAGAACGGGCGGCCGCCCTTGACGATTGACCCTTCCCGCGTGTCCATTCCCTCCACGTCCTCTCACCCGCCGTTGCCGGAAAAAACAGCTATCGATATCGTAATACGATGATGACTCGGGACGCCCACGAGGCGCAGGCATGAGCTCCGGCGGTCTCCGGACGTCACCGAGCACCGGTAATGCCGCGTCGCCGGTCGCTGCCGCGGTGCGAACCCGGTTGGACCCGCAGCGCGGCGCGATGACCGAGCTGCTCGGCGAGCTCGTGCGACTCGAGTCCCCGTCGGACGACGCCGAGTGCCTCAACCGCCTCGCCGATCGTTTCGAGCAGCTGTTCGATCCGCTCGGCACGGTCACCCGGCACCGCATCGGCCGGAACGGCGCATCGCATCTCGTGGTGGAGATCGAAGGTGACGAGCCCGACCTCCCGTATGCGCTCGTCGTCGGCCATCTCGACACGGTCTGGCCCAAAGGGACGATCGAGCGCATGCCGTTCGCCGTCGACGACGGCGTCGCCCGCGGCCCGGGGTGCTTCGACATGAAGGGCGGGCTCGTGCTCCTGCTCACGGCGTTGCGCGAGATCCACGGCCTCGGTGGCCGGCCGCGGCGCTCTGTCCGTGTCCTGATCAACTGCGACGAAGAGCTGGGAAGCCCGACGGCGCGTGACCTGATCGACACGCTGTCATCGGGCGCCGGCATCGGGCTCGTCCTCGAGCCGCCCCTCCCGGGAGGGGGTCTCAAGACGGCCCGCAAGGGCAGCATGATCTTCCGCCTCGAGATCTCGGGACGCGCCGCCCACGCGGGAATCGAGCCCGAGAAGGGCGCCAGCGCGGTTCTCGAGCTCGCCCACCAGATCCGCGCCATCGACGCACTGCACGATCCTGAGCACGGAACGCTGGTGAACATCGGCGTCGTGCAGGGTGGATCGCGACTCAACGTCGTCCCGGCGGAGGCCGAAGCCGACATCGCCGTGCGCGTGACCACCGCAGCCGACGTCGAGCGCGTCGACCGCGCCATGTCGGCGCTGCGCCCCACCGTGCCGGGGACGGAGGTTCGTGCGATCCCGGGCCGGAGGCGGCCGCCGATGGAGCCGACACCCTCCTCGAGGGAACTGCTGGCTCACGCCCGCGCGATCGCGGCGTCGGCCGGGATCGTGGAGCTGGCCGACGGCTCGACGGGGGGTGGCAGCGACGCCAACCTGCTCGCCGCCCACGGGATCCCGACGCTGGACGGGCTCGGGCCCGAGGGCGGCGGAGCCCACGCCGACGACGAGCACGTGCTGCTGGCGAGCATGCCGAGCCGGGCGGCTCTGATAGCGGGCTTGCTCGCCGAAGCATGATCGCTAACAACTATCGGGCGGCGATATCGCCGTGCTAGATTACGGGTGATGTCTCGGGCACGGGACGGGGGGAGCGGAGAGGTTGGCGTCGTGAGCGACGACATCCGCCAGATCCTGACGCCGACGGGTGAGCTGACGAGCGACTGCCCCGTCCATGCGGAACAGGCGGTCGAGTTCTATCGGGTCATGGTGCTGGCGAGGACCTACGACCGGAAGGCGATGGCGCTCCAGAAGCAAGGTCGGCTGGCGACCTACGCATCGTTCGAGGGGCAGGAGGGCGCGCAGATCGGATCCGCCGCCGCACTCGAGCCGGACGACTGGATGGTGCCGGCCTACCGCGAGCCGATCCCGATGTGGATGCACGGGTACCCGATGGAGCTGCTGCTCGCCACGCGCATCGGAACCGAGCTCGGTGGGTCGCCACCGGCATCGGTGCGCGTATTACCCGCGTCGATCACCGTCGGTGCGCACATGGTTCATGCGGTCGGCCTGGCGTGGGCGGAGCAGCTCCACGGCTCCACGCGGGTCGCGTTGACCTATTTCGGGGACGGCGCGACGTCCGAAGGTGACTTTCACGAGGCAATGAACTTTGCCGGTGTGTTCAATGTGGGCTGCGTCTTCCTGTGCCAGAACAATGGCTGGGCGATCTCGATGCCGCGCGAAGCCCAGACCGCGTCGGAGACCATCGCCCAGAAGGCGGTCGCCTACGGAATGCCCGGCGTGCAGGTCGACGGGAACGACATCCTCGCCGTCTACGAGGCGACTCGGGAGGCCGTTGCGCGGGCGCGTGACGGCGGCGGATCGACCCTCATCGAGGCCGTCACCTACCGCATCGGGGCGCACAGCACCGCCGACGACGACAATCGCTACCGGTCTCCCGAGGCTGTGGCCATGTGGAAGGAGCGCGATCCGCTCGAGCGCCTTCGCCGGCTGCTCGAGAGTTGGGAGCGGTGGACGCCCGCGTGGCAGGAAGAGCTGGAGCGGGAGAGCAGCGAGCAGATCGAGCACGCCGTCGAGGTGGCCGAGGCGCTCCCCGCGTTCACGGCGGGGGAGATCTTCGATGCGACCTTCTCCGAGCTCCCGCGCCACCTCGTCGAGCAGCGCCAGTGGGCGCAGGAGGCGTAGTGCCGGTCCAGACCATCGCTCAGTCGCTGAACCGGGCCCTCGACCACGCGCTCGCGACCGATCACGAAGTCATCATCATGGGCGAGGACGTCGGGCGCACCGGAGGCGTGTTCCGTGTGACCGACGGGTTGCAGACGAAGTACGGATCCGATCGCGTCGTGGACTCGCCCTTGGCCGAGTCGGGCATCGTCGGCGTCGGGCTCGGGCTCGCGATCGGCGGCATGCGGCCCGTCCTCGAGATGCAGTTCATGGGATTCTCGTACCCGGCGTACGACCAGGTCATCAGCCATGTCTCGCGCATGCGGAACCGTTCCCGACACCGATTCACCGCGCCGCTCGTGATTCGCATCCCCTATGGCGCCGGCATTGGCGCGGCGGAACACCACTCGGAGTCGACCGAAGCGGTCTACGCCCACGTCCCCGGGCTCAAGGTCGTCGTTCCGTCGCGGCCCGTCGACGCCGCCGGGCTCCTGACGGCCGCCGTCGCGGACCCCGACCCGGTCGTCTTCCTCGAGCCGATCCGCCTCTACCGCGCCGTGAAGGAGGACGTCCCGGCCGAGCCCGCGCCCACGCCGATCGGCGTCGCCGCCCTCGAGACCGAAGGGACGGACCTCACACTCCTCGCCTGGGGGGCGATGATGAAGGAAGCTCGCACCGCGGCGCAGCAGCTGACGCAGGAGGGGGTGTCCGTCGAGCTCGTCGACGTGCGCAGCATCGTCCCGCTCGACATGGACACCATCGCCGACTCGGTGGCGAAGACGGGCCGCGCGCTCATCGTGCACGAGGCCGCTCGGACGTGCGGCTTCGGCGCCGAGATCATCGCCCAGCTCCAGGAGCGGTGCGCGTGGGACCTGCTGGCCCCGGTCGTGCGCGTGACGGGATGGGACACCGTGGTGCCGCTGCGCGGCGCCGAGCACCACTACCTCCCGAGCGTCGAGCGGATCGTGGGCGCCGCCCGACGCGTCATGGAGCGCTGACGTGGCGAAGGAGTTCCGTCTTCCCGACATCGGCGAAGGCCTCGTCGAGGTCGAGATCACCCACTGGCACATCCCCGTCGGCGGTCGCGTCGAGGCCGACCAGCCCATCGTCGAGGTCGAGACCGACAAGGCCGTGACCGACATGCCGAGCCCGTTCGCGGGCACCGTGCTCCACCACGGCGCCGCCGAAGGCGAGGCGCTCGCGGTCGGCGAGATCCTGTTCGTCGTCGGCGAGCCAGGGGAGACGTGGAGCCCCGACGCCGCGCCGAGCCCGCAGCCCGAGAGCGACGACCGCCCGATCGTGGGCAGCATCGCCGACGCCGACGATGTCCTCGCGCCCCGTCCCGCCGCTCACGCCGCCGCCCCCGCACCGGCGCAGCCCGCACGCCACGACAACGGCCCGGTCGTGGGCCCGCTCGTCCGGCAGCTCGCCGCCGACCTCGGCGTCGACCTGCAGACGGTCGAGGGATCGGGACCGGCCGGTCGCATCAAACGCGAGGACGTGCTCGCCGCCGCGTCGGCGGCACCGGATACGCCGGCGGCGCCTGCGCCGGTCGGCGACGGACGCGAGCGCGCGCCGGGCGTCGGCGACGAACGCCGTCATCTCAGCAAGCTGCGACGAACGATCGCGTCGAACATCGCCCGGTCGTGGGCCGAGATCCCCCACGTCACGTCCTTCTTCGAGGTCGAAGCCACCCGGTTGTTGCAGGCACGCGAGGCTCTCCGCGCCCGGTACGACGTGCGCATCCCGTTCGATGCGCTCGCGATCGCGACGGTGTGCCCCGCCTTGCGGGAATACCCGGAGTTCAACTCGTCCCTCGACGGCGACGACCTGATCGTCCACCACCGTCAGGACGTCGGTGTCGCCGTCGACACTCCGGACGGGATCGTCGTAGCGGTCGTCCGCGATGCCGGATCCAAGGGGCTCCTCGAGCTGGCTACCGACGTGAACCGACTCGCCGAGGGTGCGCAGCGGCGCACGCTGAGCAGCGCCGAGCTCTCGGGACAGACGTTCACGGTCTCGAACATCGGTGCCGTCGCCGGTGGGGGCCACGGCACGCCCATCATCCCGCTCGGCACGACCGCCATCCTCGGCGTCGGACGCGCGGTCGAGAAGCCGGTCGCGCGGGACGGCCGGGTCGAGATCGCCCCGGTGATGCCGCTCTCTTTCTCGTACGACCACCGCGTCGCCGACGGCGGAAGCGGACGCCGGTTCATGACGATGGTCGTCGAGAACCTCGCCGACCCGACACTGCTCCTCGCTTGATGGAGGCGTGATGACGACGACCACCGACACGACACCGGACGTCGCTTCGATCGTGGCGGGCGAGGCCCGTCCCGGGTCCACGACGTCGACGAGTGTGAACCCCGCCAACCCGTCCGAGGTCGTGACGACGATCTCGCTGTCGACCGCCGAGATCGCGGCGGCGGCGATCGAGACCGCCGCCGACGCCTTCGCGGGATGGCAGTCGACGAGCGCGCCCGCAAGGGGGGACATCCTGCGCAAGGCGGGAGACCTACTCGACGAGCGAGCCGAGACGATCGCCCGCGACCTGACACGCGAAGAAGGGAAGACGCTCGCCGAGGCCCTGCGCGAAGTGCGGCTCGCGGCGAAGATCTTCCGCTACTACGCCGCCCAGACCGTCGACCAGGACGGCGAGACCTACCCGTCGCAGCAGCCCGACCAGCTCCTCTTCACCCGGCGCGAGCCGCTCGGCGTCGTGAGCGTGATCACGCCGTGGAACTTCCCCATCTCGCTCCCGTCCTGGAAGCTCGCGGCCGCGCTCGCGTTCGGCAACACCGTGGTCTGGAAGCCGGCCGAGATCGTGCCCCGGACCGGGGTGCACCTGGCCACGAGTTTGCGCGACGCGGGATTGCCGCCCGGTGTCCTCAACCTCGTGCTCGGTCGCGGGTCGCAGATCGGCGACGTCCTCGTGTCGCATCCCGCAGTGCGAGCGGTGACCTTCACCGGGTCGAACCCGGTCGGAAAGAAGATTCAGGCGCGCACCGCCGAAGCGGGCAAGAAGATGCAGCTCGAGCTGGGCGGCAAGAACCCGTCCATCGTGCTCGCCGGCGCCGATCTCGATCACGCCGCCCGGCAGATCTCGATCGGCGCCTTTGGTGCGACCGGTCAGAAGTGCACGGCAACGAGCCGCGTGATCGTCGAACGCTCGATCGTGCCGGAGCTCGTCGAGCGCCTGCAGGAGCAGGCGGCGACATGGGTGCTGGGCGATCCCCTCGATCCGGCCACGACGCTCGGCCCGGTCGCGTCGGCCGAACAGCTGGAGACCGTCCTCGGGTTCATCGAGGGTGCACAACGCGACGGCGCGCGTGCCGTCGCCGGCGGCGGGCGGCCCGACGGTCCGCTGACGGACGGCTACTTCGTCGCGCCGACGGTGTTCGTCGACGTCGAACCGTCGCACGCCGTCGCGAGCGAGGAGATCTTCGGCCCGGTCGCCGCCGTGTTGCCGGTGGACTCGTACGAGGAGGCGATCGCGGAAGCCAACAACACGCCCTTCGGGCTCACGGCGAGCCTGTTCACGAACGACCTCTCGCTCGCATTGCGGTTCACCAAGGAGATTCGCACGGGCATCGTGCGCGTCAACCAGGCGACGTCGGGCATCGAGTACCACGTCCCGTTCGGAGGGACGAAGGCGAGCGGCCACGGTCACCGAGAGCTCGGTAAAGCGGCACGCGAGTTCTTCACCGAGATGAAGACCGTCTACATCAGCGGGTTGTGACGATGTGCATTCTCCAAGCCTGACTCGGGAGGTTCACGTCTGATGCCGGTCACGCCGACGCCGAAGATCTGGATGAACGGGAACCTCGTCGACTGGGACGCGGCGATGATCCATGTCCTGACGCCGACCTTCCATTACGGAACCGGTGTCTACGAGGGCATCCGAACCTACGAGACTTCCGATGGACCGGCGGTCTTCCGGCTCACCGATCATCTCGAGCGGCTTCACAAGTCCGCCAAGGTCCTGGACATGCAGGTCCCGTTCTCCGCCGACGAGCTGGCCGACGCGACGAAGGACGTCGTGCGCGCGAGTGGGCTCGGCTCCTGCTACATCCGACCCATCGCCTATTACGGCTACGGAGAGATCGGCATGACCGCCATGGTCGGTCGTCCGGCCGAAGTCGCCATCGCCTGCTGGCCCTGGGGCGGCTCGATGGCGCACGCCCACGAGCGCGGGATGCGCCTGAAGGTCAGCACGTGGGTGCGCCACGACTACAACACTGCGCCGCCTGCGGCCAAGGCCACCGGCAACTACATCAACAACTCGTTGGCCCGCACCGAGGCCATCAACGCCGGATACGACGAAGCTGTCATGCTGAATCGTCACGGCAACGTCGCGGAGTGCTCGGGTGAGAACCTCTTCTGCGCACACGACGGGCAGCTCGTCACCCCGCCGATTGCGGCCGGTGCCCTCGACGGCATCACCCGGGACACGGTGATGACGCTCGCGCGCGAGCTCGGGATCTCGGTAGACGTCACCGATCTGACGCGCACCGACCTCTATCTCGCCGACGAGATCTTCACGTGTGGAACCGCCGCCGAGGTCAACGGTGTGAGCTCGGTCGACGATCGTGAGATCCCGCATCCGGGCCCCATCGGCGGCCAGATCATCGACGAGTACCACCGAGTCGTCCACGGCAACGCTCCGGTCCACAAGGACTGGCTCGAGTACGTCTGAGTCGCGCATGGACTTCGCCCTGCCCGGGGAGCTCGATTCCCTCCAGAAGGAGGCGCTCGCCGTCGGCGGGGAGTGGGCCGAGCGTCACGGCGTCACCGACGACTCGTGGATTGTCGGGCATTCCCGGGAGTTCGCACGCGAGCTGGGCGACCGCGGATGGATCGGCATGACGTGGCCGGTCGACGAAGGAGGCCACGGCCGCACAACCCTCGAACGCTTCGTCGTGTTCGAGGCGTTGATCTCGGTCGGCGCGCCCATCGCGGCGATGTGGATGGCCGACCGCCAGATCGGCCCGACGCTGTTGCAGTTCGGGACGGGCGAGCAGCGCCGGCGTTTTCTTCCCGGAATCGTCGCCGGCACGTCGATGTGGTCCATCGGCATGAGCGAGCCCGACGCCGGGTCCGACGTGGCTTCCCTTCGCACGCGCGCCGTTCGCGACGGCGGCGACTGGGTGGTCGACGGCCAAAAGGTGTGGACGAGCGGCGCCACCGACGCCGACTGGTGCTATGTGATCGCACGCACCGACCCCGACGCACCGAAGCACGCCGGGCTCTCCGAGCTGGTCGTCGACATGAGCTTGCCGGGGATCACCGTGCGACCGCTGACCGATATGACGGGGAACGCGCACTTCTGCGAAGTCCACTTCGACGGAGTACGGGTCCCCGAGGAGAACCGCGTCGGCGAGCTCAACGGCAGCTTCCGTCAGGTCATGCGCCAGATGGAGCACGAACGGGGCGGCATCGATCGCCTGGTGTCGAACCTGAGGCTGTACCGGGACGTCGTCGCGAGCGGGTGCGTGGACACGACGGACCCGTTGACGCGCCAGGATATGGCGCAGATCGAGACTGGATACCGCATCGGCCGGTTTCTCGTGCTGCGGGAGGTTCTCCGCCAAGCTCCCAAGAGCTTCTCGGCGGCGACCAAGGCGTACTGCACTGAGTTCGAGCAACGTGTCGCCGGGTTCTGCGCTCGCGTCACCGGCATGCCGGGTCTCCTGTGGGGGCCGGAGCACGGCCTCGCCGGCCGCGTCGCGCGCAACACCTGCTACGCGCCCGCATACACGATCCAGGGCGGCTCGTCGTCGATCCTGCGCAACATCATCGGCGAGCGCGTGCTCGGGCTCCCCCGATGATGAGGACCGTGCCGAGTCCGGCTGAATCGATGAGAAAGGTGGCGGAATGACGAAGCTGGTTCCCGAAGCGACGATCCAGGTGGACCAGATCGAATGGCGTCCCTGGGCCGACGACCGCAAGTATCCCCACACTGCCATCGGCGCGACGGGCGGGGCGAGGGTGAAGGTGCTGAGCAAGGACCCGAACAGCGGGGCCGAGACGCTGATGTACGAGCTTCCCCAAGGGTGGCGCGCCGACGGGCTCGAGAGCACGGTCTACGAGAACTTGATGGTGCTCGACGGCGAGCTCGAGGTCGAAGACCAGACGCTGCGGAAGTACGCGTACAGCTACCGGCCCGAGGGTCACCGCACCGGGCCCGTCTGCACCATGACCGGTGCGATGGTCATCGCCATCGCCGGTGCTCCCGGCGAGCTCTCGTCGAAGACTCCGGTGCCGCACGTCGACACCGAGTCGATGCCCTGGACACCGCGGCCCACACCGATGGGCTCTCGCTCGTACCTCAAGATCCTGCGGGCCGACGAGGAGAACCTGGACCTCTACTACCTGGGACGCAGTGTGCGCGGCGCGCACTCGGAGGGCACGTCAGCCCACGAGGCGCCGGAGGAGTCGTACTTCCTCGAGGGCGAAGCACTGTTCTACGACGGCGTCACCGGGGGACGTCTCGTCGCCCGGCCCGGGACCTACGTGCATCGCGGCAGCATGTCGGTGCACGGCTGGGTCGACATCCTCGGCGACCATCTCATGTTCAAACACGACTACTTCCACCATGACGCGAACACCGGCGGCGACCTGTTCATGGCGGCGTATCCCAAGGAGACCGCGGCCGTGAAAGCGCTCCGGGAAGGGCGCGACCCGGGCCTGCCCCCGCGCTGGTAGTCGTCGCCGCCGCGTTGTGGCGACGTCAGTCCGAACTCGGCCGGAAGCGGAACTCGATGTGGGGCGTGTCGACGTCGAATCTGACGGCGTGGGGCTGATTGGCGCGGGTTTCGTACCAGGTGCCGGCGCCGTAGCGGTGCTCTTCGCCGTCGACGGTGACGATCGCCTCGCCCGAGACGATCAACGTCGCATTATCGGTGTCGTGCGTGTGCGACGGCAGTGCTGTTCCGGCGGGCGCGTCGACGAACAAGACGTCGCATCCGTCGGCGGCGAGCTTGACCGCCGGCACCATAGCTTCGTGCCTGGGCAGCGCCAGGACTCGCGGTGGGAACGAGCTGAGATCACCCATCACTTCCATCCAGTCTCGAGATCCACGTCGGTTCCGGCGGCTCAGTAGAGGCGGTTGCGGTACGACTCGTCGATGGTCTTCTGGATCTCGTCGATGTCATCGCCCCAGTTCTGGTCGCGGAGGATCTGCGCCAGTCGAGGGAATTCCGACCGCTCGATCTGGAACCTGCCACCCCAGAGATCGGAACGGATGATCGCCTTGCCGCAGTGGAAGAACACTTCGTCGATCTCGACGACGATGCCGTAACGCGCAGCCTTGCCTTGCACCTCGGTCCCCGCGAGCAATTCGGGATCGGCGGTCACGCTGCCTCGTCCGTTCATTCGGAGTGTCTCGTCGACCCCGGGCAGGAATGCCACGATCCCCACGGGCGGGTTCTCGAGCAGGTTTTGCATCGAATCAGCGCGGCGGTTTCCGGGACGCTCCGGGATCAGAATCGTCCGATCGTCGAGGACCTTCACGAATCCCGGCGGGTCGCCTCGCGGGCTCACGTCGGCCTTGCCGTCCCGGCTCATCGTCCCGAGGCAAAGGAAAGGGCACAGCGAGAGAAACCGCTTCGCATGCGCATCCAGGAAGTTGTAACCCTTCGTGGCACTCTCACTGCGAGGCTCGCCGACGACTTCGCGGAGCGACTCGACATCGGTGATCGTGCTCGCCACGGTTGTGCCCTCCTCGGAGTGCGTGCCTGTCACGACTCGCTGAGCGCGTAGTCGAGATCGACGGTGACCGACCGCTCGCGAATACGCCATTCGCCGTTCACCTTGACCATGCGGTCCACGACGGGACCGCCGACTGCTTCCGGGGGTTCGCCGGTGGGTTCCAGGTAGGCGTAGAAGTACGAGATCCGCCATCCGTCTTGCAACCCGTCCGACAAGCGGACGACGACGCTCGACCACACGTGAAATCGTCGCGGCACCGTGTCGATCAGCTTCGCGTAGTTGGCCCGGGCCTCGTCGATGCCCTTGTGGATGGTGCCGTGTCGGTCCGTCACGACGCAGTCGTCCGTGAAGAACGTCATGACCGCATCGAGGTCGCCCTGGTCGAAGCTGTACGTGTAGCGAGCGAGCGCTTCCCGAACAGCGAGCTCTTCGCGTAGTTCGTCGAGCGAGGCCTCGGTGTTCCGAGGGCGAGACAGCTGCTTGCGAGCGAGGTCCCAAACGGCGCCGGAGCCAGCCGTCGGGAGGAACAGGGAGGAACGTATGTCGGTCATTAGACTATTGTAGAGCGATATCGCCAAATGAGTCCAGGGTCCAAGCATCTGGGGTCGCCGAGGGAAATATCGGGTAGCGATATCGGGAGATGTTGTTATACTCGGAGACGTGGACCAGCAGCTTGAGCCCGACCCGCTGCGAGCGATCCGCAAGGACGCCGAGATCCTCCATGAGTATCGGACCGTCCTCTCGGTCGACGACCTCCGTGACATCGCCGACCGCATCAAGTCGGCCGCCGGGGTGCTGGAGGACACAGGCAGATGACTGCACGCCAGAACGTCGTCGAAATCAGCCCTTGGG
>JBKOYM010000145.1:0-24522 GCA_046725375.1 Actinomycetota bacterium
TCGACGACGAGGCGGCCGAACGCGCGGCGTCGGAGACGGCGTCGCAGCTGTCGCGATGGCTGTACCGACGGGTCGCGAGACTGGAGCCGGATCGAGCCGAGCGGAGGCACCGTCGTGCGATGGGCGACCGGAAGGTATGCAGCGGCGTCGAAGCGGACGGCATGGGGTCGTTGTGGATGCTCGCCGCGGCGGCCGACATCGCCGCCATCGACCGGCACTTGACCGGACTGGCTCGTGGCATCGGCGCCGACGATCCACGGACGATGGACCAACGGCGGTGCGACCTCGCACTCGATCTGCTGTCCGGCCGCCATGCCAACGGCGGCGGCCCCGGTTCGTCCACGGGATCGCCGGCCGTCGTGATCACGGTGCCGGTGCAGTCGCTCCTGGGTGTCGACGACACGCCCGGCGAGCTTGCCGACCGGTCGTGCACGGTTCCGGCGTCACTGGCGCGTGAGATCGCGGCCCGGCCGGGCACACTGTTCTACCGCGCGCTGACCGACGAGCGTGGCCAGCTGCTCGACGTCAGCGAACTCGGCCGATTTCCCTCCAAGCTGCTGGGCCTCGCGATCGACGTCCGCGACGGTACGTGTCGATGGTCGACGTGCTCGGTTCCGGCGTCCCGCTGCGACATCGACCACACCATGCCCGCTCCGGACGGGCCGACCGCGGCGTGGAATCTCGGCCCCGGCAGCCGCCGCCACCATCGCGGCAAGACCGCCGGACTCTTCGACCTCGAGCAGCCTGATCCCGGAGTGTTCGTCTGGACGACGCCGACGGGGCATCGGTACGTCGTCGAGCCGGAGCCGCTGCCGGTCGGACGATGGCCCGCTCCTACCGTCTTCGACGAACACAGTACGGTCGCCGAGCTCATCGATCGGGTCGACGACACCGAGCCACCCGTGTGGGAGACGGCGATCCATGACGCCCTCGGCCCGCGAGCCGGGCCGGAGCCGTTGCTGGCGTGGGAGATCGACGCCATCGCCTTCGGACCGGGGGACGACCCCTAGCCAGTCATGCCGACCTTCGCCGTGTTCAGCTCGATCGAGCCGAACGGTGACCTCGACCTGCTGCTGCGCGAGGTGCCGTGACCAGACCGCCGGACCGCGGTCGTCCCTGCGTCAGTCGGCGTCTATCGGCCGCCAGCCGGCGCTAGCCGGCGCTAGCCGGCCTGGTCACCCGTGCCGATCGCGTCGAACGTGGCGGCACAGGTGCGCGTGCCCGGTGGGACCTCTGTGAAGCCACCGTCCTGGACGACGGCGACGCCGCGGTCGGCCAGCGCCAATCGGTCCCAGCCGGCTCGGTCGGCTTCGACGACGCGTACCGGATGGCCTGCCGTGGCCCAGGCGATGACCGTCGCCCGGTCGAGTTGGAGCAACGCGAGCTGCGCGGCGTGGCCGACCTGGGCGCATGCCTTACCGGTCGTCAGCGCCAGCTCCGGCGCGGTCGCGATCGTCAGCACGGGCGACGCCGAGCCGACCACGCCGCCGGCAGCCGAGTCGACCGCGCCGGCGGAAGCGGAGCCCTTCGGCAGATCCAGCCCGGTGATCTGGAGTCGGGCGAGCGCCGGAGGCGGGTCGGCGACCGGATGGGGCAGGAGGGCCCGTACGTCGGCGTCAGCATGGCTGGCGGTCACGCCCGGCAGCGCGCTGATCTCCTCCCATCGGGATGCCCGAGCCCGTCGCACCACCTTGCGGATCCGCCCGTCCGACCAGCGGGCCAACGCGCGATGCCAGGGTCTCGACGGGGCGGCTTCAGGTCGGCAGAGGAGTCTGACCACCGAGAGCGCGGCTGCGTGGATCGCCGCCGAGTGACTCGGTGGAGTGGCCCGCTCGACCCGCACGACGAGCGGCAGCGCCCATGGGTCGTCATGTTCTCGGTCCTCGTCGACGATGCGTCGCCGCCAGAGATCCCGCCACCCGTCGATCGTGGCGGCGAGGAGTCCCGTGTCTGCGTCGGAGTTCACCGCTCCATGATCGGGCACGCCGTCGACGCCGCGCCGGTGTGAGGGCCCTCATGGCGTCGGCTAGGGCTCGGCAGCGATACTCGCCGGTATGACGCGCCTTGCTGGCACCGAAGGGCTCACCGACGTTCAGGACGAGATTCTCAAGACGGTACGTGCCTTCGTCGACAACAAGATCCTGCCGGTCGCGACCGAGCTGGAGCACAAGGACGAATACCCGACTGACATCGTCGAGGGTCTCAAAGGGCTCGGCATCTTCGGCCTCACGATCCCCGAGGAGTACGGCGGCCTCGGCGAGTCGCTCCTGACGTACGCGCTCACCGTAGAGGAGATCGCCCGCGGCTGGATGAGCGTGTCGGGAATCATCAACACCCACTTCATGGTCGCGCACATGCTGATCCACCACGGCACCGACGAGCAGAAGCAGCGCTATCTGCGCCCGATGGCGACCGGCGAAGTGCGCGGTGCCTTCAGCATGTCCGAGCCCGGCTGCGGATCCGACATCAGTGCGATCAAAACCAAGGCGACTCGGCGCGGCGACGGCTCGTACTCCATCGACGGCCAGAAGATGTGGCTCACCAACGGCGGCAGCGCCAACCTGGTCGCGGTGCTCGTCAAGACCGACGAAGGCGCCGACTCGGTCTACAAGAACATGACGACGTTCCTGGTCGAAAAGGAGACCGGCTTCGGCGAAACCGCGCAGGGTGTCACGGTGCCCGGCAAGCTCGACAAGATGGGCTACAAGGGCGTCGACACGACCGAGCTCATCTTCGAGGGGCACCAGATCGGAGCCGACCAGGTCCTTGGCGGCGAGCCGGGTCGCGGCTTCTACCAGATGATGCACGGCGTCGAGGTCGGCCGGGTCAACGTCGCGGCCCGCGGCTGCGGAGTCGCGAAGCGGGCGTTCGAGCTCGGCATCGCGTACTCCCAGCAGCGCGAGACGTTCGGCAAGAAGATCGCCGATCACCAGGCCGTGCTGTTCCGGTTGGCCGACATGGCGACCAAGGTCGAGGCGGCCCATCAGATGATGGTGATGGCCGCGCGTAAGAAGGACTCCGGCGAGCGCAACGACCTCGAGGCCGGCATGGCGAAGTACCTCGCGTCGGAGTATTGCTCGCAGGTCGTCGAGGACTCCTTCCGCATCCACGGCGGGTACGGGTTCTCGAAGGAGTACGAGATCGAGCGGCTCTATCGAGAGGCGCCGATGCTCCTGATCGGCGAGGGAACCGCCGACATCCAACGGATGATCATCGGCCGCCGCCTCCTGGAGGAGTACAAGCTCCGCTGAGGCCTCGATCTCCTGCGATCATGGAGGCGTGACCAGCCCGGGCAACGGCCCGGCCGGTCCACGCGAGGTCATACAGCTGGGACCGTCCGGACCACCGTCGCGTCGGCGTCGTGCGGGAGCCGTCGTCGTCGCCGTGGCGCTGGTCGGCGTGGGGGTTGGCTGGGCGGTCGCTCACGACGGATCGTCGGATTCCGGCTCCGGGCCGACGCCGACCCCGACTCCGCCGGCACGGATCGCCAGCGAGGCACCGACCGCCGGTGAGCCCGTCTCGGTGCTCGTCGACTCGGTTGATCGAAACCTGCTCGGTGTGACCGACGACTGGGAGCTGTTCGGCCGTGGGCCCGACGTGCTGGTGCGCATCGAGCTGGCGGTCGGGCGAGTGACGCGTACTGCGGTGCCCAGCTTGGACACCAGCGGACCGATGTCGTTCATCGTGGGCCCCGATCGGGTCGTGGTTCAGCCGTTCGACTACGTCGCCGGCTATGAGGTCGTCGACGGACTTCCCCCACATTCGTTGCCGTCCGCGCTGCGGCACGGCGGGCCTGCTCTGCCCGGACCACAACCCGGCACCGTGTGGGCCTGGCGATCGCCCGCCTCGACCATGCGGCTGGTCCGGATCTCCGGCGGTACGACCGGCACCACCGTACGGCTGCCGAGCGACTCGTGGGCGACGTCGGACGGCGGTGGGTACATCCTGGCGAGCACGCCTGACGCGGTCTGGTGGGCTCGACCCAACAGCCTGACCAGGATCAGCGAGGGGACACTGCTGGCCGTCGGGCCGACCGGTTGGCTACTGCGCGAGTGCGGAGACAGCGGCTGCGACACCGTGGTGATAGACCGACGCAGTGGCACCCGATCGGTGCTGCCGGGACCGGCGATGGGGGCCGGAGTGCCAGTGGGCGTGATGTCGCCCGACGGCTCCGCCGCGGCACTGTTTCGCATCGGTGCTTCGACTGCTGCCACGATCACCCTGCTCGACCTTCACACCGGGACCCGGCGTCAGGTGCGGGTACCGGTGTCGGCCGCCTCGTTCGACAGCGTGGCCGTCTGGTCGCCGGACAGCCGTTGGCTGTTCGTATCCGAGGCCGATCGTGGGTTGGCCGTCGTCGACGGGGCGACCGGCGAGGTGCGTGATCTCGGGGTGCCGCTGCCCCCGATCGAACAGCTGGCCGTGCGTACGAGCTGACGAACGTCCGTGGGTCCGGGCCACACGAGATGGCCCGGACCCACACGACTCAGCCTTGCGCCGAACTCAGCGCCGCTTGCGTTCGGCGGCCTTGTACGCCCTATAGACGCTCCTGCCGAAGTAGGGACCGCGGATCTTCGGTGCGCGGCGCTTGTCGATGTTGACGAAGCTGACGACCGAGAAGATCCGGCCCTTGCCACCGTCGTGGATGCCCCGGATCCAGGGTCCGCCCGACGAGCCGCCATTCATGCGGCAGCGCAGGAGGTATCCCATCTTCCCTGCCGAGCGAGTGCCGCCGGCGCAGTGGATGAGGAACTTGCCGTGGTAGCGGGGCGGTGTCGCGGGGTAACCGAAGACGTCTGCCCACGGGGTGCCCTTCCGGCCGCCGAAGGAGTAACCCTGCTGGCCGACGACGGCGCCGACGTGCTTGGAGCCATGGAGGCGCCGACCCAGCCGGACGAACCCGACGTCGTACCGGAACTTGTGGTGGTTGTGGTACGGCCCGGTCGTGAACAGCCGCTTGGCGAAGTACCGTCCGTACGGCGCGTGGAAGCCGCGCCGGTTCTCGTAGTACCCCGGGATGAACTGGAAGTGCTTGACCCACCTCCAGGTGTGGTCACTGAAGACGCAGTGCCCGGCTGTGATGATCACGCTCTTTCGCCTGCCGTTGATGACGGCGGCCGAGCAAGAGTAGGACTTGCCGCCGGTCTTGAAGAACGCCCTACCGGTGGTCTTGGCCACGAAGCTCTTGGGGTGGCCCCAGCGCTCACCCGTCGTGCGGCGTCGTGCAGCGTCGTCGGTCCCGACCGCAGCCGCGCCCGGGACGGCGCTGTCGCGAGCCGCCATCACCTTCGGATCGATGATCTCGCCGGCGGGCACTGTCCCGGCAAGCTGCCTGAGCTGCCCCGTCGTGAGCGAGGCGGAGTCGGCGTGGATCGCGTTGTGCATGCGTTCCGCCGTCCAGTACCGAGCGGTTGCGCGCTGCTCCGCGCGGCTGACCACCTTCGAGACCGGCCGGTACGCGGAACTGTCGGTCGTCAGGGATGTCGGCGTATGACGTTCCGCAGTGGCGGATGCCGACGAGCCGGGCACGAAGCCGGCCAGTCCGACGCCCAACGCAGCCGCGATGAGCGCCGTGAGCTGCCTTCGCATGTGTCCTCCGAGTGTTGGGGTAACGGCGATGTCAAACCAGACGAGACCTTATACGGGCTTCGGTTCAACTTCGGTCGGCTTCACCGGTCGAGACTGGTCGGGCACATCGGGGCAGATCCTGGCAGACTCACCTCTTGTGACGCGGCTCGAGGTCAAATTGTTGGGGCCGTTCGGCGTGGTGGCAGACGGCGCGCCGCTCGACGTACCGGCCGGACGTTCCTCGGCTCTGCTCGCCGTCCTGGTGATGTCGGCTGGCAAAGTGGTGTCGATCGAGCGGCTCGCCGACATGGTGTGGGGGGAGGATCTGCCGGCCAACGCGCGCCGAAGCGTGCAGACGTACGTCACCCGGCTGCGCTCGAGGCTCGGATCGGAGACGATCTCGACCGCCGGAGCCGGATACGTGCTCAACATCGACCCGGACGACGTCGATGCCCTGCGTTTCATCCGCCTGCTCGAGCGAAACGACGACAATCCCGATACCGAGCGCCGTCGCGTCGTCGAAGCCCTGGGCCTGTGGCGTGGCAACCCCCTCGAGGGTGTTCAGTCGGCCTGGCTGGCCGATTACGAGCGGCCGCGGCTGCTCGAGCGATACCTGTCGGGGCTCGAGCGGCGCATCGACCTCGACATCGAGGCCGGCCGGGCCGCGGAGTTGGTGGCCGAGGTACGCGACGTCGCCGGCCAGCATCCGCTTCGGGAGTCGATGTGGGCCCGGCTGATCGTGGTGCTCGACCGCTGTGGCCGGCAGGCCGAGGCGCTGGAGTCGTACGAGACGATTCGCAGCCGGATCGCTGGTGAGCTCGGGGTCGACCCGGGTCCGGAGCTGCAGCGGATCTACAACAAGCTGCTGCAGGGCACGCCGCCGGAGCCGGCCGCGAGTCAGCCAGCCGCGCCGGCCCAGGTGGCGGAGCCGGAGCGGTTGATCCCTCGCCAGCTCCCTGCCGACATCGACGGCTTCACGGGCCGGCACGATGCGCTGGCCGCCCTGGATGTGCTGGTCGAAGAGGCCGGCTCCAGCGATAGGCCCGACCGTCCGGTGGTCATCACGGCGCTGCACGGCGCCGGAGGAATCGGCAAGACCACGCTGGCCGTCCACTGGGCCCACCGGGTCGCCGATCGGTTCCCCGACGGCCAGCTCTACCTCAACCTGCGCGGCTTCGGCCCGGGCGACCCGATGGCACCCGCCGAGGCACTCGAGGTGTTGCTGCGCGGCATGGGTGTGCCGGCCGACCAGGTCCCGGCCGACGTCGACGCTCGCAGCGCACTGTTGCGTACGGTGCTCGCCGACCGCCAGGTGCTCATGGTGCTCGACAACGCGCGGGACGCCGAACAGGTGCGGCCGCTGCTGCCCGGCGGTGGTGGAGTGCTGGTCATCGTCACCAGCCGCAGCCAGCTGCGAGGGCTCGCCGCCCGCGAAGGAGCCTGCCGGGTCGCTGTTGACACCCTGTCGATGGACGATGCCACCGGCATGCTCGCCGCCGGTCTCGAAGGTCAACGGGTGGCCTACGACACCGAGTCGCTCGCGGAGCTGGCCGAGCTCTGTGGCTGCCTGCCGCTGGCCCTCGCAGTCGCCGTCGAACGGGCCGGCCGGCATCCTGACAGCGAGCTGTCCGACCTCATCATCGAGTTGCGGGACGAGCGGGAGCGCCTCGACGCCTTGGACACCGGCGACGACCCCTTGACCAGCGTGCGCGCCGTGTTTTCGTGGTCCTATCAAGCGCTCGACGCCGACACGGCGGAGCTGTTTCGGCTGCTCGGTCGCTATCTCGGCACCGACTTCAGCCTGTCCGCCGTCGCCGCCCTCAGCGGCACCACGACCGTCCGGGCCCGCCGCCGTCTCGATGCCCTCACCGACGTCAACCTGCTACGCCGGTCTCGCCACGGCCGCCACACGATGCACGACCTGCTGCGTACGTACGCCAGTGAGCTCCACGCCGAGATGCAGCCCGACGACGATGGGGCGATCCGCCGGATGCTCAGCTGGTACGTCCACTCCACCGCCAACGCGAGCCGCATGCTGACCTTCGACCGCGACCCGCGCTTCATGGAGATGGGCGAGCCCGAGCCGGAGATCGTGCCGCTGACGTTTTCCGACGGCCGGCAGGCCCGTGATTGGTTCGAGGCCGAATGGCTCACTCTGACTCGGGTCATCTCGTACGCGGTGGCCAACGACCAGCCGATCCCGGCCTATCGGCTCGTCAACAAGCTCTACAACTACCTCGAGTCGCATCGTCCGCCCGGCGAGGCGGCGGCGCTGCAAGAGCTCGGTCGGCAAGCCGCCGCCTCGGCCGGGCGGAAGGCCGACGAGGGTTTCCTGACCAACCAGCTCGGCATCAGCTACGGCCGGTTGGGCGATTACCGGCGTTGCATCGAGGTGTTCGAACACGCCAAAGCGCTCTTCCAAGCGGAGCAGCATCTCGGCGGCGAAGCGATGGTCCTGATGAACCTGGGCATCGCCTATCGCAGCACGGGCGAGTTCGACGAGGCGCTGCGCAACCTCGAGCGCGCCCACGAGTTGCGGCTCGACGAGGAGACGGGCGGCGACGTGTCGGCCGTCCTGGTCAACACATTTCACGCGTGCATATCGACGCGGGGCAGGCTGACAAGGCGGTCGAGGCGGCGAGCGAGGCGGTCGAGATCTTGGACGGCACCGGACGCCACGAGAGCCACGCGAGCGCGATGGAGGCGCTGGGCATGGCGTACGCCGCGCAGCAGGAGCACGCCGCGGCGGAGCGTTGCCTGCGCGAGGCGTTGACCACACACCGCGAGCTCGGACTGCGCTGGCGGGAGGCGGTCACCCTGTCGCACCTCGGACGAGTGCAGTGCGACACCGGTCGGACCGAAGAGGCATTGGCGACCTGGCAGCAGGCGCTGGGCATCCTCGACAAGGTCGGCGACATGGACCGGACGGACCTGTCCCGCGCCGATCTCGTCGAGCTGATCGAAGGCGTCAACGTCTGAGACGTGAGCGCCGCGGACTCAGGTGCCTGAGCCAGGCTCCCACGACCAGCTTTCGAGAAGCTGCTCGAAGGTCTCGGTGGCCGGGTCCTCAGCATCGGCGGCGGTACTGAGTGCGATCGAATAGATCTTGCCGTCGTTGACCGCGAGGTAGGCCACCTGGACGACGTCGATGTCCTGAGCCGTCGTTTCGAGGCGGATGCCGACCGCGTCCTGGTCGTCGATGGTGGTGCCGTCGATCGGACTAGGCGTCGCGTTGACCGCACCGGCGACGTTGGACGCCCACTGATCCTGGATCTCGGTGGGATCGGTGACGCCGGACGCCGGATCGACCTCGACCAGGATGTTGGTGTGGAAGCCGCTCTCGTCGTCGTCGGCCCGCACGATCGTATCGACGCCCTGCGACTCGCCCTGTTCGGACACGTCGCTCCACCCGTCCGGGACGCTGTACGAGTAGCCGTCGCCTGTGAGAGTGTCCCCGCCCGAGCTCTCGCTGCTGTCGCTGCCGTCACCACCGAGGAGGAGGATGCCGCCCACGGCGCCACCCGCGACCACGAGGGCGACGATGAGGATGACGGCGATCAATGCGCGGCTGGACTTGGGCCCTCCGCCTGGCGGCGGACCGTACGGCTGCTGGCCGTACGGCGGTTGTCCGTAGGGTCCGCCAGGGGGCGGTTGCTGGCCGTACGGCGGTGGTTGCGGTCCGCCCGGGGGAGGTGGTGGCTGCCAGCCCGGCGGCTGCTGCTGGCCATAGGGCGGCTGCTGGCCGTAGGGCGGTTGATTTGGTGGCGGCGGCTGACTGCTCACAACACTCCCGAGTCCGTCTGAGTTGTCCGTGTCAGCCTAGCGGCTCGAGGTTCACGCTCACTCCGGCGTGCTTAGGTGCCGAGTGCGACGATGGAGGGAGCAAAGTCCGAAGGGAGTCGGCCATGCCGATGAACATTCCTACTCCGCCGTCGGGCCTGACGGTGGGAACCTATGACACGTATGAGCAAGCCCAACGCGCCGTCGATTACTTGTCCGACGAGGGCTTCCCTGTGCAAAACGTGACGATCGTCGGCAACGACCTCCGCATGGTGGAGCGGGTCACCGGACGGTTCGACCGTAACCGCGCGGCGGCCACCGGCGCGGCGGGCGGCGCCTGGTGGGGCCTGTTTGTCGGTGCCGTCTTGGGGCTGTTCGCCTCCAACGACACCAACTGGTTCGTGTTGATCCTCTTGACCACGATCGCCGGTGCCGTCTTCGGCGCGGTCTTCGGCATCATCGGTTACGCGATGACTGGCGGCAAGCGCGACTTCACGTCCACGAGCAGCGTCGTCGCGACGACCTACGACGTCCTCTGTCACCCCCAGCATGCGGAAGAGGCGCAGAACCTGCTGGCCAAGCTGTCCTGGCGCGGATGAGGTCCGGGGGCGCCGGCGTACTACGCTCGGTCGCCGTCTGATGCGAAAGGAGCCGCCGATGCAGTTCGGTCGCACGTACGAGGAGTTCGAGGTCGGCGCGACCTACCAGCACTGGCCGGGCAAGACGGTCACCGAGTACGACGACCACCTGTTTTGCCTGCTGACGATGAACCATCATCCGCTGCATCTGGACGCGCATTACGCGGAGGAGTCGACGCAGTTCGGTCGCAACGTCGTCGTCGGCAACTATATCTACTCGCTGCTGCTCGGCATGAGCGTGCCGGATGTCTCGGGCAAGGCCATCGCCAATCTCGAGGTCGAGTCGCTGCGCCATGTGGCCCCGACGTTTCACGGCGACACCGTCTACGGCGAGACGACGGTGCTCGACAAGTGGGAGAGCAAGTCCAAGGACGATCGGGGGATCGTGCACGTGGAGACCAAGGGACACAACCAGGACGGCATCCTGGTGTGTGTCTTTCAGCGCAAGGTGATGGTTCCCAAGCAGAGCTACCTCGACGCGCGTGGGGGCGATCAGCCCGGGCGTCCGGTGCCGGCCGACGCGGACTGATCGATGGCCGAGTCAGAGCCGGACGTGACGATATGGCTGGCCCGGCACGGCCAGACCGAATGGAGTCGGACCGGTAGGCACACCAGCACGACCGATCTCCCGTTGCTGCCCGAGGGCGAAGCGGCAGCGCGTACGCTCGCCGATCGACTGGCGGGCCAGCACTTCGATCGGGTCGTGACGAGCCCCCGGATCCGGGCGCGTCGCACCGCCGAGCTGGCCGGCTACCCCGACGCTCAGGTCGATCCCGACCTCGTCGAGTGGGACTACGGCGCGTACGAGGGGCTGACGACCGCCGAGATCCGCGAGAGCGTGCCCGACTGGACTCTATGGACCGACGGCGTACCCGACGGTGAATCCGGCGACGATGTCGCGCGCCGGGTCGATCGCGTCATTGCCGCGGCTTGCGAGTCGGGTGGGACGACGCTGTTGTTCGGTCACGGTCATGCGTTCCGCGTACTGACGGCCCGGTGGCTCGGTCAGTCGGCCGCCGAGGGACGGCTCTACCGACTCGAGACGGCGACCCTCAACACGCTCGGCTACGAGCGCGAGACGCCGGTCATCTTGCGCTGGAACGCCTAACCGATGTCCGACCGGCTTCACCGCCAACCAACCCGGGGACACTGGATCAGCAAACCAATCACGAAGGGATTGCCGACGGCGCGGGAGGCCGATGTTGTTGAGCTATGCCGACAGCTAGCGCTCGTCGCCGATCTCGCCCCAATCCAGAAGGGTCTGCCACAGCAGGGGAGCGAGCGACAGGTCGGCCAGCTCGGAGTCGGTGACGAAGCGGGCATCGGCGGCGTCGTCACCCGCGCGGAGCGCTCCGCCGATCATGCGGCATGCGTAGTCGTTGATGACGTAGGTGTCGCCGCCGGGGGCATCTCGCTCCACCTGCCCGACGAGACGCCCGACCTCCACCTCGAGGCCGGTCTCCTCGAGGATTTCGCGGACGCACGCCTGCTCGTGAGTCTCGCCGGGCTCGACCCGACCGCCGGGGAGGGTCCATGTACCGGTGGCCGGCGGGTGCGCGCGTTGAACGACGAGGATGCGTCCGTCGCCGTCGCGAACGATGGCGCCGACGCAGGGGATGCGAGCGCTCATCGTCATCGCGTCGGCTAGCGGCTGAACGGGAGCAGCAGGGCGAGCACGCCGGTCGCCATGATCAGTCCGATGATGATCCCCATGGCAACGATCATGGTTGCGATCGGTCCGGGATGCCGCGCGGTCTGTCGGTAGGGGTGCGGCGGCGGCCCGTAGCAGGGCGTGTGCGGGTTCATGCGGGAAGGCTCCCCGAGTGCTTGGCGATTGACGCGTTCAGTCAATCCTGACTGGCCTTCAGGTGTGTTTCAGTTCGACGTCAGCCCACCGTACTCGTGCGGTGTCCCGCTCGTGCAGCCAGCCATCGCTGCAGGGTCATCGCAAGCCGGACCGGCTGATCGAGGTGGACCAGGTGGCCGGCGGCATCGATGATCTCGAGCTCCGCGCCCGGGATGACCGCCGCGAGTCGATGCGCACGGTCGACCGGAATCCAGGTGTCGTCGCGTCCCCATGCCACGAGCACCGGCAGGTCGATGCTCTCGTACCGTGGTTCGATCTCGTCGGTGTACGACTGATCCGCCTGGCTGATCTGGCGATAGAATGCCGCCTGCCCGACGTCGTCCAGCCACGGCCGGACCAGCATGTCCGACTGCTCACGAGTGAGCCCGCCATGACTCGCGCCGTCGACGTACGCCCGCAACGCGCCCTCGTGCATCGGCGCCGGAATGGCCATGAAGACGTCGGTGTGCTCGCGTACGAGCCGGAAGTAGTCCGACCCCCACGGCGCCAGCGCGACGACGTTGACCAGCGCGAGCGAGCCGTACGCCGCGCCGTGCAGCAGATGCGCCCGGAGCGAGACCGCGCCACCGTAGTCGTGGGCCACCACGTGTGGATGGTCCAAGCGCCAGTGCTCGATCAGATCGGCGAGCAGTTCGCCCTGGACGTCGAGCGAGACCGCGTGCTCCGGGTCCTTCGACGACGCTCCATAGCCCGGCATGTCCCAGAGGTACGTCGTGTAGTCGGCCCGCAGCGCGTCCGCGAACGGCGACCACAGACGCGACGACCATGGTGTGCCGTGGCAGAACACGACCGCGGGTCCAGATCCTTCGCGACCCCAGCGAACCGACCGCCCACGCCACGGATAGGTCTCGGTGAGCTCCATCGGGCCAGCGTGCCATGCCGCCGACGGCGCCGGGCCGAGACGGCTCAGATGCCGAGGTTTCGTCCTTCCTGGGCCAGCTCCAGGGCCTCCTCCGCGTCGAGCAGTCCGATCTCGACCAGGTCCAGCGGGCTGATGAATCCGTCAGCGATCCGGAAGCCGCCGGCTTTTGCGATCGCATCCCGCAGCGGGATCGCCCAGCGGTGCTCGAGCAGGAGGAGCGTCGCCGCGGAGTCCTCGGGCATGTTGTCGACGACATCCCACGCTCGCTCCGGCGCAAACACGCCCTCGCCGCTCTCCATGGCCTCGGCGCCGGCCACGATGCCCTCGACCGCTCCCTCCTCACCAGCGCCACCGAGCCCGATGAGTCCGCCGATGTATGCGCCGACTTCGCCGGCATGCTCCGGCGTCAGCGTGTTCGCTTTGACGACCGTGGTCTCACCGTTCGCGTCCTTGAACACGGTCAGCGAGTCGATGACGCGGACCGCGTCGTGGTCGGCGAGCCGCTGGATCTCGCGAGCGATTTCGCCTTCGAACTGCGGCTTGTCGAAGGCGAGTACGAGCAACTGCATGGGACCTACGGCCATGGCATACCTCCATCGCGTTCCCCGTACACGATCCGGGCCCGGGTCGCGAGTCCGAATCCCCCGGCGCGGGTGAATTCGGCCTCGCCCTTCGTCACCCCATTTGGGCGAGGACGGCCTGCGGGCTTGTTGCTGTCATGGGCATGGCACCGAAGCCTGGAGGGCAGACCACCCATGACGACCGGCGATGTTGAACTCACCGACGAACGGAGGGACTACGCCGGCGCGATCTACGGATCGCTGCTCGCGGCATCGGTCGTGGCGGGCACGAGTCCGGCCAAAACGGCGCCGAAGCCCGGACAGCTTGCCATCCTGCTCCTGGCGACCGGGCTCGTCTTCTGGATCGCACACGTCTATGCCCACCTGTTCGGCGGTGCGCATCCGCCCGATCAGATGAGTTGGCGGGCGATCCGGCGTATCACGCGACGGGAGCGGCCGATCGCGGAGGCGGTGTTACCACCTGCAGCGGCGGCGACGGCGGGCATGCTGTTCGGACTGTCTGACTCGGGGGCGGCTTGGCTGGCACTCAGCGTGGCGGTGGCTGGCCAGGTCGGCTGGGCGATCGTCGCTGCCGCGGCGAGCGGAGCCAAGCCCCGGATCGTCGCCCTGTCGGCGGTGGTCAATCTCGCGCTCGGTCTTGTCCTCGTCGTTCTCAAGGCGCTGCTGTCGCACTGACGAGGCCGCTAGCGGCTCTCGGAAAGGCTTACAGAATCCCGCGCCGGCGAGCGGCCGCAACCGCGTCCTTACGCGACCGAACGCCGAGCTTGCGGTAAACGCCTCGGATGTGGGTTTTCACCGTATTGGTCGATATCAACAGGTTGTCGGCGATCTCGTCGACCGGATTCAGCGTCTGCAGCTCACGAAGGATGTCGAGTTCGCGGTCGGTGAGTGGGCTGATCTGCTGATGCCGGTGTGCCGAGCCGTTCACATACGCCAGCACCTTGTCGACGACCTCGCGATGCTCGCTGAGACGCTCGGCACGCTCCGCCATGAACGCGTGCACCTCCGGCGGTGCCAGAGCGAGATGGCGGTAGTCACCGCACTCGCGGGCGGTGACGATCGCTCGCTTGACATAGGAGAACGCTTCGTACGGATGGTCGGCGTGAACGGCGTGGGTGGTGGCGAGCACCAGCGCCTCGACGAGCGACGTCGGCGCGCGACAGCCGTTCCGCGCCGTCAGTACCGGCTCGAGGATCTGTCCCGCCAAGTCGTCGCGGTGCTGCGCCGTGAGCACCAGGGCTTGCATGGTCACGAGGTCACCACTGCGTCCCAGCTCCTCCGACGCCCGATCCAGGGCCTGACGCACCAGGTCCGGTCGCCCGATGTCGAGGGTGGTTCGAAGCGCCGTCCACAGGGAGTTGATCTGCAATGCGGCCGGCAGGCCGGTCAGCTCCTCCTCCGCGAGATGCGTCCCGATAGCGCCTCGCTCGTGTGGCTCGGGAGCGAGCATGTGCTGGAGCAAGTCGGCAAGGCGTGATGCCGTAGACGCGACAGACGCCTCCATCGCGTGACTGTCCTCGGCGCGCCAGGCGCTGAGGTGTCGCCGCCCCGATACGTCGTCCAGGTCTTCGTACGCAACCCACGCGGCGACGACCTCGAGCAGGCCGAGCGCGGACTCGTCGACATCGTCCAGCTCGCCGATTCGGGAGCGGGCCGCGTCGACTCGGACCTTGGTCGTGACGAAGTCGCCTTCGCCGAGCGTCGCCGCCGCCAGCAGCACTCGGGCCTGTACCTCGGCCGCCGGCCGGCCCAGCATGATGGCGAGGTCGAGCGCTTGTTTCAGCTCGCTTTCGACCGCGGTTTCGCCGACGCTGAGCAACGCGGAGCTGTGATTGAGGGCGATCAAGAGCTCGAGTTCGTCGTCGGCGTGCGGTCCGGTGTCGGAGTCCGGGATCTCCGGGAGTTCGGTCGGCTGACTGAGACACGCCAGCTTCAGCGTGACCGACGTACGCAGCCGGGCCAGTCGCGGGCTCTCCGGCAGGCCTCGCTGGTGCGGATGGGCAAGCCACCGGGCCGCCGTCGTCACGTGCTGGCACCGAAGCGCGGCACACGCCCCGATCACGGCTTCCCACGCCATCGGCGCCATCGGGGTTCGCGCAAGCACATGGAGCAGCCGGTCGCTCTCGCCGCTGTTTATCAAGACGGCGCCATAGCTCTTCAGGTACGCGTCCAGCAGCTCGGTGTCTTCGCTCGCCTTGGCGTGGATGATCGCGTCGAGATGCTCGTCGTGTCTGGCGTACCACTCGGCGGCCGACCGGTGGGTCGCGCGAAGCAGGTCCTGATCACGTCGCGCAAGCTCGCTCACGAGGTACGAGCGCAACAGCGGGTGATAGCGGTAGCGAACCTCGTCGGTCCCGGTGACGCCCTTCTGACTGAGGAGCGGCGCCAGGTCGACCATGTCGGCTAACGCCTCGCCGGCATCGGAACGCCCGGTCAGTTCCGCGGCCAGGCCATCGCTGATCTCCGACGCGACCGACGTTCGCAACAGCAGGTCCTGGGAGGCGGAGTCCTGAGTCGTGAACACCTCCTGGAACAGATAGTCGGCCAGAAGACTGGACTCGGAGTTGAAGAGCGCGGCCAACCGGCGTCCGTCGCCGGGCTGCTTGAGCAGCCCGCGTGCCAGTTGAACGCCGGCCGGCCACCCTTCGGTCAGCTCGGTCACGGCAGCGATGTCGCTTGCGTCGAGGTTGTCGTGGGCGAGCAGCTGCATGGTCTCGGCATGGGTGAACGCCAGATCCTCGGCCCGACGTTCGATCAGCTGGCCCGCGAGCCACATGTCGTGGAGCGGAAACTCCGGGTCGTGTCGCGACGCCATGATCAGCCGGACGGATGCCGGAAGGCTGCGGACCAGCAAATTCAACTGGCTCGCCGTCGTGGATCCAGACGCGACCTGGAGATCATCGAGCACCAGCAGGCTCGGACGCGGCAACTCGGACAAGGCCTCGTGGAGTTGTTCGAAGAATCGATCGTTGACCCGGCGCCCGTCCCTCCGCAGCCCGCGAAGGGCGTCGGCACTCGAGGTCGACAAGGACGCGACGGCGCTGAGAATGGCGCGCCACATAGCCCGCGGACTATTGCCCGCGAATTCCAGGTCCGCCCAGGCAACCGGCACACCCGCCGCGGCGGCTTCACGGGTGAACTGGGTGACCAGCGTCGTCTTTCCGAAACCCGCTGGCGCGGACAAAAGGACGATCTGGGGACCATCGTCGCGAAGGATCACTTCGAGGCCCCGGAGCAGGTCCAGCCTCTTCACGAGTGGCACGCGGAATCGAGCCAAGGAGTGCTCGGCGCGAGCGTTCTTGCGGTGCTGAACGTTCATGCGCCGCCGTCCCTGCGGCCCCGAGATACCGCTTGCGCGACTAGGCCAGTCGTTGATTTGCGCACCCGAGCTCCCGTTATGAGCGTCCGCATCGGTTGTCCCTCCCGCTGCTGACACGTCCGCACTCAGGCTTACACCGACGCTCGTGGTCACCTAGGGCCCTTTGGCCCGTAGCCGTGGGTGCCGTTATCACCTACTGGGGGTGATGCTTGGCACGGCCAAACGTCCCACGGTGGAATCTGACGTTTGCTGAAGGGCGACATCGGGACACATGTCGAGGCGCAAGGACAATCTCCAGATGCGGGTCGAATTCCTGATCGACGGCGACCTCCCTGACTCCACCTTGGCCAGGTTTCCGGAGCTGGAGGTCACGCGCGGACCGGCCGGAGGAACGGTCCTGTTCGGCGACGTCGTCGACCGGGCCCATCTCGATGGAATCCTGGCCCGCTTCCGGAGCCTGGACATCGCGGTCGTGGAGTTCCGCCAACTGCCGTCCTGATCGGCTTCGCTGGCTACCGATCCTTGGCGGCCGGCACGTTCGACGCCTGCTCCTCGGATTCGCCAGCCTCGGCGGCGGGAGCTACGGCTTCCGGCGCCCCGGACTCGGCAGCCTCAGCGTCGGGGTCCTCGGCGTCGGGACGCGTGCCGGCGGGCACCTTGCGCGCCGATTCGGGTGGTGCCGCCAGCACCTCCGCGATGACCAGGATGACGACCGTCGTGATGACGACGACGAGAGCGTACGTGCCGGTCGGATGGTCGTTCAGCAGGTAGATGAGCGCCGCACAGCCGATGATGCCGACTCGGATCGGGGTGCGGTAGCGGGCGAGAGCGACTCCGAAGCCACCGGTGTTGAGGCCGGCGCGGGCCCGTCCCGAGCGAATCGCGGATATGCCGCGGGACAGACCCCTTCTGGCCGCCGCGCCGGAGCCGCGAGAAGCCAGCAGCCACATCGCCGCGGCCAGCGTCAGTGCGACCACGAGTACGGCGCGTAGGGCCAACCGGATGAAGCCGACCAGCCTGTCGTACACGGCTCCCGCCGCGTCGGTCGATGCGTCAGCGGGTATCGCGTCGAGGTAGATCGGGCGGAACAGGTTGAGCAACAGGCCGAGCAGCAGCATCGAGCCCGCGATCGTCAGCCCGACGGCCAGCAAGGCGCGTCGTCGGTCGCGTGCCACCATCACTGCTGCCGCCAGCAGCACCAGTCCGACAAGGGGCAGCCACGTCGCCAAACCGTCGAGGAGCCGGAACGCGTCCTGGGCCTTGGTCAGGTCGTCGGACTGGAACACGGTGTACGTCGCGGTGATGTTCGGGATGCGACTCGCGATGGCGAAGCCTCGATCGACCAGATCCTGCTTCACCTCGCCGACCAGGGTCCCGATGTTGATCGCCACCGCCCCGTTGGAGACGTCGACGCTCTCGGTTCCTTCGCCCGTGAGGACGGCCACCATCGCCTTGTGCGCGTCGCGATTGGCGTTGATCCACAACTGCTCGAAGCGATCCGACTCCACAAAGGCGTGGATCTGGTCGGAGATGAAGCTCTTGATCGCGCCGGCCAAGGGTCCGCTGACGGCCTGGAGCGTCACCGTGACGCGAGGCGGGAGGTCCTGCTGGCTGATCGCGTCGACGGTGTCTTGGGTGAGCGCGTCGATGTCGACCCGGCTGAAGATCTCGTCCTCGATCCGGGTCGCGATCGCGTTCTGGACTGCCGGATCGGACGCCAGGGGAGTGACGGTCTCGACGTACCGGTCGGTGTCCTCGACCTCGTCGCGAGCCCAGGTGGCGACGACGGAAACCGGCGCCAGGATGGCGGCGATGGCGACCAGGATTCCGGCCACCACCGGCCGCCACCAGCCCTGTCGGTCGCCCGGCTTGGGCGCTGTCTCGTCCAGCTGCTCACGAAGCTGCTGCACCTCCTGGCGAAGGCGGGCGGCCTCGTCGTCCGGCTCGGTCGTCATCGTCACACTATGCGAGCGCTCCTCGTCCGACGACTTCACACAGCACGGGTGAAATGAAGCGTGGGAGGTCCCAAGTCCGAATGAGTCGTGCAAACTCACCCGCGGCGGGTGGTGCTGTCGAGGGGCCGGCGGGCCATCGTCGGAGGCGGCACTAGCACCGAGGGGGCGCCGGGCTGCCCTCCCGAGAAAGGACGACCGTGCTGGGCGAGGTGTTCGCCGAGCCTGACCCGGGCATCAGATAGCGATGGTCAAGCTCCTGGTGATGCGTTGGGCGATTGTCGCGGCCGCGATCGCGATTGTGGCGGCGATCATGCCTTCGGTGGAGGTCGACGGCGGCTTCTTCGGGCTCATCGGAGTCGCCCTCGTCTTCGGACTGGTCAACGCGCTCATCGGACCCGTCATCCGGCTGCTGTCGCTGCCACTGACCATCCTGACGTTCGGTCTGTTCGGTCTCGTGGTGAACGGGATCCTCCTCGCCATCACCGCGGGGCTCGTGGACAGCCTCGATGTCGGCGGATTCTTCGCCACCATCGGAGCGGCGTTCCTGATCTCCGTGCTGACCGCCGTGATCGTCTTCGTGGTGCCCGATTCCGCGACCTCCTGACCAGGCGCGACCTCACCCCTGACGGGTGATGCCGGCCCGATTCGCGAGGCTCAGGATTCTGCCAGGGCTCGCCGATCGCAGCGGCCCGCAAGGAGGGGTGCGACATGGAGCTCTGGGAAGCCCTTGTCTCGATCTTTTGGTTCTTCCTGCTGGTCGCCTGGTTCTGGTTGCTCATCACGATCGTGACCGACCTCTTCCGGGACCGGTCCCTGTCGGGTTGGGGCAAGGGCCTGTGGTGTCTGTTCGTGGTCTTGCTGCCGTGGTTGGGTGTCCTCGTCTACCTGATCGCGCGCGGCCCCTCGATGCACGAGCGCGCGATCGAGCACGCGCAGCAAAGCGAGCGGGACTTTCGGCAGTACGTCCGAGACGCGGCGCAGCCGACGAGCATGGCCGACGAGCTCGGAAAGCTCGCAGACCTGCGTGACCGCGGCGCGATCTCGAGCACGGACTACGAGGCGGCCAAAGCCAGGCTGCTCGCGACGACACCCAACGCCTCGACGAGTAGCAATCGCCACGTTGCCGACACGCCTGGGTGATGACATCCGGGGACGGTCGGGGCGAGTCATCCCACGAATCCGCGGGTGACCTCGCGCGGGGAGCGTCGCAGCTCTTCGAGACGCCGAAGCCGTCCCCGCTCCAGATCCTGGCACGGGCGGTGCTCGTCGCCGTCCTTCTCTATCTGATCTTCGGCGTCCTGATCCCGAACTTCGCCGACTACGACGACGTCTGGGACGCGATCACATCGCTGTCGACTGCCGGCCTCGTTCTCATGACCGTCATGACGGTGACGATCGAACTGATGAAGTCCGCGGCGCCGGCTCTGCTCATCGACGATCTCGGGCTGGGACAGTCCTTCGCTGCCCAAGGGGCCGCCGCGACTATCTCGAACACGATCCCCGGTCCGTCCGGCACGATCACGAAGTTCGCGATCTATCGCCGCTATGGCATCGACTTCGCCGACTTCAGCCGGGCGGCCGTCATGAACGGCGTGTGGAGCAATCTCATCCCGTTGATCCTGCCGAGCATCGCGATGCTGCTCCTCGCGACCCAGGAGCACATTCCCCGTCGCGTTCTCGCGGTGACTCTGCTCGCGCTCGTTCTGTCCATCGTGGCCGTGGCGATCGGCGTTTGCATCATTCGGAGCGAGCGGTTTGCGCGGCGATTCGGTGAGCTGACCGCGCGGGTGGTCAACTGGGCGCGCGGTCTGGTCAACCGTCCGCCGTCCGAGAAGCTGGGAGAGGCGGTCGTCAATTTCCGATTCGACGTGCTGGACACGGCTCGGCTGAAGGGTGTTCGGCTGACGGCCATCGTCGTGGGCAAGGAGTTCAGCACCTACTTGGCCCTGCTGATCGCTGTGCGGTCGGTGGACATCCAGCGATTCGACCTCACGGCGATCGAGGTGTTCGCGGCGTACACCTTTGTCCGGCTGCTGACGCTGGTCGAGATCACGCCGGGAAACGTGGGGATCGCCGAGACTCTCTACATCTCCACGCTGTCGTGGGCAACACCCGAGACCAGCAACAGCGGCATCGTCGGTGCCGTCTTCGTCTTCCGCATGTTCACCTATCTCGGACCGATCGTCATGGGCGGTGGCTGCTGGATATGGCTTCGCTACTACGTCCGGCGGCATCCGGTCGAGGTCGGAGACGCGGTGGGGGCCGACGGGCTCACCCAACCGGATCGCGGGACCGGTGCGTCTCATGGGGGCGAGGTGAGATAGTCGAGCCCTCGGAGGTCGGCGATGAGCATTCACGAAGGGGCCAGTGATGCCGCGGGACGCCGCTGCCCGCTGAGTACCCCAACCTGTTCGTCTACGACGCCGAGCACGACAACGAGCTGAGCACGGCCACTGAGGACTCCAGCGGCACGCTCACCGTCAACGAAGCGTCCTGTGGCTAGGTGACCGATTGCGGCATTGCGCCCGTTCGGTACTTGACCCGGCCGGGTCGGCGCGGCACCGTCAGGGCATGAATCGGGCCAAGCGGTGTCCCCGATGCGGGACGCCGGTACGGTGCGACGACATGGGGCGGTGGTGGTGCGCCACCGACGGGATTGTCGCACCCCTCGGGGCGTACGAAGAGCCTTCCGTGCACGTGCTGCTCAAGCACATCACCGGTGCTCACTTGCCGACCTGGCTGCCCTGGCCGATGCCGAGCAGCTGGTCGGTGTCGGGGGTCGGCCGGGCCGGTGACGGCACCGAGCAGGCGACCGTCCTGGCCTGCAGCGGACCGGACCCGGTCGCGGGCGACGCCGACATGCTGCTCGTGTGCGAGGAGCCCGGCGTTGGCTTGGGCGCCTTCTACGCCGGAGCGCAGGGTCTCGACGTGGGTCGGCAGATCAGCGGCTTTCCGGCGGCCACGCGGGTCCAGGTCGGCCAGCATGCCACGCCGCTGTGGTGGATAGCCGAGCGTGACGATCGCGACGTCTTCGTCGGCGAGGCGTCGGGGCGTTGGCTGTGGATCGTGGCCTGGCCGGCGACCGCCGGTGCCGTCATCCGCAGCGACTCGACCTTCGTCGACCTGCGAACGTTGATGGGGCAGCTCGATGTCATCCCGTTGAGCGGTTTGTCCAGACGTCTGTCCATTCCTGACTGACGGCGTAACCAATCCGGCTCGCTCTCGTCCAATCCCCTGAACGGCAAAGGGAACTGGGACGGGAGAAGCCCCCGTATCACCTGCGCAGGGAGAGACGCATGTCCCGGCCGGTGAGCACGGGTAGACGGGGTTGGCGCCGCTCTCGGGACGGCGCCAACCCCTCCCCCTGCCCACTGGGTCAGCCGGCTAGCGCATTCCGTCAGGTGTCCAGATCTGACGGGCCTGGTCGGACGACTCCAATGGGCGGGAGGCGACCGCTGGATCGCCTCCCGGTCTGGATTGTGAGCTGTTGGCTGAGGTCTACAAGACGCTGTCGGCCACGCCCTGCAGCGTGCCGACGGCATCGCGGGCCGTGTCGCTGGCGACTTCGGGCAGCGTTGGCGGCTTCGGGTGGACGTGGCTTTGCGGCGACTGCGGTTGCGGCGAGGCCGACGGCTGCCGGTCCGCCTCGTCGCCGGCTGCCTGCTGAAGCGTGTCGGTCGCCTGCTGGAGCGTGTCCGTGGCCTGCTGCAGGGTTGCGACCGTGTCGTCGAGCGTGTCGGTGGCGGTCCGCACCGTGTCCGTGGCGGTCCGTACCGTGTGGTCGACGGTCGTCAGGGTGTTGGACACCGTGCGGTCGACCACCTTCGCCGTGTTGTGTACGGTCGCGACCGCCACGCTCACGGTGTCGGACGTCGACAGGTCGACTACCGATACCGGGCCGCTGAGGGCCGCCGTCGCGTCGTCGAGCGTGTGGTCGATCGACGGGACGGCCGTCTCGATCGGACTGGCGGCGTGGGCGTTGGACGCCTCGAGCGGCGACTCGCGGACGGCATCGGCGTGCGCGTTGCCACCGAGGCTGGAGACGTTGAGCGCCGCGGACGAGACGGGCAGGTCTTGGACGGTGTCGAGGACCGGGGCGATCTCGGGCAACAGCGCGTCGAAGCTGTCCAGCGTCGAGCGCGCGTCTTCGATGAGCGACGCCGTCTCTCCATCGGCGCTCAGCGCGATCTCGTCCAACAGGATCCGCGACTCCGTACTGAAGCTGTGGAACTCCGAGATGACCGCCGGGTCGATCTCGTCTGCACGGCTCTGCTGAACGATGAGGTTGCCGGCCTCGGTCGTCGCCTCGTTGAAGTCGATGATCGTCTCGGGCAGCGCCTGCTGGGCGTGGATCTCGTGGACCTCGACCAGCTGACGTGCCTCGTCGAGCCGCGCGGCGGCCTGCTCCATGAGCTCGCGGGCCTGGCCGTCGACCGAGTCGGCCATCGCCATCTCACCGGTCTCGAAGAAGCGCTTGACCGGATAGAGCACGTCGCCCGGGAGGGCTTGGCTGCTGTCCTGGTTGAGGCCGACCGCGCCACCGCACACGACGAGGACGGTCGACGCCGCGGCGATCCAGGGCTCGCGGGGAGCCCGCTCGAAGCAGTGGCTGCCGCCCTTGCGCCTGGTCCGTTCGTCACGGCGCAGCGCCAGCTCGTCGTATTGCGGTACGAGCTCGTCCTCGATCAGCTCGTGGAGGAGTCGGTGCCGCAAGGCGGCGGTGAACGACGGGTCCGGCTCGGGTGCCTCGATCTCGCCCAAGTGCCGAGCGAACTCGACGTACCCATGGACGTCATTGCGGGTCGAGCGGTGGCTTTGCTCCAGCGAGCTGGCGAACTCCTTGGCCAACCACCGTTGGTTGGGGGAGGACGAGAAATCCAAGGGACTCACCTCATCTCCTCGGAAATCACCATGGCGAGCCGTCGAATGGCCCTCCATTGTAACTGTTTGACCGATCCTTCGGACCGGCGAAGGATGTCCGCAGTCTCGGCGACTGACATGCCCTGCATAAACCGGAGGATCAGGCAGTCGCGCTGCGCCTCCGTCAGCTCGTCCAGGCTGCGGATCAGGGAGTCACTCGTCAACGACGAGATCGCTGCTTCTTCCGGCGTCGGCGCCTGCGACGGGCCGGGCTGCGGCTCGTCGGTGGCGACCTCGTGACGGCGAGCCCCACATTTGAAGTGATCGGTGACGAGATTTCGAGCGATGGTTACCAACCAAGCCCCCAGGGTTGCGTCGGTGCCGCGATACGAGCCCAACGACCGAAGCGCACGGCAAAACGTCTCGCTGGTGATGTCTTCTGCGAGGTGGCGGCTGCCGACCCGGTAGTAGACATAGCGATAGACCCCTCGGACGTGCTGCTCGTACAGATGGGCGAAGGCGTCGCGATCACCGCGTTTGGCGAGATCGATCAGCTCCTCACCGGGAGTGTCCGGTGCAGCGG
The DNA here is from genome assembly GCA_046725375.1 of Actinomycetota bacterium. Lineage (GTDB taxonomy): Bacteria > Actinomycetota > Actinomycetes > Propionibacteriales > Nocardioidaceae > DATFRX01. The sequence goes on from JBKOYM010000145.1 coordinate 24,014, forward strand.
TGCTGACTTCAGTCGGCGCCATGGCTCCGGTCGATGTGAGATCTACTGGAGTCGTGACGTCTGCAGTTGTCCTGACCTCCTCGTTCCCCGGAAAGGGGATGATGACTTGTTGACCCCCGACCTCTGTTGAGTTGCCCTCCGACACGCCGCGCACGTCCAAACCACCCGCTAGCTACTCTTTGTGAAAGGACAATTGCATACAGTAGGGAACTTCGGCACCTAGTGTCCCAACATGTGGTATTTGCGGCAGATAGGCTGTTGCGGTGCTGATCGACCTGCACACGCACTCGCATCGCTCCGATGGCACCGACTCACCGGCCGAATTGATACAGCAAGCAGTTGAGGCGTCACTCCATGTGGTCGCCCTCACCGATCATGACACAGCGGACGGATGGGACGAAGCCGGACAAGCAGCTGCGTGTCATGAGTTGCGCCTGATACCCGGTATGGAGCTGTCGTGCCGGTATGACGAAGTGGGAGTTCACCTGCTCGCTTACGAGGCCGACCCG
>JBKOYM010000116.1:0-7943 GCA_046725375.1 Actinomycetota bacterium
CGGGCCAGGGGCCAGGAGCAGCGAGCGACGTTCTTCGAACTCTTCTTCGACCTGGTGTACGTCTTCGCGGTCACGCAGCTGTCGCATCATCTCCTGGCCAGTGACCTGAGCTGGACGGGTGCGGCCGAGACCGGATTCATGCTGATCGCGGTCTATTGGGCGTGGAACTACACGACCTGGATGGCGAATTGGTTCGACCCGGACACGGCGCCGGTCCGGCTGATCCTGGCGTACGTGATGCTCACCAGCCTGCTGATGGCGATCGCGATCCCCGAAGGCTTCGGTGATCGGGCGCTGCTGCTGGCCTGCAGCTACTGCGCGTTGCAGATCGGGCGCAATGCGTTCGTGGTCGTCGTGACTCCGCGTGGCGACTTCAACCAGAACTTCCGGCAGATCCTCGCCTGGAGCGTCCTTGCGACGCCGTTCTGGGTCGCCGGTGGCCTGATCGACGATGCTCGCTGGGTGTTGTGGCTGGTCGCGCTGGGCATCGACCTGGCGGGACCGCTGGTGCGGTTCTGGGTGCCGGTCGCCGGCTCGACCCCGCACAGCCACTGGCAGATCGACGGGCGGCACTTCGCCGAGCGCTTCCAGCTCTTCGTGATCATCGCCTTGGGCGAGAGCATCGTCCTGACCGGCGTGACCGCCTCGTCCTCGCACCTCTCCGCCGCGAATGTCGCCGCCCTGACGATGGCGTTCGTGTCGTCGACGGCGCTGTGGTGGTTGTACTTCGATCAGACGGCGCCGCTGGTCGTGCGGTTGGTCAGCCGGGTCAGTCGCGAAGAGGTCGGCGCGATCGGGCGCGACGTCTTCACCTACCTGCACCTGCCGATCGTCGCCGGCATCGTCCTGACCGCCGTCGGCGACGAGATCGTCATCGCTCATCCCGGCGACCAACTCTCGACGGCCGGCGCCATCGTCACTCTGCTCGGCCCGACGCTGTACCTGGTCGGGCTCATCGCCAGCGTTGCGCGCATCGGCGTGCGGCCCACCTGGCCGAGGGTAGCCGTCGCGGTTGTCCTGATCTGCGCGATACCGGTCGCGACCGTGAGCAGCGCCCTGCTGACCACCGCCTTCGTCGCGGTCCTGCTCGTCGGTCTGATCGCCGTCGAACAGACCCGGGCCGAGCCGTACGCCGCGACCACCGATCCGACGTAGGTGCGGCAGGCCGTCGGGGGCGCGGCAGGCCGTCGGAGGCGCGCGGGCCGAGGTGGGTCGTCGGGGGCGCGGCGGGCCGAATGTCCGTCGCCCACGCGCGTCGTGCGGCACCATGGGTCCATGCCGCCGACACTCGACACGATTCGCGCAGCGCCGAAGGCTCTGCTCCACGACCATCTCGACGGCGGTCTGCGGCCCGAAACGGTCGCCGAGCTCGCCACCGATCTCGGACACCAACTGCCTCGCACCGACCCCGGCGAGCTCGGCGACTGGTTCACCGCCGCGGCTGATTCGGGATCGCTGGAGCGCTATCTCGAGACGTTCGAGCACACCGTCGCGGTGATGCAGCGGCCCGAGCACATCCGGCGGGTCGCCGCCGAGTGCGTCGAGGACCTCGCCGCCGATGGCGTTGTCTACGCCGAGGTTCGGTATGCGCCGGAGCAGCATCTGACCGCCGGGCTCACGCTGGAGCACGTGGTCGACGCGGTGCGAGCTGGGTTCGAGGACGGCACGGCCCGGGCTGAGGCGGCCGGCCACCCGATCGTGGCGCGGCAGTTGCTGACCGCGATGCGGCATCAGGCCCGATCGATGGAGATCGCGGAGCTCGCCGTGGCCTATCGCGACGCCGGCGTCGTCGGCTTCGACATCGCCGGCGCCGAGGCCGGATACCCGCCGACCCGGCATCTCGACGCGTTCGAGTACCTCCAGCGCGAGAACGCCCACTTCACTATCCATGCCGGTGAGGGGTTCGGGCTGCCGTCGATCTGGCAGGCGATTCAGTGGTGCGGCGCCGATCGGCTCGGCCACGGGGTACGGATCGCCGACGACATCGAGGTGGCCGACGACGGCTCGGTACGGTTGGGCCGGCTCGCCGCGTACGTCCGGGACAAGCGGATCCCGTTGGAGATGTGCCCGAGCTCCAACGTGCACTCCGGCGCCGCTGCGTCGATCGCCGAGCATCCCCTGGGCCTGCTGAGTCGGCTGAGGTTTCGCGTGACGGTCAACACCGACAACCGACTCATGAGCGGCACGTCGATGAGCCAGGAGATGCACCTGCTGGCCGAGGCGTTCGGCTACGAGCTGGCCGATCTGCAGTGGTTTACGGTCAATGCGATGAAGAGCGCGTTCATCCCGTTCGACGAGCGGCTCGCGCTCATCAACGACACCATCAAGCCGGCGTACGCGAAGCTCGGTGCCTGATGGGCCCTCTCGAGCGGGCCGAGGTTTCGTCGCGGGGGAACCTTGCGACGAACCTATTGGCGTAGGGGTCCCCCGCGCCAACTCGGCCGTCAGCGCTGCGCCAGCGCCCGCACGTACGCCTCGGCCCGCCGCAGGCCCATGGGTTGGCAGCCGAGACGGATCGCCGTCGCGACGATGTCCGGCTCGCGACGGTAGAGCAGGACTCCTCGGCGCACCAATACCCACGGTGGCTTGCGACGCTCCCGCAGGTCACGCGCCAGGCGCAGCACGAACGTCAGGGCCCGGGGCCGACGCACGCAGATTGCCGCCGCCAGCAGACCTCGGGCGCGGCACTCGGCCACGATCTCCGGCGCGAAGACACCCTCGGCGACGACCAGGCTCTCAGCGCCCAAGTCGACGACGTGGCTGCCGGTCCGTCGGTCGGCGGCGATGTCGTAGATCGGCACCTCGGCCCGTCCCGTCTCGCACAATCGCTCCAGGGCGGCGACCGCGTCCTTCGCGTTCCAGGAGCGTAGGTCGTCCCAGTCGACGACGCCGATCGCGAGCCGCGGCAGGTCCGGGTCGTCGCCGTTGCGATAGAAGTCGTCGAGCCTGACGACGGGGTAGCGCAGCCGCCCGGCGAGGCGGGACTTGCCGGAGCCCGACGATCCGGCGAGGACGATCACGCGAGCGGGCACCAGCAGATTGTGCCGTACCGACCGGGCGGCCGGCGACCCGAGCGCCGTGCCGCACCGGCGCTCACCGCCAGGTCGACCGGATGCTCAGCGCCGACGGTCGCGCCACGCCGGCAGCAGGGCGACCGCCAGCAACCCGGCGACGATCGCGAACGCAGCCGGATAACCCGTCTCGCCGACGATCGCGCCGAATCCGACCGCGCCGATGCCCATGCCGCCGTCGTACGCGAGGTTCCACACCGCACTGACGCGGGCGTACTCGTTCTCGGACGCGCGGTCGTACATCATCGCAAGCGTCACGTTTTGCGCGGCCCCGAATCCGAGGCCGAACAGCAGCATGCCGACGATGACAGCCACCGTGCTGTCGACAGCGACGAGGGCGGCGACTCCGCCGGCGGCCAGGACGACCGCCGTGGGCAGCAGGCGACCCGAGCCCAGGCGGTCGCCCAGTCGCCCGGCGACCCAGCGCGCCACGAGCACGGCGACCGCCTGGACCATGAGACCGACGCTGACCCATTCGCGACGGTCCGACGCGACCGCCAGCGGAAGGAAGGTCACGACGACGCCGGTCGCGATCGTGATCGCGGTGAAGACGAGGGCCGGCGGCAGCAGGCCGGACGTGGACAGGCCCCGCAAGATCGGCACCGGCGCCTCGAGATGGTCTCGCCGGTTCGGCAGGCCCGGAACCGCGGCGAGGGACGCCAGCGACAGCAACGTCGCCGCGACGAACACCGGCTCGAACCCCACCCACGATGTCAGTGACACCCCGAGCGGCAGTCCGACGACGCCCGGCGCGCCGAAGGCCACGCCATAGACCGCGAGTCCCTCGGCTCGGCGCCGCGCCGGCACCAGCTTGGCGACGAGGGCGGTGGCCCCGACGACGATGATTGCGAGGCCGGCGCCGCGGGCGAGGCACACGAGCAAGATGGCGACGAGGTCCGACGTAAGCGCGAGGACGAACGAGGGAACGCCGAGGAGTACGAGGCCGAGGCTGAGGACGGTGCGGTAGCCGTAGCGGGCGAGCAGCGTCGGCACCGTCAGCTCGGTCAGCACCGTGGCCAGCATGAGCGCGCCGGTGGCGAGTCCGGCTCCCGCGTTGCCGGATCCGGTCGAAGCGGCGTACAACGGCACGACCGACAACAGCAGGTAGAAGCTCGCGGCACCGCCGAACGCCGCGATCAGGAGCCGGACCAGAGGCGGTGTCAGGATGCGGTCGACCGACCTCGTGGCCGGACGGCATTCGGACATCGTGGGCTCCTGACGATCTGGATGAGATCCACGGTAAAGAGCACCCCAGCAGACGAGAAGGTCCAACCGTTCACCGGTGCGCAGGACCAATTACGGACCGGACCGAACGCCGCGTGGACCCGGGCGACGCCGCGCGAAGGCCTGCAATAGGGTCAGGCCTGGAGGAGGGGCAGGAGGAGGTGTCGGACCAGTGTCAACCCCAGATTTTCCGGAGACCCGACCGATTGCCCAGCCGGTGGACCCGGCATCGGTGGCCCGGCCGCGGCATGCCGACCCAGATGCGCCGCAGCGTGTCATCCCGCCGCCGAGTCCCTACGACGGCCCACCGCGCGTCGCCCCGCCACCGGTCGAGAGTGACCCCGGGCTGCATGCCGGGCGGCACGCCTTGTGCGCCATCGTCGGTCTGATCGTCGCTCCGGTCGCGATCGGGCTGATCGCCTACGGTGGCGCTCGATATCAGGACGTCGTGCTCAAACCGGCCATCGAATACGATCTACGCGGCGTCGCGGCGTTGGGCGGAGGAGCCTTCCTGCTGCTGCTCGTGGCGTGCTCCGGGGCGTTGTCGCCGCTCGGACCGTTGCTCAGCGGGCTCGTGTGGGGCGTGGCGCCGGCGGTGTTCTTCCTGGTCGCACCGGAGGACACGGTCGACCGCATCGGCGACCTCCCGCAGATGACGGACCGTATGGAGGCCGGCCTGATCTTCTGGGCGACCTTCGGTGGCTTCCTGGCCGTCGGCGTGGCCATGTTCGGAGCCGGCTTCACCGCAGCCCTGCGTCGTCGGTAGGCCGTCGTATGCGGTCGCTCGCCGATCGGGGTCCACTCGGGGCTGTCAGCGCCGCGAGGCGGCCATGCCTTCGAGCCCGACGACCTGCAGCAGTCGGAGCTTCTCGGCCGCCTCAGTGTCGGGACGGGCACTGAGGAGGACGAGCTCCTGGTCCTGCTCGGGCGTGAGCAGCGTCTCGCAGTCGACGTCGATCGGCCCGACCGCGGGGTGGATCAGCCGCTTGTGCCGCTCCCGAGGGATGTGGACGTCGTGCTCGGCCCATAGCCGGGCGAACTCCTCGCTGCGACTCAGCAGGGCGCCGACGAGATCCTCGACATCCGGGTCGCCGGCGCGACGGGCGGCGGTGGCGCGTAGCGACGCGACCCGGAAGCGACTGTGCTTGTCGTGGTCGTCGACGGGGTAGCGCGACCGGGCGTCCGGGTCGGCGAACCAACGCCACGTGACGCTCGCCTCGCGCCCGGTGTACGCGGTCTGGTCGCCGAGCAGCGCCTTGGCGAGATCGTTCATCGCCAGGAACTGGCCGAGATCGGACACGACGAACGCGGCGCTATCACGCAGGTCGTCGAGCAGCCGGAGCACCGCGGGTCGCACATGGGTCGTGCCTCCGCCCTGCCGAGGCGGTGTCCTGCCTGCCAGCCAGAACAGATGATCCCGTTCGGCGTCGTCGAGCCGAAGTGCCCGGGCCAACGCCGTGAGCAGCTGGTCCGACGGTCGCGGCGCGCGAGCCTGTTCGAGTCGGACGACGTAGTCGACTGACATGCCGGCGAGTTGCGCGACCTCCTCGCGTCGCAGGCCCGGCGTACGGCGTCGCGGACCACCGGCGAGGCCGACGTCCTCGGGCCGGATGCGCTCGCGGCTGCGGCGTACGAAGTCGGCGAGTTCGGTGCGATCCACCCTGCCAGCATGACGCGAGCCGGCCGGCTCATCCAGGGAGCGCCACTCCCAGGGTCAACGCTCCGCTTTTCCCGTCCGGCGCTTGTGGGCACGGTTGGGCCATGAAGACACGAGAGATCGACTCACCGCTGGACACACGGCAGCTGGGCAAGGTCGGACCGACCGTTTCGGCCCTCGGGCTCGGCTGCATGGGCATGTCGGCGCTGTACGGCACGGCCGATCGGGCCGAGAGCATCGCGACGATCGACGCCGCCCTCGACCGTGGGGTCAACCTGCTCGACACCGGCGACTTCTACGGCATGGGACACAACGAGCTGCTGATCAACGAGGCGCTGCGCGGCCGGCGTCGCGAGGACGTCGTGATCAGCGTCAAGTTCGGCGCGCAGCGCGGACCCGACGGCGGTTGGCTCGGCTTCGACGCCCGACCGGCCGCGGTCAAGACGTCGCTCGCGTACACGCTGCAGCGGCTCGGCACCGAGTACGTCGACATCTATCGTCCCGCCCGGTTGGATCCGAGTGTGCCGGTCGAGGACACCGTCGGCGCGATCGCGGAGCTTGTCGAGGCCGGGTACGTCCGGCACATCGGCCTGTCGGAGGTCGGTGCCGACACGATTCGGCGGGCGCACACGGTACATCCGGTGAGTGATCTGCAGATCGAGTACTCGCTCGTCTCCCGAGGCATCGAGCGCGAGATCCTGCCGGTCTGTCGGGAGCTGGGCGTCGGCGTGACGGCGTACGCGGTCCTCTCCCGCGGCCTGCTCAGCGGACACTGGTCGCCCGACCGCGAGCTCGAAGCGCAGGACTTCCGCAATCACAGCCCGCGCTTCCAGGGCGACAACCTGCGTCGCAATCTGGCGCTGGTCGAGATGCTGCGCGACATCGCCGGCAGGCTCGACGCCACCGTGGCGCAGGTCGCGATCGCGTGGGTCGCCGCGCAGGGCGACGACATCGTGCCGCTGGTCGGATCGCGCCGGCGCGACCAGCTCGACGAGGCGCTGGGTGCGTCGGACGTCCGGCTCAGCGAGTCGGAGCTGACCCAGATCGAGGCGGCGATTCCGCCCGAGTCGGTGGCCGGCGACCGCTACGCCGCCGAGCAGATGGCGATGCTCGACAGCGAACGCTGACCACCCCAAGTGGCGTATGACTGTGCTACACGTGGCGTACGAGCGGCCACAAGTGGGACTATCACGGCGCCGGGTCGGCGGCCAACCGGGCGTGCAGGTGCTCGTCCCACCGCGTGCCGTCAGGGTCGCGATAGCCGGCCCGGGCGACGCCCTCCAGGACGAACCCGCACCGTTTCGCAACGACGCACGACGCCGGGTTGCCAACCGAATGCGGCAGCAGCAGCCGTTCCAGCCCGAGGCGGTCGAACGCCCACGCGGTAGCGGCGCCGAGGGCTTGGGTTGCGACGCCGCGCCCGCGCGCCCACGGCGCCGTTCGGTAGCCCACCGAGCCGGACCGCTGGTCGTCGCGGTCGAGAGCCCAGAGGGATATGTTGCCCAGCAGTCGATCATCGTCGCCGACGACCGACCAGGTCGCATGCGACCCGTCGGACCAGTCGGCGCCGCGGCGGCACCAGTCGGCGGCTGTCTCGAGATCGACGACCTTCGGCGCCGGATTCCAGCGATGCGTGTCCGGATCTTGCAGCATCGCCAGCGCGTCGGCCGCCTCGGACTCGCGTGGCGGCCGCAGGAGATACGGCCCGGCGGGCAGCTCCACCCAGTCGATGGCCCTGATCGTCATGTCTTCAGGTGCCGATGGGGTGCCAGACGGTCTTGGTCTCGAGGAAGGCTGTCATCCGTTCGATGCCGGGGTCGTCGGCCCAGTCGACCGATAGTTCGGGGCGTACGACGCGCTTGAGGTTTTCGGCGGCGTCTTGCTCGAGCGACCGGGCCAGTACGGCGCTGCCGACGCCGGCGAGGTCCATCGCGTTGACGTCCATGTGCGAGGCGAGCCACGGCGCGATCTCGGTCGGGTCGCCCGTCAGC
>JBKOYM010000018.1:0-9926 GCA_046725375.1 Actinomycetota bacterium
GGCAACATCCTGGCGACGTATACCGGGACATTCCGTCGTGGGGTCACGTCGCCGTGCATCCCGACCAGCACCGGCTCCGTCCAGTTCACCAGCGACCCAGCCGTGGTGGCCCAGGGATTCACTGTCGACGCGGTCGAACCCTGCTAGGAGTCACCCTCACCACACACCTTGTCAGCCGCTATTCGGGCCAGGGCCCGAATAGCGGCTGACAACCTTCCGGGCGCAAGAGTCACCAAGCCGTCCGCACCCGATGTACTCGATGTCGGCTTTCGTCGCGGTTGCCCATCACCGAATCTCGCTGTGTGGTGTCGATGTATCGGTCCGTCGCTACTGTTTGTGGGCGTTCAATTGCCTTATATAGGAGACTTCGGCCGATCGACGGATGAGAGGGGACATGCCAACGATCACTGTGTCGCTGCTCAGGCCCTTCGAGGTCAGACTCGACGGGCAGGCGGTCACCGTGCCTCGCGGGAGACTGCGCGTTCTGCTGGCCAGCCTGGCTCTGAATCCGGCCCAACCGGTGCCGATGGACACGCTCGTCGACCAGATGTGGGGGGACGAGCCGCCGAGCAACCCGCGCAACAGCGTCCAGGTGCATGTACGCCGGCTCCGCGCAATCATCGGCGGCGACACCATCCGTACGTCGGGCGGCGGCTACGCACTCGACATCGCCCCCGATGACGTCGACGCGATTCGCTTCTCCGACCTCGTCACCCGGGCCGGGTCCGCCGAGCCGGACACCGCGCAGCGGCTCCTGACCGAGGCGCTCGGCCTCTGGCGCGGCCAACCCTTCACCGAGGTCGACTCGTCACCGCTGGACCGGGAGTTCGGCGATGCGCTCGTCGCGCGACGGCTGCTCGCCGTCGAACGCCGCTGCGACTACGCCATCACGCGGGGCCGACCGGACGAGTGCGTGGCCGAGCTCCGCGCGCTCGCGGCCGAGCATCCGCTCCGCGAGCCGCTCTGGGCCCGACTGATCACGGCCTTGATCCAATCCGGCCAACGGTCAGAGGCGTGGAACTGCTCCGAGCAGATCCGGCAGCACCTGGCCGACACACTCGGCGTCGATCCCGGTGCCGACCTCCAGCGACTAGACCGCAGCATCCTCGACCTCGACCGTGATGTCGCACCGTCAGCTGGCAGCCGACTTGGGCCACCGTTCGCGATCCCACACCATCTCCCGCTGCCCTCGGCCCCGGTGGGCTTCGCCGGACGCGGGCAGAAGTTCGCAACGCTCAACCAACTTCTCGCGGGCCATCGCAGCATGCCGGTTCCGCTCCAGACTGTCTGCGTCGTCCACGGTCCCGGCGGCATTGGCAAGACCGCGCTTGCCGTCCGCTGGGCACATCGAGTCGCCGATGAGTTTCCCGACGGCCAGATCTACCTCGACCTGCACGGCTATGGGCCCGGCGTCCCGATCGAGCCCGCCGGAGCGATCGCCACGGTCCTCGCGGCGACCGGCCTACCGACCGACCAGCTGCCGACCGAGTCAGCGGCCCTGACAGCGTTGCTGCGCACCCGCCTGGCTGGCCGTCGCCTGCTGATCTTGCTCGACAACGTCCGCGACCCCGACCAGATCCGGCCGCTGCTGCCGGGCGCCCGAAGCATGGTCGTGGTGACGAGTCGCAACCAGTTGCGCGGCCTCACCGTGCGCGACGGCGCCCGGCAGCTCGCGCTCGGTGAGCTCAGCGACACCGATGCCCGCCGCCTGCTTTCCTTTACCGTCCCGCCGGCCCGGCTGGCAGCCGAGCCGCAGGCAGCCCAGCGCATCGTCGATCTGTGCAGCGGACTGCCGCTCGCGCTTCGCATCGTGTCCGACCGGGCGAGCTGGCAGCCCGACATCACGCTCAGGCAGGTGGCCGACGACATCACCGATGCCAAAGGACGGCTCGCGGACCTCTCGGGCGGAGACGACCCGGCATCCGACGTCCGCGCGGTGTTGTCCTGGTCCCACGACAGGCTGCCGGCCGAGACGGCGTCGACATTCCGTCAGCTCGCTCTCTATCCGGCCACCGAGCTCTCCCCGTACGGCGTCGCCGCGCTGACGGCCCGGCCGGTCCGCGAGGTCCGTCGCGAGCTTGATCGGCTCGTCGCGGTGCACCTGGTCGAGCCACGCAGTCGCGGGCGATTCCGCGTCCACGATCTGCTCCGCGAGTACGCGGCGGAGCTGGTCGCGGCCGACCGGCCCGAGAGCACGGCGGCCGCAATCCGACGGATCGTCGATTGGTGCCTGCACTCGGTGGTCAACGCCCGGGCGATCCTCGCCGACCCGCCTGATGGCCTCGTGCTCGACGATGCGCCCGACGTGGAGCCGATGACGTTTCCGACGGCCCAGGATGGCGTCGCGTGGTTCGACGCCGAGCGCGAGCTGCTGATCGGCGCGACCCGAGCGGCGGCCGTGCACCGGCTGTACCGGCAGGGACACCAGCTCGCCTATCTCCTGCGGACCCTGTTTCACCATCGACTGCGCTACGCGGAGTTCGTTGCGGTGGCCGAATCCGGGGTCACATGCGCCCGCCGCCTCGACGATGATCTCGCGCTGGTACGCGCACTCGGCGCGCTCGGCGACGCGTACGCCGCGGTTGATCGCCCCGACGACGCTGCCGAGGCGTTGCGGGAGGCGGTCGAAATCGCCGAGACCATGGGCGACGCCGCGGGGCTGGCGGCGGCGGCCGACAACGCCGCGGTCAACTACGCCCGTTCCGGCAACTACGCCGCCGCCCTGCGCTACCACCAACAGGCGGTCGACACGGGCCGACGGCTGGACGACCGCGCCCTGCTGGCCGGCACGTTGATGAACCAGGGCTTCACCCAGATCGTCAGCGGCGACACCGTGGACGGTATCGGCTCCACGCAGGAGGCACTGAAGCTGTTCGAGGCCGAGGGCCACGAGCAGGACGCCGCGTACTCGCACGGCAACCTCGCCGACGCCTACCAGCGCACCGACCGGCCCGACCTTGCCATCGAGCACGCCGAGCAGTCGCTCTCGGTGCTACGCCGGTTGGGCAATCCGGACGGTGCCGCGGAGGTGCTGGTCACGTTGGGGCGGGCGCACCGAGCCAACGGTGATTCGCGTGCCGCGGCGGCGGCATGGGAGGAAGCCCGCGAGCTGGTCGGCGCCGATCACTGGCTCAGCCCGACCCTCGCAGAGCTCCTGGAGTCGCTGGCGTCGCCGGCCCGGTGAGTGCGCCAAATCGAGCCGGCTCGGACGGTCCACTCTGCACCGCCTAGCGACACCGAGCATTGGTGCGAACCCGGGCAGAATGCGCACGCGCCACGTCAACGTGGCATCGCGCAGAGAGCACCGGCGACTACGCCGACTTGCGCGACTTCTTGACCGGCTCGCGCGGCACCAGTGTCGGGTTGACGTTGTCGAGGACGACCTCCTTGGTCACCACGACCTTGGCGACGTCCTCGCGGCTCGGCACCTCGTACATCACGTTGAGGAGGACCTCTTCGATGATGGCGCGCAGGCCACGTGCCCCGGTGCCGCGCAGCATGGCCTGGTCGGAGATCGCCTCGATCGCGTCGTCGCCGAACTCCAGCTCGACCCCATCGAGGTCGAAGAGCCGGGCGTACTGCTTCACCAGCGCATTGCGCGGCTGCGTGAGGATCTCGATCAACGCGGCCTTGTCGAGCGAGTCGACGGTGGCAATGACGGGAAGCCGTCCGACGAACTCGGGGATCAGACCGAACTTCAGCAGGTCCTCCGGCATGACTTGCGCGAAGATCTGATCCCGATCGGCGCTCGTGAGCGACGCGACCTCGGTGTTGAAACCGAGCGTGTTTTTGCCGATCCGCTGCTCGATGATCTGCTCGAGCCCGGCGAATGCGCCGCCGACGATGAACAACACGTTGGTGGTGTCGATCTGGATGAACTCTTGGTGCGGATGCTTGCGGCCGCCCTGCGGCGGGACCGAGGCGGTCGTGCCCTCGAGGATCTTGAGGAGCGCCTGCTGGACGCCCTCGCCGGAGACGTCGCGGGTGATCGACGGGTTTTCGCTCTTGCGGGCGATCTTGTCGATCTCGTCGATGTAGATGATGCCGGTCTCGGCCTTCTTGACGTCGTAGTCGGCGGCCTGGATCAGCTTGAGCAGGATGTTTTCGACGTCCTCACCGACGTAGCCGGCCTCGGTGAGCGCGGTCGCGTCGGCGATCGCGAACGGCACGTTGAGCATCCGGGCAAGGGTCTGGGCCAAGTAGGTCTTTCCGCAACCCGTCGGGCCGATCACGAGAATGTTGGACTTGGCCAGCTCGACGGACTCGTCCTTGGAGTGACGCCCCGAGGTGAGCCCGGCCTGCACCCGCTTGTAGTGGTTGTATACGGCAACCGATAGCGCCTTCTTGGCGTCGTCTTGGCCGATGACGTAGGCGTTGAGGAAGTCGCAGATCTCGCGCGGCTTGGGCAGCTCCTCTAGGCCTACCTCAGCGCCGTCGGAGAGCTCCTCCTCGATGATCTCGTTGCAGAGATCGATGCACTCGTCACAGATGTAGACACCGGGCCCGGCGATGAGTTTCTTCACCTGCTTCTGGCTCTTGCCACAGAAAGAGCACTTGAGAAGATCTCCCCCATCACCGATGCGTGCCACCCGCCGTGTCCCTTCTCTCGAGTCCGGAGCCCTCGGGTCTCGTGCGCGCGGCCCCATCGCTCGGGTGCGCCAAGACTGAGTCGCCAAGAGCCTGCATCCAAGACAGCCTGCTCACCTGACCGTACCTTGGCTTCGGGTCGATGTGGGCCAGGACGCACCCACGATTGGGTACGCCGAGCGCGAACACGACGACATTACGCCGGCGCCGGCACCGGGCTCTTCAGCGTGTCGAGGATCGTGTCGATGAGCCCATACTCCACCGCCTGCTCCGCCGTCAAGACCTTGTCGCGCTCGATGTCACGGCTGACGTCTTCGGACGATTTGCCGGAGTTATCGGCGATCATCTTCTCCAGCAGGGAACGCATCCGCAGGATCTCGTTGGCCTGGATCTCGATGTCGGACGACTGGCCGTACATGCCCTGCTCGGTCGCCGGTTGGTGGATCAGGATCCGGCTGTTGGGCAGCGCCATCCGCTTGCCCTTCGTGCCGGCGGCCAGGATGACCGCGGCCGCCGACGCCGCCTGACCGAGGCAGACGGTCTGCACGTCCGGCTTCATGTAGCGCATCGTGTCGTAAATCGCCGACATGGCCGTGAACGAGCCGCCCGGCGAGTTGATGTAGATCTGCACGTCGCGGTCGGGGTCCATCTGCTGCAGGCACAGCAACTGCGCCATCACGGCATTGGCCACGTCGTCGGAGATCGGCGTGCCGAGGAAGATGATCCGCTCCTCGAAGAGCTTGGCGTACGGGTCGATCCGGCGATAGCCGTATGACGTGCGCTCTTCCCACTGCGGAATGTAGTAGTTCATCGCCCAATCCTTACTAGGAGAGAGAGCCTCATTTGCCCTTGGCCCGACGGCCCTGTTCGGTGACCTCGCCCGCCGTCGCTACGACGTGGTCGATGAAGCCGTAATCCAGCGCCTGCTCCGCGGTGAACCACCGGTCGCGGTCGGCGTCCTCACTGATCTGCTCGACGGTCTGTCCGGTGTGCCGGCTGATCAGGCCGAACATGGTGTTTTTGATGTGCAGCGACTGCTCGGCCTGGATCTTGATGTCGCTCGCGGTGCCGCCGAGGCCGCCGCTGGGCTGGTGCATCATGATCCGCGCGTGCGGCAGGGCGAATCGCTTGCCCGGCGCGCCGGCGCACAACAGGAACTGGCCCATCGACGCGGCCAGGCCCATCGCGACCGTGGCGACGTCGTTGGAGATGTATTGCATCGTGTCGTAGATCGCCATGCCCGCGTCGACGACACCGCCCGGTGAGTTGATGTGCAGGTAGATGTCGGCGTCGGGATCCTCGGCGTTCAACAGCAGCATCTGGGCGCAGATGGCGTTGGCGTTCTTGTCGACCACTTCGGAGCCCAGGAAGATGATCCGCTCCCGCAGCAGGCGCTGGTAGATATGGTCGTCGAGGCCGTAGGTCGGCACGTCAGCTTGCATCCGTGGCATGTTCACGTCGCTGACCATAGCGGGACGCGGAACCGATCCCACGCGAGGCGGCCGATTGTTCGCTGACGGCGCACACGGACGCCCGCGGGGCCGCGCGAACCGGGCATTCGACCTCGGCGTTTGCGGCCCGCCGCAGCCCGATGACACGCCAGGCAGGGTGCCAAGCCAACCGACGAACTGGACTTAACCTTGGCGTACGACATGTCGAGGGTAGGGGTAGACATGGCATTCCGACTGTGGCTCCGGCTGAGCAAGCTCTTCGTCGAGGCATTGGCCCTGTCCGAGCGGATCGTCGCCGCCGTACGCAACCAGCGCACCGAGCACAAGGCGCCGCCGGCGCATCGGAAGGGTGCGTGACGTCAGCCGCGTGCGACCTCGGACGTGATCCGATCGAGCGTGGCGCGCATGCCCTCCTGCAACTCCGCATCGTGGCTCTCGACGCCACCGAGGAAGACCTTCCCGAAGAAGCCGGCGAACGGCGCGATGCCTTCGGGCGGCATGTCGCGACGTTCGATCAGCCGCGTGCCGCCACCGTCGATCGGCTCCAGCTCGTACGTCCAGGTGGATCGGTTGGAGATGACCTTCCACGCGATCGCCCAGCCCGGCTCGTAACGCACGATGCGCGAGTTAGTCGGCCAGGCCACCCAACGCCGCCGGTTGAAGCCGACCAGATGGGCGCCCTCACGCGGCGTGCCGAACACGATGACCCTGCGACACTCAGGGCTCCACTCCCCCATCCGCGCAAGGTCGGAGACAACCGTCCACATCTGCTCGGGCGGCGCTTCGATCTCGATGTCGGCCTCGAGGGCTGCCGTGGCACTCACGCGCCCTCCTCGCTGCGCTCGTCGGCACGTGAGTGTCGCACTGCTGCGTTGGATTGTTCGCTCGCAAGCTCGCTCACTGGTCGTCCTTCGCCGCGTCAGTGTCGGCCGAGCCCTCCTCTTCCCCCACGTCGGTGTCGTCGTCGGCTTCTTCGGAGGCGTACGTCCCGTCCGGGAGCAACCGCTTGAGCTCGACCTCGTTGCCGGACTCGTCGACGACGTTGGCCGCCTCGACGATCAGCGCCAGCGCCTTGCCGCGACGGACCTCGCCGACGAGTTCGGGCACCTGGCCCTGCTGCATCGCCTGCTGCGCGTACTGGTCGGGCTGAACGCCGGCCTGCTGCGCTCGCCGTACGATCTGCTGGGTCAGCTCGTTTTCGTCGACGCCGAGCTGCTCGGTCTTGGCGACCTCGTCGAGCAAGAACCGGGCCGCGAGGGCGTCGCGCACCCGCCGCTCGAGATCGGCCTCGAACTCGTCGACGGTCTGCTCCTCGGATTCGAGGTATTGGTCCTCGGTGAGGCCGGCGTACGCCAGCTGCTGGCTGATCTGCTCGCGGCGGGCCTGCCGCTCGTCGGCCACGACCTGGTCGGGCAGCGGGATCTCGGTCATGTCGAGCAGCCGCTCGAGGACCGCATCGCGCGCCGCACTGGCCTGCTCGACCCGCTTGGCGCGCCGCAACCGCTCGGTCAGGTCGCCACGCAGCTCATCGACGGTGTCGAACTCGCTGGCCATCTGGGCGAAGTCGTCGTCGACCTCCGGCAGCTCCTGCTCCTTGACGGCGGTCACCTTGACGGTGACGTCGACATCCTCACCGGCATGGTCGCCGCCGACCAGCTGGCTGGTGAACGTCTTCGACTCATCGACGCTCATGCCCTCGAGGGCGTCGTCGAGACCGTCGAGCATGGTGCCGGTGCCGACCTGGTACGAGTAGCCCGTGGTCTGCGCCTCCTCGATCGGCTCACCATCCTTGGCAGCCGAGAGGTCGATCGTGACGAAGTCGTCCTTGGTCGCCGCCCGGTCGACGTCGGTCAGCGTGCCGAACCGCTCCCGCAGGGCATCGACCTGCTCGTCGACGTCGGCCTCAGTGACATCGGCGTCGTCGACCGTGATCTCCAGTCCGTCATAGTCGGGCACGGTGATGTCCGGCGCCACGTCCAGCTCGACGGTGAACTCCAGCGGCTTGCCGTCGCCGTACCCCGCGATGTCGACCTCTGGCTGGGACAGCGGCTCGAGCTCGTTCTCCTGCAGCGCCTGGACATAGAGGCCGGGGATCGAGTCGTTCACCGCCTGTTCGAGGACCGGCTCGCGCCCGATCCGCTGGTCGATGATCGCCGCCGGCACCCTCCCCCTGCGGAAGCCGGGGATGCTGATCTGCTGGGCGATCTTCTTGTACGCCGCGTCGAGGCTCGGCTTGAGCTCCTCGAAGGGCACCTCGACGGTCAGCTTGACCCGAGTCGGGTTCAAGGTCTCGACGGCGCTCTTCACGGTCTTGCGCTCCTGATGGTTGGGGACGGTGGGGCTGGCACGCCGACGAGCGGGGCGTGGTCGGGGCGACAGGACTCGAACCTGCGATCTCCTGCTCCCAAAGCAGGCGCGCTAGCCACTACGCTACGCCCCGCGGTGACCGGGCGAGTCTAGTGGACGTCCTCCACGAGCACCGCATCGGCGGCGATGCGACCTTGCCCGGTCGACATGGCATCATGTCTCTGGCGTCCGCGCCATGGACGTACCTCGCGGGTGTAGCTCAATGGTAGAGCCCCAGCCTTCCAAGCTGGTGGTGCGAGTTCGATTCTCGTCACCCGCTCCACAACACCAAGCCCAGGCCAGAGCCGGCATCCCGGTGACCTGGACCTCGTGCCGGCAGAGCCGCATTTCCATTTCGTTCCCTCTACGTGCCCACTGGTGCGCCGGCCAGGGGTGGATCGTCGCCGTCCCGGCGGAAGCCGTGCCGTCCGGCGAGTCGTGACGCGCCGAACGGCACGACCTCCGCTGGGCCGGTCTCATCCAGCTCCTCGACCAGGTGGGACCCGCTGCGGTCATCGAGCGGGTACGTCACGAAGACGAGCAGGTCGCCGGTCACAATCCCGGCAAGGTCCACGACGACGCCACCGCCGCTCTCTGTCGCTGCTAGCCGGCGTGGTGCTCACGCGCGGCGCAGGTCACGAATACCCTTCGGTGGATGGCGTCTAGATTGGCATTCGTCGAGCCGGAGGACCCGAGTGACGGCCCATTTCGGGGCTTGGCGGACTGGTACCGGCGATCCGGTTCCGATGAGGCGCGCGCGGCCCGGGACAGCATCAACGCCATGTACGCCGCCTTCCCCGACCGGGGCAACACGGTGCTTAGCCGCCTTCGAGCCGATGACAACGCGGGTGTCCTCCAAGCGACCGATGAAATCTACGTCCATCATCTCCTGGCGCAGTCGTGCGTGCCCAAGTACGAGGAAAACGACACGAGCGGGAAGCGGCCAGACTTCCGCCTGTACCGATCGTCCGAATACCTCGCCGCGATTGAGGTGCTCACACTGTTCACCGAGGAGGACTTCGCTTCGGAAGTGGATCGCAATGATCGGCTGGTGAGTCAGATCAACGCTCGTGTGCGACCCACCAGATGGTATGTCGGCGTCAGCGTCATCGAGTGGCGCCGACAGCCCCGTGTCAGCCACCTTGCGCGGTGGATCAAGAAGACCATCGCTGACCTCCCCGATCCCGTCGCGGGATTAGCGCGCGAGGACTACCCAACAGATCGATACGAGAGCCCCGAAGTCGACCTCGCGTTTACATTCTTCCCGCGCTATCGCATAACAGAGCCAACGGCCCGCGAACCAATCGTCGCCTTTGGTCCCGCAATTGCGCAGTTCGTCCAGCCAGGAGAACGGCTCCGTGACGCACTTAGCCGTAAGGGGGGCGGCCGGTACGACACTCGGCGTCAGCCGTTTGCGCTGGTCGCATCCGTGAGAGACACCGGATGTAACACGGAGGACGTTGTGAACGCGCTGTACGGGGACGAGGCATACGTCATTGATATGGACAGCCTGGACTCAGTCCGGCCGACGCGCCACCGGAA
>JBKOYM010000166.1:0-9636 GCA_046725375.1 Actinomycetota bacterium
AGGGGCGGATAGGCTCCACCACGGTCCGACCCGAGAGTCCGCGTAGGAGATCTCATGTCCGAGAAGCTCACCGTCCTCTTCCTTCCCGAGTCGGCGTACGGTCCGACCAACCAATGCATCGGCCTGGGGGACGTACTCCTCAAGCGCGGACACCGTGTCGTGTTCGCTTCCGAGTCGTCGTGGGCAGGCAAGCTCGCGGCGCTCGGGTTCGAGGAGCGGCTCCTCGACCTTGCCGCTCCGGCGCCGACGGCGTCAGACGAGGATGCCGGCCAGTTCTGGACTGATTTCATCGCCGAGACCGCGCCGGAGTTTCGCAAGAGCATCACCGAGCAACTCGAGACCTTCATCAAGCCGACATACCAGGCGCTCATCGATGGAGCCATGTACGCCGAGCCGACCCTGAGGCAGATCGTCGATGATGTCCGGCCCGATGTTCTGGTTGAGGACAACGTCGTGCTCTTTCCGGCTCTCGCGACCAGCGATGCCCCGTTCGTGCGGATCGTGTCGTGTAACCCGCTGGAAATGCCTGGGGATGGCATCGCGCCGAGGCTGTCGGGTCTTGCCCAGGACGATCCGGCGGCGTGGCGCCCGTTCCGGGAGGAATTCGAGCGCACGCACAAGGACATGTGGGAGGCGTTCAACGCGTGGGTGGTCGAGCAGGGCGCGCGACCGCTCCCCTATCTCGAGTTCATGCCGTGCGACAACGCTGCGAACATCTACGTTTACCCGCAGGAGGCCGACTACGTCGGCGAGCGTCCGCTTGACGACTCGTGGCACCGCATCGACTCCAGCGTCCGGCTGACCGACGACCAGTACGTCATCCCCGACAAGCTCGCGGATCGGCCGGACGGCTCGGGGCTGGCATATGTTTCCCTCGGGTCGCTCGGTGGTGCCGATGTCGACCTCATGCAGCGGCTGGTCGATGCGCTCGCCGACAGCCGGCACCGGTTCATCGTCAGCATGGGCCCACAGGCGGACAAGATCAGGCTGGCCGGCAACATGGCTGGCGCACAGATGCTGCCGCAGACCAACGTGATCCCGCAGGTCGACCTGGTGATCACCCACGGCGGCAACAACACCACCACAGAGGCGCTGCACTTCGGCAAGCCGATGGTGCTGCTGCCGCTGTTCTGGGATCAGTACGACAATGCCCAGCGCATGCACGAGCTCGGCTTCGGCATCCGGCTGAAAACGTACGAGTTCACTCCCGAGGAACTCAACGACGCGGTCGACACTCTGCTCGGCGATGCCAACCTACGCGGCCGCCTTGACCAGATCGGCGCTCACATCCGGCAGCGTGACGGGCTCACGAAGGGCGCCGGCATCGTCGAACAGATTGGCCTCACCCACGTACGCGTCAAGGCGTGAGGCCCGTCCACAACAGCGGATCCGAGTCACTTGAGAAATCTTCATGGCCCGTAACGCGACGTGCAGCGAGAGTCTGGATTCAGGCGAATTGAGGCACCACCCAGTGAGTCGCTCGATTCGAGCGAGCCGCTCGTACAAAGGCCGAGACAAGTGCGCGGCCAGTGCCGTGGCTGACTTGTTTCCGCCCCAGTTCGCAGCGAGAAAGGCCTCTGATCTGCACCGATCGCATACCAGAGTCGTAAGCGTCGCTGGTCGGGCTGGCCGGATTCGAACCGGCGACCCCTTGACCCCCAGAACTATGCGCCACGCACCACCTGCGAAAACAGCGATTGCCGAGGCCAGAAACCGACTCCCCTCCCCCAGATTTCGCGCCCCTTGCCTGTTTCTGGTCCCCACCATGTCCCCAACGTGTCCCCACTGGTCCCCGGGCGCGAAAGCCTTGGCGTTCGCAGCTGCATGCGTCCAGCCGGCGGAACCAATACGACTGGCGCTGATCCACGAGGAGGTCAGAACCGATCGCTGTCCCCGAGTCCTCACGAGCGAACGCCAGCCAGCCTCGCCAGCGCTGCGACGCTGGCTCCCACCGTCTGTCTACACTTCACAACCCGCCTCCGGCTCCTCGGTCTGCCCAGGCACAATCGCGTCATGCGAACGGACCGCACCACCTGCTTGCCGACGAGGTGAACGCAACCTTGGCTTCGGCCACGGCTTCGGTGGCGGCGCGGGGTGCGCCCCCGCAGCCCAAGCGGCGTCGGCCACGGTCGGCCGCGTACGCGATCGGGGCACGGGTGCCGGGGTACGTCAGACTCACCGGGGAGGTGGCTGGCCTTGCGCTCCCGTGGCACAGACCCCCTACCCGACCGTCGTCACGATTGTGATGAAGGTCGGGGTAGGGAATCGGTGCGATTCGCCGTCGGATTCAGCCGCCGCATTGATCCGCGAGCCGGCTGTCGGCCACGGCAGCACACGTAAAGCGTGTGGCGCCGCCGGCCAACTCCTCACGGGTTCTCCGGGTTGGTTCCACCCGCGCAGGTTCCATGGCCCGCGTCACCAGGAGACCCCTGGTTGTGAGGTGTTTGCACGATAAAGTCGATCTGCCCCTGGTCCGGGTTCATGTCATTCAACCCGTTGTAGGAGCAGATTGACTCCGAGTGTGCCGGTGCCCCGGTGCGAACCCCCGAACCAGAACCCGCCTCGCCCGGCGTGCCCGGCGGGCCAGTCACCTCGCCCGCCAAAGCGGCGCTCGAGCTTCCACCCACAAGGGCGATTGTACAAACCGCAGTCGCTAGTACCGACTTCGTACGCGTCATCGGTCCCTCCCATTTGAAGTAGTAGTTGTTACAGCAGTTTGGCCAGATCAGCCGCAACCTTCGCCACGTCGCATCGTCGCCTCCTCTCGTGAGATCCCCCGAACAGAAATTGGACGAAGATCCCAAAGCGTCATCGTGCTGGCGCGCGGTGCTGTTGAACCGGCGGGGTCTGGGCCGACGATGATCGGGCCTACCATTGAGGGGCGAGCGGAGCCATCGCTTGCGGTGAGCTCTCGGCCGGGCTCGACGCGTCACCCGTGCGCGTCGGTGCGGGCACCGCACTATGCGATTGTGCTGATCTGCTCACGCAAGCACCATCGACCGACGCCGGCAAGGGTTACCAGAAGGTAATGGCACTCGGCTTTTCTTCGCAATGGATATATGGTTCATGATAGATTTATGCTGGTGGGAGTTTCAGGCATTTCCCATTTTTCCCCCACGGGTCCGGGCGGAAGTCGCATTGCCTTAAAACCCCTGACCCTCGAGCCTGACCATTACACTCTGAAGCAAATCCTGATTCCCGACCGTTCCCAACCCTGCCGCCGATGGCTACACCACCGCCGCTCAGGATGCGACTCAGACGAGTCGGCCGCCAGGGTCCGGCCGACTTCATGCCGATAGCGCGGGGGTCAGCAGTCGTAGCGATACGCTCGCAGGACGAGTCGCTCCTGACCAGGAGAACGCATGAAGGACCGGCGTCGCCTAGTCGAGCAGGCCGAGCGACTACGCCGAGCTGGGTACACACGCGAGGCGATTCTGTCCGGACCCGCGAGGCCCGCGCCTCGCAGACGGAGTGCACGTTAGTCATCATGAAGCTCGACGGCCTTGATCTGACCGCGGCCGGCGGCGTGATTGACAACAGTGAGACCTGGGCCGACATGCGCGCGGCGAACGCCGCTGCCGCGAATCCTTCTGGCAAGCGGTGGAACAGTTAGCCGAGAAACCGGTGACGATTCCGAACCGAGTGCGCGCCCGGCGTGCGGTGCCTCAGCCGACGAGCACGGACCCGTCCAATATGGCAAAGAGCGTCGGCTTTTGCGGGCACCCGCGCTTCTATGACTACCAGCACGTCGAAGGCACCTCCCCCTGCCAGGTAGTCGACCCCGCAAGCTTGATTCACGAGCACAGGCGACGACCGTCAGCAGAAAGTCAGCATCAGTCCCGTCGTCGAGGTCCGCGGACCCTCGTCGATCGACACGCGATCCGGGCCATGACCCGCAGGGATAGACACCAACCGATAGGCGGACGCACGACCAGGCAGGCTCGCCACCGAAGACCTCAGACCCGCGAGGGGTACCTGACGACCGCGAGGACAACCCTTCGGCGAGGACCCTCATCGCGGCTCCCGCTCATCACCGCCGTTGGCCACAACCCCGCCGCACTCTGCGTACCAAACCTTCTCCATGGTCAAGTGGGTTCCGGTGCCCCAAGCCGATACGCGTCGGCGCGGCCGGAGGGCAAAAAACAGCGCCTGGCCTGCGCGGATGTCAGATCAGGGCTGTCGTCGAGCGGTCGGGCTGGCCGGATTCGAACCGGCGACCCCTTGACCCCCAGAACTATGCGCCACGCGCCACCAGCGGAAACAGCAACATCAGCGGCCGAAAACGGCCTCTTGTCGACGGCACGTGAAAACTGACCCCCGCGTGGCATCCGAATTTTGACCCCTTGACGGTCTGATCCTGGCTCGAGTCGAGCCGGGAGGACGAAGGGATGTTGTCCGTGGAGGACTGGGCTGAGATCAGAAGGCTGCACCGGTCGGAGGGGTTGCCGATCAAGGCGATCGCTCGGGTGCTGGGGGTTTCGAGGAACACGGTGCGAGCGGCGATCGCGTCGGACAGGCCGCCGAAGTATCAGCGGTCGTTGAAGGGGTCGATCGTGGACGCGGCCGAGCCGGCGATCCGGGAGATGCTTCGTGCGTATCCGAGGATGCCGGCGACGGTGATCGCCGAGCGGATCGGCTGGACCCGCTCGATCCGGGTGCTGTCGGGTCGGGTGGCCGAGCTGCGGCCGGCGTATCTGCCGCCGGATCCAGCCTCGCGCACCAGCTATGTGGCTGGACAGATCGCGCAGTGCGATCTGTGGTTCCCGCCGATCACGTTGCCGGTCGGGTTCGGGCAGACCCGCACGGCGAGGCAGTTGCCGGTGCTGACCATGATCTGCGGCTACTCGCGGTGGCTGCTGGCGATGCTGATCCCCACCCGCAGGGCCGAGGACCTGTTCGCCGGCTGGTGGCGCCTGATCGAGCAGCTGGGTGCGGTGCCGAGGGTGCTGGTGTGGGACGGCGAGGGCGCGATCGGCCGGTGGCGCGGCGGCAGGGTGGAGCTCACCACCGAGTGTCAGGCGTTCCGCGGCACCCTGGCCGCCAAGGTGTTGGTCTGCAAGCCGGCCGACCCCGAGGCCAAGGGCCTGATCGAGCGGGCCCATGACTACCTGGAACGCTCGTTCCTGCCCGGCCGCACCTTCACCGGTCCAGACGACTTCAATGCCCAGCTGGCCGACTGGACGGCGCTGGTGAACACCCGGACACGGCGGGCGTTGGGTTGTGCCCCGACCGATCGGATTGCCGGGGACCGGCAGGCCATGCTCGCGCTGCCGCCGGTCGCGCCTGCGACGGGGTGGCGGGCCTCGAGCAGGCTGGCCAGGGATCACTACCTCCGGCTGGATGGCAACGACTACTCGGTGCATCCGGCCGTGATCGGCCGCCGCGTCGAGGTGGCCGCCGACCTGGAGCGAGTACGCGTGGTCTGCGACGGCCGGCCGGTGGCCGACCACGAGCGGATCTGGGCCAAGCATCAGACCATCTCCAACCCCGAACACGTCGCCGCGGCGAAGGCGTTGCGGCAGACCCGGATCGGGCTGGTGCGGCCGGCGCCCGAGCCCGAGGTGGAGGTCCGTAGCCTGGCCGACTACGACACCGCGCTCGGCCTTGATGATGGCGGGGTGGCGTGATGGCCTCCAAGACCAACACCAGCAGCCGGGACACCTCGGCCGAGGTGGCGTTCCTGACCCGCGCGTTGAAGGCACCCACGCTGCGGGAATCAGTCACCAGGCTGGCCGACCGGGCCCGTGCCGAGTCCTGGACGCATGAGGAGTTCCTCGTGGCCTGCCTGCAACGGGAGGTCTCGGCCCGCGAAGCCCACGGCGGGGAGGGCCGCATCCGGGCCGCCCGGTTCCCCGCGAGGAAGAGCCTGGAGGAGTTCGACTTCGACCACGCCCGCGGACTCAAACGCGACATCATCGCCCACCTGGGCACGCTGGACTTCGTCACCGCCCGCGAGAACGTGGTCTTCCTCGGCCCACCCGGAACCGGCAAGACCCACCTCGCGATCGGACTGGCCATCCGGGCCTGCCAAGCCGGGCACCGAGTGCTGTTCGCCACCGCCGCCGAATGGGTCGCCCGGCTCGCCGACGCACACCACGCCGGTCGGCTGCAGGCCGAGCTCACCAAGCTCGCCCGGGTCCCGCTACTCGTCGTCGACGAGGTCGGCTACATCCCGTTCGAAGCCGAGGCCGCGAACCTGTTCTTCCAACTGGTGTCCTCCCGCTACGAACGGGCCAGCCTGATCGTCACCAGCAACAAGGTCTTCGGCCGGTGGGACGAGGTCTTCGGCGACGACGTGGTCGCCGCCGCGATGATCGACCGCCTCGTCCACCACGCCGAAGTCATCGCCCTCAAGGGCGACTCCTACCGGCTCAAGGACCGCGACCTCGGCCGCGTCCCGACCGCCGGCACCACCGAAGAATGAACCACCAACCACGCCAGAAGGGGGTCAAAATCCAGATGCCGACAAAGGGTCAGATTTCAAGCGCCGTTGACACCTCTCCTCCCGCAGATTTCGCCCGATTTGCACCTATCCATGTCCCAGCATATCCCCAACGTGTCCCCAGCGTGTCCCCACGCGATCAGGCGGTGCTGCTCACCACTCTGGTTCAACCGCGAGCTCTCTCCGTTCCTATTCGAGTACTGCGTGCCCCGGTGCGCGGCCCGGCAGGGCATCGCAGTTGGCGCCGCCAAGACCTTGTCGCTTCTAGCTTGAGGCGTCAGGCGCTGACCGATCCAGCCACTCGCTGACTGCGGGCTCATCAAGCCCTTTTGAGTACACCTTCTTGTTGGCGATGTCGTGGTGAACGTACGCCACCTTGATTTGAGGCTGCAGCTCAACGATGAGAGCCTCGACCGCTTGTTGCTTGGTCGACCGCTTGAATGAGAAGTGAATCAAGTATGGATGCGCAACTCGACTGTGGAGCAGCTTTTGCGCATCCCTCCTGAGATGGGCGTCGTCGTACCCGAGTCCACACTCGATGACGATCGGTGGGGCGATATTGCCGTCCATGAACTGCTGGACCGATGCCACCTCGAGCTGAGCGGGAGCCAAGACGGCGAGGTCGAACGAGCCGCGACGACGGGCTCTGCGATGCCTGGTCTCCGGCCATTCCTTGTGGACCAGGCTGGTGACATATCCGGTCTTCCCGATGGGGCAGCGATCTGCCAGTTCCACTTGATTCAACAGCCGACTGTAGAGGTGCACGTGCAGTGAGTGCTCAACACGATGGATGAACGGGTGGCGTCGGAAGTCGAAGACGAGCTCCTCGATCGCCCGTTCGACGGCAACCACTTGTGGAGGCAGGCCCAAAAGGTCGGGCAGTCGTTGTAGCGGTCGCATCGGAACATCGGCATCGTCAGTCATGGCTCTCAGTATCGTCGAACCTGTCGTCCAGGACATCGGAATCGAGAATCAAGCACCTGCCGATTGGTTTATGGGCTTCGGGCCCGATCCACTGACGCACCGTCGACCTCGGCTGCGATCGTGATCTGGGCACTGGCGACGAGAGTCAAGGAGCCGCACCGTGCCAATGCTGGCTCACAGAAGCCGGCGACCTGGGATTGTTACCGCGATCGGGCTGGCGGGCTTGAACCCGACGACATCGGAAACATCGTGATTCGAGCCCGAATGCTTGGCATGCGCCGACAGGAGGCCTTTGCCGCACTCACACGCCACCTCGACGATGATCGCCTCGACCGCCAACGTGGTCCGACGCATCTTCGAGGAGGAGTGGCCCACCGAGGACGCATGACACAGCGAGCGGTGACGAAGGCTGCGGCTCAAACTCGCACGGCGGTAGGTCGTTCCGGATCATGCGCGACCTATCGTGGCGGTTCGGCCACAGGCCGGACGTGTAACACTTACGGCCCTCCCGAACGGTCTGAGGGTAAGGCGGCCCTCCGGTTGGTACCCCCAAACAGCCGGGGGTCGTCCTTGCCATAGACGGGCGCGCGGAGCACCAGGCTCGCCGCTGACCATCGCGTGCCGGATTAGTCCTGGCGCTGACCGACGACGACGGAGGCTCGGGTACCACCCGAGGCCACCACGGCGGTATGAGAGTGCCGCCCTCCAGTTGCTCGCCCCCCAGAGGTCAGCTGGGGGGAGCCATCCAAAGTCAGGCTGGCGCTAGCTGACGTCATGGTTAGGGAGCGAGCGTGTGGACGTGGGAGGCGCTTGGTTCGATGGCGACGGTGAGGATCCGCGCCGCTGAGTAACACTTAGGCCCCTACGACCGGTACCAGAATGGCGACCCCCGGTTGTGCCCCCGTGCATCCGGGGTCGTCCCATAATCAGCCGGTGTCCTTACCGGCCTTTGGCGCCCGCAGAACTCGCGCTACCTCTAACCATGCATTGATTCGAGTAGGCCCGCTGGGCCATGTCCTCGCGACCGTGCTCGACCGCTGTCTGGTGCAGCTCGGCGTGGCCGGCCCGGTGACGCCGGGCAAGCTCCA
The DNA here is from genome assembly GCA_046725375.1 of Actinomycetota bacterium. GTDB lineage: Bacteria > Actinomycetota > Actinomycetes > Propionibacteriales > Nocardioidaceae > DATFRX01. The sequence goes on from JBKOYM010000166.1 coordinate 8,455, forward strand.
CCAGCTCGGCGACGACTTCGCGGCGGACCTCCGAACGTTCGTCAGACATATCACTACTGTAGCCGCAATAGAACGGGTGTTCCCACGGCGTGGCTGCCCGTAACTTCGGCCCCGTCCTATACCCACCGCACCGCCCGCCATCACCGTTGGCTGCGTATCGCCATCGCAAGCCGGGCATGTAGGGGCCAATCTTTGGGCACTAGCCAGGCACAAGCGAACGGCGTGAAACGGCTTGCGGTATCGGTCCGCAAGCCGCGCTGTTCGCTTGCGTGTTTCACGTCGAGGACGCCGCATGACACACCGAAGATGCACCCTGAAGCCGGTGAGCGAGGTACGCCCTCGCCGACCCAGCGCAAGATACGACCCCGGCCCACGGGTGTGTTACCCCCCCGTGGTGGCTCACAGGTCGGGGTCGTCGTGTAGCCGGCCACAACTCGACCCGACTAACCCTGAGTCGAGATCTTGTGACTGTTTGCGCCCCCGTAACCTCGGACCGGCTGGATCGTTGGTCGTGGCGAGTAGGGGGCGGCGCGCTTCGCTTGCCCAAAGCCGGATCAGCGGCCACGCGGAGCGCGCCGACACGCAGTCGCATAAGGCTCGAACGACAGTTTCGACGTAGGCGGGTTCCACGCCGAACAATGCGGGCGTATCCTCGCGCAGCGGTTCGCCGGGCTCGGGGTCACGATCGACGACCAGCCGATCGGCTCGACCCGATCCTGCCGGACCGGGCGTGGTGGCCCGACCCGCCGCTGAGGCAGCGATGTCCCACCTATCTGGCGCGGGTTCGCGGCAACGGCAGTATCCGCATCCATCGCAACGACCAACCCGAGTACGTCGCGGCCGTCACACTGCCGCCGGATGGAACCAGCCTGCGCAGCGCGCTACGGGAGGCGGAGTGGCGGCCCACCGGAAGACGCGCACCGGGAGGTGGCTGGGGCTCGATCTACGTCGAACGCCTTGCCCCACCCCGCAACCTGCGCCGCCCTCGCCCCGGCATCTAGCACCAGCATGGAGCCATCGGACAAGCTGCACTACGCGAACCTCGCTGGCGACCTCGAGTTCCGACTCAGCGTCGGACCGGACCCGTGAGCACCGACGCTAAGTCGGAACTCGAGCGGCCCGCCACCGCTCCCACGCCGACGCGGCGACCATGACGACACCGGCGGCGACGTACCCCGCGAG
>JBKOYM010000143.1:0-26435 GCA_046725375.1 Actinomycetota bacterium
ACACCGCAACGATCTGAGCGAGCGAGTACTGCTTGACCGATGCATACCGGTCGTCTTCGAGCGAGGGCGGCGCTGGCTGCCCGGGCTCGCGTGCCTCTTCCATGGCGGCCTCCCGAGTCGACTTACGGGCTGGCCTACAAGCGTCCACGCTAGGAGGCCAAACAGCGGTCGAGCAGAGTCCAAGGTCCCAAGGCGCTTCGGGTCGGGCCAGGCGTGCTGAGCGCGTGGGCAGAAAGTCGGCAGCAATCATGAGATCGACTGCCAGTGAGCCGCAACGATCGACACCCGTGCCCGCACGGATCGGACGCTCAGGGCACAGGTTGACACCCTCTGATAGCGACGAATCACGTTCGCAACAAGGGGGTCAGGTGCCAGTGCGGTGAGCGGTTCGATGGGTACAGTCCCAAACAGGCTGAGACCTCGGGGCGCCCCGAAGACTCAGCGAGGCTCCGGTCGTTATGAAAGCAGCGGCCGGAGCCGTATTGCGGCATGACGGCCCACGGGAGGGGCGACGATCGCCAGCCGGAAGTCAGCAACGCACCCGACATCGATGGGTAACAGCTCGCAACGATCGACAGCGACGCCGCGTGGATCAGGCGGGCGACCGAGCAGCCGGTACGCATCGACAGCAACCAGCAGCGTTCACACCGAAGATGTCAGCTTCGAGCATGCGCGCCTGCCGACCCATTCTTTTGCCCATGCCTATCAGCCGGAAGCGGCGTTGGAGATGCGGGGTGCGCCGCCCCGCCCGGGGTATGGCATTCGCGCTGGCTTGAGCCGACCCTGTGCGCGAGGGTGATGTCCGATGAACAGACACCGCGACCTCGAGCTCTGGCGGGAGGTGGCCCGAACCACCGTCGGCCTGACGGGCATCGTCGAGCTCTTCGCCAAGCGGGTACGCCGCTCGGATCGCCTCGGCCTGGCGAAGGAGATGTTGGAACACGCCGACCGATTGACCGCGACGGCGGAGCGTCAGGACGACGAGATGGCCGCCGCTCGACTGGAGGGCGAAGCCAAAGGGTGGCGGGAGGCCGCCGTCATGCTGCGGTCGCGGCGCGGCTGACCTATGGGGACACGTCCTGTGGCTAATAGATTGCTACGACCACAGCACTCCGCTCCCGCCTGCACAAGTCGCAGTGCCGGATTCGGACCGCAGTGCGTTCTGCCGACTTGAGACTCCTGCCCTTTGGGTGAGGGGCAAGGGACGCGCCTCCCTCGCCCCTCACCCGGTCAGGTAGTTACTCGCTGTCGCCTACATCGGTCGCGGTGGTGCGCTGGGCCTTGTTGACCCGTGCGGTGGCCCACCGCAGTGACGGGCCGGCGGCGTCGACCAGGACGCGCTGGGCGGTGCGCTTGTCGCCGGTGTCCTTGTGCTCCCAGGCGTCGGTGACGACGCTGCCGATTATCAGCACCCGATCGCCCTTGCTTAGGCTGTCGGCGATGTGTTCGCCGAGCACCCCGAACGCGACACAGTCGTGCCGGGTCGGTTCTCCATCACTCCACTCCCCTGTCTCAGGGTCTTTGCGGCGCCGGTTCACCAGCACCGGGAACCGCACCACCGGCTTCCCGCTCGGGGTGTAGGTGAGTTCGATGTCGGCGGCGATGTTCCCCTCGAGGGCGACTGTGGTCTGCAACATGGACGCTGCTCCTTCTCTGTTGGTGGCCGGTTGTCCGGCCGGGCGGGCCTTGTGCCCTGCCCGGATAGCCGCCGGGAAGCGCTGTCGGCGAGGCTCGGAGTCAAAGGTCGGGAAGGCGCGAGGGCGGCAGAAAGTTGGGGAGGAAATAAGCGCAGCGCCGAGTCAGGTTTCTGTCGCGATCGCGGCCGTAGCGTCAGCGGAGCCGGCCTTGACTCCGAGACCGACAGTGCTAGGCCAGGCCACCACCCAAGACCAGCACCGCGTCACGGCGGAGCAATGACCCGTTGATGCACTCTTGCTCGAACACCTGTTCTGGGTGTCTGCTTAAGTGAGGTACTGAGGCACACGGACGAGAACGGCCACCAGAACACCCGTCCGATTGCGTCTACGGCGGTCGTACAGTGGTCGTATGCCGGACCGACGCCGAGCGACGCGATGACCAGCGAGAGCACCGAGGGCGAGGCGCAGGCTGCCGGCAGGATTCCAGATCGCCCGCAAGAGCGCGACGTTGACGCCTTCCTTCGGATGTTGGTCCGGTTCTGCAACGAGACAAGAGCAGGTATCGGTATGACTGTGCACGCCGGCGGGACAATCGTCAGCGGGACCCTCATCTCGGACACCGAGTACTACCAGCTGCTCGCTGAACGCGTACGCATTGCCCTACCGGCCGACGAATCCGCCGAGGATTTCGCCGGAGGCATCGACCATTGGGCGCGCCTCATTGCAGGAGATGACGGCGAGGAGGAACCGACTGGCGGGAAGGAGCCTGCTGATCAGAGAGTCAAGAGCACTCGATGGACTTCCTATCTGCACATGAAGGATGCGTCTATCGGCCCCTCGCTTGCGGAACTGTCCCCTCAGCAGGGGGTTCTGTGGAGGGGGCGTCTGAGCAGTATCGACGGTTGGATGCTGGGAGCATTCGAGCCGACGATGTGACGTCGTGCGGCATGCTTGCCGCAGTGCGACGGGCGACGGGATCAGCCGCGCGTGGACGGATGCGACGTGCCCGGAATCGCATGTCCGGGATACAAATGCCGAAACCTGCGGCACCGCTGGCGCCGATGTCGCGCGGCGCCTTGTTGGGCGGCTTGTCCATCACCTGAACGTCGATGCTGCGGCCACCGTGGCGGCTCTCGAAGATGCCGTACACGGTGATCTCGAGGTCGGTGCTGGGGCGGGTCTCTGAAACGCTCGGGCTCCCTGAAGCCGAAGTGTCCTTCGATTTGTGGTCTGATGGAGCCACGGGTTGGTCCCTCCTGAATGGGGGTTCGATCCCAGGCCCTGTCGAGTGACCCAACACTCGGCGGGGCCGTGAAGTACTGAGGGGCACGGACGAGAACGGCCACCCCGAGGCGGGCATCGACTACCCGAGCGCCTACCAGGATCTGCTCGCGTGGTTCCCCGACGATGAGGCTTGCCTGAGCTATCTGCCCCGGTTGCGGTGGCTCGACAGGTTCGTCTGTCCGGCTACCGCCGGGTCTGGGTCGCCCCCTGCGACGTTGTCCGCCGCTGATCCGGTACGCCGTGCCACCACACCGCACCGGTCGCCGGACCGCTCGGGCCGGCGCGGCGGTTCATTCGTGGCTGGCGCTGCGGGCCCACTGACTCAGTGCGACGCTTTTGATGGCGAACCAGTACACGACGGCGAGCCAGACCAGGAGCAGCTGCTCGTCGTCGAGCCCGTCGAGTTCGGGGTGGGTGAGCACCTTGGCGGGGCTGGCCAAGGCGCGGTTGATGACGTGGCGGCCGCGGTTGTCGGGTTCTGGACCGAACGGCGGGCCGCCGGTGAAGTAGTCGTTGATCCGGTCGCCGTCAGGAAATGGGGGTTCGACCAGCGCCGCCGGCCACCGGGCCAGGATCTGCCGGGCCGACCAGGCGGTCTCCATGATGACCATGACCCCCAGGTGGGCCCGGTTGAACAACACCTCGACCTCCTCGAGCGACATGACGTCCTCGGCCGACCATGCGGATTCCGGGTCGAGATCGATCCGCGCCAACCCTTCATGAATCCTGTCCAAAATCGCCGGCGGATACACATACTCCTGGTCGGCCCCCGCCACCCGGGGCAGGGCAACGACATCGACGGCGAACTCCCGCAATGCGCGGGCGAGCTGCTCCCGCACCTCCCGGCCTGCCAGCTCCGCAGATCCCATGGCGGCCTGCTCCCTCGATCGGTGAAACCAAGCCAAACCAACACGCTAAACACGAGCTCCGACAAAAGCGGCCCGCACGGGCGCCGACCTGGTCGGCTTCCGGGGCGCCGTCCACATCAGGCCCGGTACCGGTCGTTGTCAACAGGAACGCCCCCGGGCCGCCAGCGGGGTCGGGGTCGTGCATGCTGGGTGGCACCTGGGGCGTCGAGGTCACCACCCTCGACTCCGGCCGGCCACACCCAGGGGTGGTGGGGCCGGGTCGTCGGAAGCAGCCAACGCCCCAAGTCCACGCCGGCCAGGCGCTATGACCCGCCGGTCGTCTGGTCGAGGGCGACGGTGATGCGTTCGCCGAGCCATTGGGCGACGTTGCGGGACACGGCGTTGCCGGCCTGCAGGGTCTGTTCGCTCTTGTTGCCGTGCACAACACATCGGTACGTGGCAGCCGGCGCATGTCGTAGTTCGACACATCCGCCAACAGGTGATCGGCGTCGGTGAAGTTGGCCGCGTGGGTCTCGATTGCTTCTCTGCACCAGTCAAGCCATCGCATGCGGAAGCAGCACGTGGAGTCCGGGCAACCTTTTCGGGTCCCTCGGCTGTTAACAGGAGGACAGTGAAGGGGTGCGGATGCAGGAGCCTGCCGGGTTCGGGCAGTTCGTCGCGGCGCGCTCGCCCGCTTTGCTGAGGTCGGCGTGGCTGCTGACCGGTGACGAGGCGCTGGCCGAGGACTTGGTCCAGACCGTGCTGGCGCGGGTGTGGCCCCGTTGGGACCGCATCTATCGCTCGGACAGTAGCGCCGAGGCGTACGTGCGGCGGGCCATGATCACGACGTACGCCAACTGGTGGCGGCGCAAGTGGCGGGCGGAGCAGCCGACTGCCGACGTTCCTGAGCATCCGGTACCGGCCGACCGCTACGCCGAGGCCGACGACCGTGCGGAGGTCCGCCGAGCACTCGCCGTCCTTCCTCCCCGTCAGCGTGCGGTGATCGTGCTGCGCTACTACGACGATCTGACCGAGACGCAGACCGCCGGCTTGCTCGGCTGCTCGGTCGGCACGGTCAAGAGTCAGACATCCAAAGCCCTGGCGACGCTGCGCCAGCAGCCATGGGCGACTGTCGAGGATACGACGAAGGCGGCGGACCAGTGACCGACCTTGAGACGAAGCTCCGAAACAAGATGCGCTCGGCTGTTGAATCGGCGCCGCAGCCGATCAGTATCGACGCCGTGGCCGGCAGGGTGCGAACCCGGCGGCGCCGGCTCACAGCCGTCGCCGCGGTTGGGGGTGCTCTGGCGATTGCGATCCCGGCGCTGGTCGTCGCCGCCGGTGACGATGGGATGCGGACGGGCGATACGCGCGTCCCGCCGGCGGTTCAGTCGACCGATCTCGGCGTGCCTCCGCGCGGTCAGGTGGAATCGCTCCCGACCGGCGAGCCGCCGAACATGCCCTGGTCGCACGACCAGGTTCTGCATGTGGGCACGCAGGAAGTGCCGGTGCCCGGGACGGGCGGACCGGACGTCATCGGCACCGTCGACGGCGGCTGGTTCCTCCTGGTGGAGCGCCAGCAACATCACCCATACCTGTTCCGTACCGAATACGGGATTCTCCATGCCGATGGTGCCTTCACCCCGCTCCCGAACCTCATCAGTGCCAACCTGCCACCTGTGCAGGAGGCGACGGTATCGCCCGACGGCGCCCAGGTGGCCGGACCGGTTGTCGTCGACGTGCCGACCGGAAACGTTGTGGCGACCCTGCCCGAGCCGGCCCGGTACATGGTCGGCTGGGGTCCAGCCGGCATCGTCTACGACGAGGCCTTTGAAGACGATGGAACAGCCCAGAGCATGCTCTGGACGCCCGGCAACGACCCGATCCCACTCGCCCGTGAGGTGATCGGCGTCGTCGGCGGATCGTCCCGTGTCCTCACCTCCCGTTGGCCGTGTGGTGACGTGTCAGATTTGCGTAGCGACGGAACGCTGACCACGTTGTGGCGCGGCTGCGACGGGATGCAGCCGATACTGCTGTCGCCCGACGGCAGGAAAGTGCTGACCGGTGACCTGTCCGTCGTCGACGTCGACACCGGCGAGGTCGTCACGCGCCTGTACGGCCTCGACGAACCGGACACCGCGCCACCGCTCGATCGGGTGTATACGTGGCGGATGGTCTGGGAAGACTCGGCTCACCTGGTGTTCCCGGTCGACGACACATGGCTCGTCCGATGCGCCGTCCCATCGATGCAATGCGAGCGAGCCGCCGGCCGCTTACAAATCACGCCAGGCAACGACATCAACTTCGAAGGGCCAAACTAGTGCCTCCCTGGTCATGTGACGCTCGTGATCCCGCCGCGACAGCTAGGCGGGCGGCCGCGCTGGCGATAGTTGCTGGGCTGGGTGTGGCCTCGTGCACCGATGGAGAGGCACCTAGGGACGACCTCCTGCCGGCATCGTCTCCGGCCTCAGCCGACACGTCGGCCAGCGGGGCACCGAGCGGGCCTTCGGCCGCGAGGAGTCTGGGCGAGTGGCAACGGCTACAGGGGCCGGCGGGGCGAGCTCGTGGATTTCAAGACTTGGTCCCGGTCGTGGCCGGTGGCAGGGTCGTCGTGATTGCCGGGGTCGACTACGACCAGGCGACGATGGAGGCGATTGTCTTCGATTCGGACTCGCGGCGGTGGTCCCCTACGGCGCCGTCACCCATGTGGTGGCGACTCGGATACACGGCGGTGGGTGCCGGGAGGAAGGTGATTGTCTGGGGCGGCTGTTGCGGTGGGGGCGGCCGTGGCAGCCAGGCGCCGGGAGTGATCTACGACGTCGCGCATGATCGCTGGAACCCGCTGGAGCGGACAGCGTTTGGCAACCGCTACTTCCACACCGCGGTCTGGACCGGTGAGGAGATGATCGTGTGGGGTGGCTTCGCGGGTTCCCCCTACGGCCCTGGTGAAGGACCTCGACAGCTTCGCGCAGACGGCGCCGCCTACGACCCCCGCTCGGAGTCTTGGAAGGTGATCTCGCCGGCGCCGCTGGCTCCCCGTAAGGATCACGTGGCCGTCTGGACCGGTGAGGAGATGATCGTGTGGGGTGGATCGCGGCCGGTCCTTCCGCTGCGCAAGGAGCGTGAGCGGCTGTTCTATGACGGTGCCGCGTATGACCCACAGAGCGACACTTGGCGCCGCCTTCCCCCGACCCGTCTGCTGGCGGCGACGTCTCCGGTGCTCCCGTCCGGGGTGGAGCCCGACCTCAACGCGGTGTGGACCGGCGACACCATGCTGATCTGGGGTCCAAACGGCGGAGCCAGCTACGACCCCAACAGCCACCAGTGGGAACGGGTCACGAGCCCGCCACCCGACTTCGGTCTCACCTACGACGGCAGCCCGGCCGTTTGGACCGGAGACGAGATGATCGTCTGGGGCGGGGTGTCCGCGTACGATGCGAGCGAGCTTTTCGCTACGGGCGGCGCGTATGACCCGCAGCGGAAGCGGTGGAGGCAGTTGCCGGAGGCTCCAATTTGGGGGCGGGTTTCTCATGCAGCCGTCTGGACCGGCGAAGGGATGATCGTATGGGGCGGCTGCTGTCGCGGCGACTATTTTGCGGATGGCGCGATCTATGCCCCTTGAGCTGGGAAGTGCTGCCGACTCTCTGCCGACGATCACCACGCTCCCCGCACACACCTGGCCCCGGCTGCTTGCCCCGACAGGCTCACACTGGATGCCGCATGAGACTGTCCGGGTCAAAGTCGCTTCGCCGGGCGGGGTCAGCCCTTGCCTCGTGACCGGCCGCCCTTGGTGCCGATGCCGGCCGAGCACGGCCGTGGCTTGGTCGGCAGGGTGGGAATGGCGAAGGTGCGGAACTCGGGCCGGCCGTCCCCGATCCGTTGGGCGAGGGCGTGCACGGCGTGTCGGATCGTCGGGTGGATCATCGCCAGGTGGTACACCTGCCCGGCGCTGCCGGACGCACCACGAACCCGAGCCCTACGGCGGTGTCCTTCCACTCGTTCGAGTGGCCGGCCTCTCCTCCGGCAAGGACGTGACCCAACTCTTTTCTGCACTAAGCGGGAGTGTCCGTCGAGTTGGGCTCGGGCCCGGCGGGTTGGTGCGAACGGTTGATGGCGGATCTGTTCGGGATTACTTGGCGGATTTCGAGGTGCGGCGCTTGGGCGTGCGGGCGGCTACGGTGTGTCGTCACCTTTGGTTTGGTGTCGCTCGATCCGCTCTAGTCGCTCCACGATTTCGCGGAGGAGGGCACGGATTTCCTCGACTTGATCCCTGGCGGCGAACGGAGCGTGTGCCGTGAGTTCCCTCGTCGGGAAGTTCCAGTCTTTCGTCGGGGAGTTCTTCCCGCTCGGCTGCGATGGTGCCCCCTCGCCGCCGGCGTGGGTCGATAGTTGATGGATCACCTGCTGGCGGACCCGATTGAGGTCGGCGCCGAGCTTGACCAGCACCTGGGCGGCGACGCCCTCGCCCTCACGGATCAGACCGAGCAGGATGTGCTCGGTGCCGATGTAGTTGTGGCCGAGCTGCAGCGCCTCGCGCAGGCTCAGCTCCAAGACCTTCTTGGCCCGAGCGGTGAACGGAATGCGGCCGCTGGGCGCCTGCTGGCCCTGGCCGATGATCTCCTCGACCTGGGCTCGGACGGCCTCCAGCGAGATCCCAAGGCTCTCGAGCGCCTTGGCGGCGACGCCCTCACCCTCGTGGATCAGGCCAAGCAGGATGTGCTCGGTACCGATGTAGTTGTGGCTGAGCATCCGGGCCTCTTCCTGGGCCAGGACGACCACCCGGTGGGCCCGGTCGGTGTATCGCTCGAACATGGCATACCGATCGTGCGCCCGAACTGGCGCGCTGGCAACAGCCCCCACTGCGCTGAGCGCTGGTGGCGATGGGGTTGTGTTTGTGAGCATCAGTCGTGCCGTGGTGGCTTGGGGTGGGATGGCGGGGAGCCCGAGGTTGACGGCGGTACGGCGCATCTGGACGAGTTTCCGCTGTGCGGCGGCTAGGCTGGCTTCGAGTCCGTCGACGTCGCCGAGCCAGCCGCGGTCGCGGGCCTCGGCGAGACGCTCGCCCAGGTTGGTGATGATCTCTTCGAGGCGGGGTTGTTGAGCGGCGTCGGGGCGCAGCATCGGGCAGCTACCAGACCCGACGACGCGTCCCGCTGAAACCTGGTCGTGGTAGCAACCAAACCGTCGCGCCGGGCGTTCATTGAGCGAAGGCGCGCGATCCTGTCGCGCCACGGATTAAGGGGGCTGCCATGCGCAGACTTCTCCTGTTGGGCGCCCTGGTTGTGGCGCTCCTGCCGTTCGGAGCCCCGAGCGCGGGGGCCGTGACCGAGCGGTACCAAAGCCAGACCCTCGACGCGTTCTGGCACAGCAAGAAGGTCGTAGACGCAGACACTTATCGGCGCACCACCTGGTACGCCGGGGTGTACGAGAGCGGCGACGACTTCTGGTCCGACCTGTACAAGGACGTGCAGCGTTGCCAGGTCCGCGAGGGACGGGACCGCTGCCGGGGGGTCTCGTCCGCCTCCGGGGCGATCCGCGACCTCGGCGACGGGTCGTTCTCGGTCAACCGTCGGCTGTCGGCCGGCCATCTCGAGGCGACCTACCGGATGCACACCTACCGGGACGGCGAGCGGGTGCCGCTGGGACCTGCCCACATCGTGGCCGACCTGACCGGTCGTGGAGACGTGTCGCGGAGCCAGGACTCCTACTCCAGCCACTCCAAGTGCGACCATTACCGGTTCAGCGGCAAATGGCGCTGGCGGCGGGCCCTGGCGAGCGGGACGCTCGACTTCCGGGGTGTCGAGGGCAAGAACCTCGGGACCACCCGGGACGCCGGCATGGGACGCGGCCAACAGATCGAGGTCGAGCACAGCTGCTGACCTCGGACCGGCTTCACTCGGTGACTCGGTGACCGCGACACGTACGCCGCGGAACCGCCGCACCGTCGCATGCGCACCAGGTCCCCTCACCCGGCAGATCGGCCAGCTAGTGCGGTCAACAGGTCGTGGATGACGGTGCCGGCAAGCTGTGTCCACGATTCCTGACCGGTGGCCGCGATTTCGACGATGTCGACCCGGCCGACGCCGTTCTGCCAGGCGTCGAACACCGTCACGCCCCGGTAGGTGCCGTCTCCGACCCTGTACAGCAGCTTGGTATGCGCCAGCCGGTCGGCCTGGCCGGCGGTGATTGTCCCCCGCTCCGGTGCCCTCGCGACGACGACGTCACGGACGGCGTGCAGGTAACGCTCGTGGGTTGTCGGCTGATGATGGTTCTTCATCGCGGAGCCCTCCCCGGGTTGGTGGCCGTTGGGTGGCGGCAGCCCCTGTGGGGTGTGCCGGATGACGCCGGCAACGGACGCGGTTTCGTGACCTGCCAGCTGCACTGGAAGCACGTGGCCGACTTCCTGGGACTGGCGCCCACGGGACGCGAGGGCACGTCGATCGAGACAATGATCTTCACGATCGAGAACGGGCTGATCATCCGGATCGACGTGGCCAGCAACACCGCGGATCTCGTCATTTACGAGTACGAGCGGGGATGGCCGATGCCGCACAACGTTCGCATCGACCCGATCGTCACCGGCGTAGATCGCCGCGAGCAGATCGCCGCGGCCGCGTGACACTGCCGGCGGGGAGGTCCCATACGAACCTTCCCGTCAATCAATCATTGAGCTCAACATATTATGTCGGACGTGGTGAAGCCAACCAGCGATCGCGGCTGCACGCCGTGCGACTCCGTCGACCGGCTCGTGAGCTCCTGGCGCGAGATGCGCCCAGACCTTGAGATGTCATCGGTCGAGGTGGTCTCGCGGCTCGATCGCGTGCGCAACCACATCGACGAACGGCTCGCCGCCGTCTTCGCCGACTTCGGACTCACTGCCCCCGCGTTCGCTGCACTCGTCACCCTGGCCCGGCTGGACGACGGCGGCCGGGGCGTGTCGCAGCGAGGGCTGGCCGACGAGCTGGGACTCACGCCCGGCACCGTAAGCGTCCGGGTCGACCGCCTGGCCGAGAAGGGCCTCGTGGCCCGTACACCCGACCCCGAGCTGCGCCGCAACGTGCTGATCACGCTCACCGACAACGGACGAAAGCTGTTCGAGCATGTGGTGCCCGCCCACCTCGACAACGAGGCGCGGCTTCTAGCGGCACTCGACGACGGCGAGCAGCACCTGCTGGCCGGGCTCCTGCGCAAACTGCTCGTCGAGTTCGAAGGGTCGACCAACCCGGCCGATGCCGGCCCGCACCTGGGCCTGCTGCTCGTGCCCGCCCACGTAACGATGGAGATGCGCGAGTCGGTCGGGCTGGCCCGGGTCGCCGGCCTGCTCGTACGCAGTGTCGAGTCAGGTTCGCCGGCACAGGCAGCTGGCATCGCCCAGGGGGACGTTCTGACCCGGGCCGGCAGACGCGAGCTGCGCTCGAGCTCCTCGCTGTACGCCGCGATCCAGGACGCGGGCGAGCGGCTGACCATCACGCTGCTGCGCGGCGACGAAGAGCGCCGAGTGCAGATCAGCATGGACGGCGCCGACGACGTGTCGGCGCCCGGCCAGGCAGCCGGCACCCACGTCGTGTGAGGCCCTGGCGGAAGCGATCGCAAAACAAACACCAGGCCTGCCATGAAGCCGCTGGCCGCGTCGGCGATGAGGATGGAGAACGCGGGATGACGCGCGGGACCGTTGGGAACGCGGCGGCCAGCACCGCTACTGCGGCCGGCACACTAACGCCTTCGCCCGGTCCACCCAACGAACTAGCCGCGTCTTTCCGCCGCGATCCGCGCGCGTCTGCCGACGAGCCTCTTTTCGCTGGCGGCGCGTGGCGCGACCTTGGCTATGTACGGTGCGAAACGTCCGACGCTGCGGCCGGAGCGCATCGGTCCTGGCGTTACCCCGATGGCTGGTCGCCGCGATGTCGAGCGACTTGTTCGCGTACGTCGGGTGCGACCTCTGCGGCGAAGCGCTGCAGCTGCGGGACGGGATCCTCGGAAGGACCGAAGACGAAGGTGTCCATTCCATGCTCGGCCGCCAGTTCGGTGAGCTCGTCGACCCACTGGGCAACTCCGCCTTGGAGGAAGCCGCCCGACCCATCGATCTTGCCCCACACGTTGTAGACCCGGGTGATCTCGGCGGGATCGCGGCCAGCGGCGACCGCGGCCTCGTCGATACGCGCGTGCATGTCGGGAAGCTTGTCGGGCGTGGCCCATCCGCTCGAGGGCACCCAGCCGTCGGCGGTTCGGCCGACAAGGGCGAGCGTCCGGCGGCCGCCGACGCCGAGCCAGATGCCCATCGAGTGCACCGGCGGCGGCCCGGGCTTGACTCCGGCGAGCCGGTAGTAGCGGCCGTCGAAGCGGACCGAGCGCTGCTCCGACCACATCAGGCGAATGACCTCGATGGCCTCGCCGAGAGCGTCGACCGCCTCGCCGGGCGACCGCCGCGGTCCACCCATCGCTTCGACCGCCTCCCAGAACGCTCCCGCACCGAGCCCGAGCTCGAATCGCCCACCCGACAACACGTCCAGGCTCGCTGCCGCCTTGGCCATTACCGCAGGGGGACGCAGCGGCAGGTTCGCCACATCCGGGAAGACGCAGACGCGTTGCGTCTTCGCGAGCACAGTCGCCATCAGCATCCACGTGTCGAGGTAGCGCCGCTGATAGGGGTGGTCCTGGATACCGACATACTCCAGGTCTTCCTCGTCCGCGAGTCGAGCCAACGCAAGGACCTCGTCCAGCGCTTCCGCCTCGGGTGTGGGGAAGACACCGAATCGCAGCGGTCGCCCGTAGTCCGGCATCGGCCCTCCCGCAGCGAAGGTAGCGTCCCGCCCCCGAATACGGTGGATCTCTCGCAGACCACGGTATGGGGAACTCAGACCTCCGGCCAGTCGCGCAGCACCGCCCGGATGCGTCGGGTCACTCTCGAGAATTGACCGCAAGGCGCGTCTTTCGCCGCCTGTCGGACACAGCGAGGAGATGTCGTTTCGGGCGTGCTGGTGCCCCGGGGATGGCACCTCTGGCAGGTGGGGGTGTGGTGTTGCTGATAGAAGGAGAGCGTGACGCTCACCTTTTGCAGGGAACTGTCGGCGGCCGACTGGATCCAACACAGCGAGCTTCCGTGGCCGCAGCTGGTGGGCTTCGGCCCTGCCGGCTTCGATTCCTACGCGCGGCTTCGGCTCCTGCCCGATCCGACACGGCCCGGCCAACGGGAGAACGACATCGAGGAGGACTGGCGCCTAGACCAGCTGCCGCGGCTGTTCGAGGTGCTGACCACCCACACCGCAACGCCCAACGACTGCTACTTCTGCGTTTGGGACGGCTACGGCAACACCGCCGTCGCGTTTAGCGTGGATGCCGGCGATCTCGACGAGGACGCAGTCGTCCAGTTCGAAGACCCGGACGCGCAACCGGCAGTCGCACCACGGCCTCCGAATTCCACGGCGACGGAGAACCTGCCGAAGATCGTGATACTTCACCGTGCCTATTGGCTGTTTCGCGGACCGCTCGCCGAGGTCGGCGCCTGGGACACTGCAAGCGGCTGGCCAGGTCAGGTCCGTTTCGACGAGGCCGAGCCTGCGTTCGTCTGGCCCGCCGACCGCGCCTGGTGCATCGCCCACGACGTCGACCCGCACTGGGTCGGTGTCGGCGGCGATAAGCGGCTGGTCTCGGAGCTCACCACCGACGCGCACCTCGACGTAGTCCCTGCCGACCCGACCAAGGACCAGCCTCCCCACCTCTGAACCGCCTTGTCAGGGCGACAACGTCCGAGGATCGGCCTTGGAACCCACTCCGAGTGCGGTTGCGCCTGGATCGTCCCGGCCACCTGGCATCTGGGGGGCTGCGTCCTTCCGCCGCCAGTCGACCACGCTCGAGGCCGCATGCCAGGGTGCCACGGCGGCCACGGGCGGTTCGGGCCGGCAGGGACCTTTGACCCTTATCGGGTGTGGGAGCTGGGTGTTGTCTGGGTCGTGGGTGAGGTCGATGAACGATCGGGCGGCAGAAGCTTGGGTCGATCTGTTCTGGCTTCCGCTGGGCGCCGGTGGTCACTTCGTGCGCTGGAACGGCCGCGTCTACGAGTGGTTGCTGGCCCATCGCGAGCACCGGCCCCCGGCAAACCTGTTTCACACCGGACTGACGCTGAGGCTCGACGACATCGTGTACGCGGTCGAGATGGGCCCGGTGTGGAACGTCTCGGACGCCGACCGGGGCGTCGTCTGTGAAGGACCGGTCGGCTCCCGATGGCTCGGCCAGCTTCGTGCGTTTCGCTACGAGGTGCGTTGCTGGCCCGGTGGCGACATCCCGGATGCCGCCGAGGCTGTCGACAGCCCGGTACGCCTCACCGAGGATCCGACCCGGGTCGCAGCCCTACTTGAGGTGCTCCGGGAGGTACCAGCACTGACCTGGGGCAGAGACGAGCTTGGCGCGGGCGAGATGTGGAACTCCAACTCGCTGGTCGCGTGGGCGCTCGCGCGCACCGGCCACAACATGAACACGATCACGGAACCCACAGGGGGACGTGCACCGGGATGGCGGGCTGGTCTCCTACTTGCCCACCGCCAGGTCAGCGCCGGCGCCGCACCGGTCTGAGACGGGGTGGACACTTCTGCTCTCCGGCAGGTGCGATCATTCGTGCAGACTCAGCAACAGCGTCTTTTCGCCGCCTAGACATCAGGTAGAGCCGCTGGCGAACTCCGCTCTCTTCTTGATGCCTATGAGCATGCGACGTTCCATGGCAAAGTCTCCAAACTCCATAAGGACCAGGTTGAAACTCGCTAGGCGAGGGGTCGCCCACCGGTAGTCCTGCTTCATCCGCGTGACGAGCCGTGTTCCACCTCCAGGCAGTGCTGTTAGCCGCCAGCTCCAGGTGCTGTCCGGCGGCTCGTGCTCGTGAGGTCGATGCACCCACAGCATCCAGTCGTTGGTCTGGAACGAGTCGACCTGGTAGGCGATGGCAAGGCCGTGAGACTCGTGGAACATGGGAACTAGGTCGCCGACCTTCAAGTCCTGGAACTAGTCAACAACCTTGTTTGCTGGAGGTTGGCGTTGTCATTGTCGTATCCATCCTCCACCTCTGTTTTAGGCCCGAAACCCTCTGTATTCATCGTTGGCTCTGCTCCGTCCGGATGGCAGGGACGAAGGTCACGAAGCGCCTGACGTGCGGCCGCAGGGACGTGCGATGGTGAGTGGGACCGCGTCAATCCGCCGCGTCAGCACGCCCAGAATGGGGCGGCTTCCATGGCGCAGAATCGCCGATATGAAGGACGTTCGAACGCTGGTCTAGGTCTGCATCACTTTGGCGAGGTGAGCGGAGCGGAAAGGGAACAGGTTACTTCGGCTGGGATCGCGCCTGCGCCATGACCTTGCGCAGCTCTTCCGCGTCGTTGATCACCTCGCCGCGCACCACGTGTCCGTCGCGCACCTCGAGCAGCTCGGCCGCGCGCCACCGGCCAGGCACGCCTTCCATCTCCCAGTCGACGATCGAGACCACCACGTCGCCATCGTGGTACTGGCTTCGTACCCGGTAGTTGCGCACCACAGCGCCGGCCCGGCGAGCCGTCTCGCGAAAGGCCGCCGCGGAGTCGAATGAGGTCACTGGCCCAGTGAAGCGGAAGTCGTCTGCGAGCGGAACATCGGTCAGGTCGCCTTGCCGGTGCGCCCACGCGTCGTAGTAGCGGTCGACGACGTCTGCTGTGCTCATCGACGATCCTGCCAGGAGTTCGAGTGCTCGGTGCCGATGATGCGCGGCCGGCGGGTCGGGTCGAGGTAGCTTTCGTACAGCTCCTGGGGTGGGGGTGGCAGGAGGACCCGCTCGTGGACGGACCTGGGCATCGGCCTCTCCTTGGCGAAGGTTCGCAGACACTTTTCCGGGTGGCGGAATACGATCGTATCGGCTGTAGTTAGTGAGTGCAATAACTAACTTCCTACGTTCAACCACACGGAGGACCACCCTCATGGCCGAGTCGGGCACTAATCCATCCGTCCTCAGTACCCCACAGGGACGGGCCACCCTGCTTCTGGTCCTCGCGGTCGGATTCCTGGACTTCGTCGACGCGTCGATCGTCAACGTTGCTCTCCCCTCGATCCGCGACGACCTTGACTTCACGATCCAGAACCTGCAGTGGGTCCTCAGCGGCTACCTGCTCACCTACGGCGGCCTGATGCTGCTGGGCGGCAGACTCGCCGACCTGTTCGGGCGACGCCGCATCCTGGTCACGGGCACGGCCGTATTCCTGGCCTCCTCGATGACGGCCGGGCTCGCCGGCAACTCCGAGCTCATGATCGCCTCCCGACTGGTGCAGGGCGTCGGTGCCGCCCTGATGGTGCCCTCGGCCCTGTCGGTACTCACCACAACCTTCAGCAACCCGTCGGATCGGCAGAAGGCGCTGGGCGCCTGGGGCGCGCTTGGCGGCCTCGCCAGCGCCGTTGGGGTCTTCCTAGGCGGGATGCTGTCCGACTACCTCGACTGGCGGTGGGTGTTCTTCGTCAACCTGCCGGCGGCTCTGCTGATACTGGCGGCGATCTTCCGGCTGATCCCCGCCGACGGGCCGATCCGAGTACAGCGCGTTGACCTCGGCGGCGCGGTGCTCATCACCACGGGCATGCTCCTGCTCGTCTACACGATCGTCGAGGCCCCGAACGTGGGGTGGGACGACGAGCAGACGATCGGCGGTCTGATCGGAGCCGGGGCGCTGATCCTCCTGTTCGTCATGTGGGAGGCGCGCCAGCGCCAGCCCCTGTTCCCGCTCTCCATCCTGCGGGTCCGGGGGCTGGCAGCCGCCGACGTCACGATGGTGGCGGCGATGGCCGGCTTTTACGCCGTGTTCTTCTTCCTTACCCTGTATATGCAGAACGTGCTGCACTTCTCCCAGATGGAAGCTGGGTCGGCCTACCTGCCCGCTACTGCCGGTGTCGTAATCGCCGCGGGCATCGGCACCGCTCTTCTCGCCCGCGTCGGCACCCGCCCGGTCATCGTGCTGGGCGCGGTTCTGGGGGCAGGTGGCATCTACTGGCTCTCGCACGTCCCGGCCGACGGCGAGTACCTGACCGACCTGTTGCCCGCACTCATGGTGATGTCGTTCGGTATCGGAGGTGTGCTCGTCGGCGCGACCACGGCCGCTCAGGCCGGAGTGCCCGAAGACCAGGCGGGGCTCGCGGGCGCCATGATCAACTCCTCAATGTGGCTGGGAGGCGCCCTGGGCGTGGCCATCCTCTCCGCGATCGCCACCTCGCAGACCCGAGACCTGCTCGCTGACGGCGAGTCCCAGGCACAGGCCCTCACCGGAGGCTTCCAGGACGCGATGCTGTGGGCGGCGATCTTCCTCGCCGCCGCCGCCGTGATCGCGATCAGATCGCCGAACATCCGCGGCCACGAGACTGGCGGGCTCATCGAAGCCGCCGACGAGCAGCCGCCACTGGATGTGGTCGGCGAGCGGGACTGACCTGGGGATCGGTCCCAACCCCTTGCCACACGCCCGGCGCGGTGCACCCCGGCCAGCCACTCAACGGGGTGCGCCGCCGACGGACCGACACGAAGACACAACAAGACGACCGACGCAAACGACAGAAGAGAGGCTCGCGAGCAAGTTCCGACGCATTCGGCCGGATCCGGGGGTGGTGGGCCCTCGCAAACCGCCTACCCGGCGCCAAGTCCAGACGCCCGCAACAACACACGGAGAGGAACCACGATGACAAAGCAGCCCGGTTCTTGTGGTCGGAGACACCGGCAACGTCGGCAACTGGGTAGTTTCGCACGCTGCGCGAGGAGGGCCACACCGCCGAGGGGGCGTACGTCTGCTGGCAACTCACCGTGCGCTGCCGGTCAGCTCAGCTCGTCGAGCCACCTCTCGATGCGACGCACCTCCGCATTGAGCAGCGTCGCGTCGCTGAACGTGTTCGCGAGCAGCGCGGCACCCTGGATCCGCGACATCATGCTGGTTGCGAGCGACGCGGCGTCGCGTCGCCCGAGCTCGCGGAACTGCTCCTCGATGAACGCGATGACGGTGCGGAGTAGGGCGGCGGCGTGGTCGGTCCTCTGGTCATGGATCTTGTTCAGCTCCGAGGACAGACTCCCGAGCGGGCAGCCACTCTCGGCGACCATGTCGGCAGAGCCGGTCCACATCTCCATCAGCCCCCTGAGCCTGGCCCTAGGCGTACGCCGCTTCTCGAGGCGAGCAAGATTGTCCAGCACCATCGCCAGGCGGAAGTCGATCACCGCGTCGACCAGCTCGTCGAACGTCTTGAAGTAGTAGTAGACGTTACCCGGCGGAACGTCGGCATGCTCGGCGATCTGAGCGAGCGTCGTCCGCTGCACCCCCTGGTTGTGCAGGAGGTCGGCGGCGCTCTGGACGAGTCGTTCGCGCTTGCCAAGCCGGGTGGTCGTTGAGTCAGACATCTCGCTCACCGTACGTCAATCCCGGCCCTCGATGCCCGGATATGCATCAGTAACGCCGCTAACTCACCCGCCATTCCCAAAGGAGAACCCCGATGGACCCGACAGCCGACGCCGGTTTCGCCACGCTCGACGAGATCCGGAAGACGGCACTGGAAAGGCTCCCGGGCGCCGCCGCTGACTATCTCGAAGGAGGGGCCGGCGACGAGATCACCCTGCGCCGCAACCGGCGCGCGTTCGAGCGCTGGGCGTTCGCGCCGCGAGTCATGAGCGGCTTGCCGGCGCCCTCCACCGGGACGACGTTCCTCGGCGTCGATCTGGCGATGCCGGTACTGACAGCGCCCTTCGGCGCCGACGCCCTGTTCCACCCGGAGGGGCAGGTCGCGGTCGCCCGAGCCAACGCCGCGGCCGGCACCGCGACCATCGTCCCCGAGCTGGGCACCCACTCACTCGAGGAGATCGTAGCCGCCGCGCCGGGCGCCGCCGCCTTCGGCCAGGTCCACCCACTCGGCAGCGAGTCGGTCTTCCTCGACGTGGTCCGGCGCTACCAGAAGGCGGGCTACACCGGCCTGTGCGTCACCTGTGACGCTCCGATCGAAGGATGGCGGACACGCGACCTCGGCAACCGCTACCTGCCCGACCTACAGCTGTTCGGTGGCAACTACCCAAGCATCGAGCAGGCCCTCGCCCAGCTCGGGCAGCTGCTCAACAAGACCGCGCCCGTATGGTCCTGGCAACAGCTCGGTGAGCTGCTCGCCCACGACACACTCCCATGGATGGCCAAGGGCATCATGACAGCAGACGACGCGCGCGCCGCCGTCGACGCGGGGGCACACGCGCTGGTCGTCTCCAACCACGGGGGCCGGCAGCTCGACGGTCAACGCGCCTCCCTCGACGTCCTGCCCGAGATCCGGGAGGCGGTAGGTCCCAACGTCGACATCGCCCTTGACAGCGGGGTGCGCAACGGCGTCGACGTTATCAAGGCGCTCGCCCTCGGCGCCGACGCGGTGGTGATCGGCCGGCTGGCCGCATACGGTCTGGCCGCCGGCGGGGAGACCGGCGTGGCACAGGCGCTGGAGCTGCTTCGCGATGAGATCACCACCACCCTGACCCTGCTCGGTCGCGGAGGAGTGCGGGAGGTGGGCCAGGAGGCCGTGATCCAGGTCGACGCGGAATGACCGCCAGCCCAGGACCTAAATCAGCTCCGTCGGCGACCATGTCTAGTCATCACAGTAGAACGCCAGAACGCCACCCCGGCGAGCTGCTGGATCCCAGAATCGCTGCGGACCGCCCTCGTCGGTCGTGGAGCGAGAAGGCCCACTCAGAGGACCGGCATCATCCACACCTCGTCACCGGTGCGCCTGCACGGATCGCCCGTGGGATCTCTGCGAGCTCGTCGACCACGGCGCGCAGACGCGCCAGATCCTCGGGCAAGGCCCGCGAGTCGAGCGCGACCGAGTACTGGATCCCGGTCGAGCGCCAGTCGTCGTCAAAGCCTCCGTCAGCTTCGACCGCGACGCCGATCACGTCGATGCCGAGTCGCTGAGCCTCACGGTAAGTGTCGTTCAGGACGCAGAGGGCCACTGATAGGTGGAGCAGCTGGCCGCCGTTAGCAGCCGGCGCGGCCACGACACCTTGATCGGTCCAGGTGTGGTGAAGCACGACTCCTTCCGAGGCGCGAAGGGTGCCGGCAGTGGCGCGCACGCCGAGTGGGGACAGATCCATGCACCGATTCTGCCAACACGGGCCGGGACAGTCAGCTTGGATCGACCCGAGAGTCGTGCGTCTTACCGCCGCGTACCGTCCCGCCCGATCATGCTCGACGCGATAGTAGAGCGCGTCCGTGCGCAGTGCGACAGAGCGGGCGTCACGTGGGACTGGCCAGGAGATGCTCCGTGCCGGTTATCTTCGAGTTCATGAACTCGGGTCTGTCACCTCGGCTGGCGGCGATTGTCGAGGCCTTGCCACTCACTCCGCAGTCGCGCGTCTTGGAGATCGGCTGCGGGCCCGGGGCGGCCGCGCGTGCGGTCGCACAGCGCCTGGAGACCGGGCACATCCTCGCGATCGATCGCTCGGCGAAGGCCGTGGCTCAGGCCCGTACAGCTTGTCGGAGAGAGATCGAATTGGGCCGCATGAGTGTTCGCCAGGTCGATGCCGAGTCGTTTGAGATGGAACCCGGTGACCTCCCGTTCGACATCGTGTTCGCGATCCGTGTGGGCGCGCTCGACGGGCGCGACCCCAAGGCTGGCCGCCGGGCGCTGGCGCGAATCAGAGCGGTGCTGGCCCCCGGCGGTCGAGTCTTTATCGACTGCGGCCAGCCTCTATGCGAGCTCGACGTCACACGTGGAGCCGGGGGTTCATGATCTGTCGGGACTCCGACGACGCCGCCGGACCCGCATCGGCATGGGCAGTTGCCTCCCTCGGGTTCCAGTGGGTCAGTTCGACCACGAGAAGGTGGTGGAACTCGATCGACCGACCATTGGCATGGCAGAAAACGCATCTGCGTCAGCACCTGAGTCTTTCGGCTCCCCTCTGTGTCAAGCGGGTTCATCCGCCGGTTCCCGGCTCGCGAGAGTCGGTGCCGGATCAGCGCCGGAGGAGGCGTCGAGGGGTGCGGTGCCGGTCCAGGACGTGAACCGGTTCCGATCAGCGAACCGGGTGACGTCGCCGACGTCCTCTAGCAGCCGCCTGCTGTCGTCAGGCCAACAGGCTGCGGTGGTGGATGCCGTTACCGGGTTTGCCGACGCGTCACGGCGGCGGGAGCAACGCACAGGGCCGGGACGGTCCCCGCGACCCCACGGTAAGGACGCCGTGGTGGCCCGCTACTTGCTGAGGCTTGGGTCTGGCCGCCAGTCGACCGTGACGTCCTGGGCGCCCTCAAGCTCGACACCGTCTGCGGTGAACACCAGGCGGCGACTGTCGGGTGACCATACGGCCGGGTAGCGACGAGCATGTCGTCGTCCCATTCGGCAGGATTGTCGGTCTGCGGGTCTTGATCGTCGGCTACGTGTGACCTGCTGGGTCAGCGTGGTTTGGATTTGCGAGGGTCCCCCGACCGCTCGGCGGCCCGGTCCGCCGCGGTCGGCCTGTTCCGGCCGTCCCACCAGCGCCAACCCGCTGTTACCACGATCGCACCGGCCAGAGACCCGATGACGCCGGTCGGCTTCAGGTCAAGTCCGTCACCGGACAGCAGGCTGATCAACAACCCACCGATGAACGAGCCTGCGAGCCCGGCCACGATCGCCTTCGTCCAGTCGATGCGGCCGTGCGATCGTCCGAGGATCAGCTGGGCGCCTGCGCCGACGATCATGCCGAACAGGATGATGCCGAGGATGAGCATGCTTAGACAATAGCCATGACGGGTCCGGTTAGTCGCCCAGCCTAAGCCTGGGTCACGTCCTCCCTACCCCTGGGCTGGTCGGTCTCCTGTCGTGGGTGGTGCCAGTGATCAGGGGCGGGGCGGCTCCGACGAGCCGGATGATCGAGGGAAGATCCCGACCACCGCGGCCCGATCAAGCCACGACCCAGGTGGATGCGAATGGTGGTCATTTCGCCGCGTTCCGGCTCGGCGACTCGCCCGGATCTGCTGATGAGCGGACGGTCGATGGATGTTGGACGTGCCGCCGACGCCGCCGGCCACGCTGACCCGGGCCCGTCGGATCGCGCGAGGCAACGGGCTGCGGT
This sequence comes from Actinomycetota bacterium, assembly GCA_046725375.1. GTDB lineage: Bacteria > Actinomycetota > Actinomycetes > Propionibacteriales > Nocardioidaceae > DATFRX01. The sequence goes on from JBKOYM010000143.1 coordinate 21,825, forward strand.
ACGTCTACACCGGCAACGTCCACGACACCGAGGGCGGCACGACGTACTGCCCTGGATGCGGCTCGGCCGTGGTGATCCGCGACTGGTACCACATGCGGCGGTACGACCTCGACGACCACGGACACTGCCAGGGCTGCGGCCGGCGAGTGCCCGGTGTGTACGACGGACCGGTCGGCGCATGGGGACAGCGACGACTGCCGGTCGTCCTCGCTGGCCCGGGCGGATGACGGATCGTCTGCTGGCTACGGGCCCAGCAGGAAGTCGACGGCCCGGCCCATGACGGCGTTGCGTTGCTCGGCCGAGGTGATGCCTTCGAAGCCGAACCCGAAATAGACGGTGCGGAATGCGGCGTCGTCGGGTGTCATCGCAACGACGGCGCCCTCCTCGAATCCGACGTCAGTCGTGCGGGTCCAATCGTTCGCGTTGACCGTGCTGCCGGGAGCCGGGCCGGCCACAGCCCATGCGCCCAGGCCGGTCTCGAACGACTCAGTGCCGTCCTCGGTCGACACCGTGACGTCGTCGACGAAGGTTCCGATGCCCTGGACGCCCCAGTCGCTGACGTACGAGATCGACACCTCGACCTGGCTTCCTGCATAAGCGGACAGATCCATGCTCCAGTTCTCCCAGCCGGTAGAGCGCCCCGAAGCCGCGTTCCACTCGCCGGTCGTACCTACGGGGTCGCACGCCGCGTCCGGGCCGTTCCACGTCTGGTAATGAGCGAGGAACGGATGGATCTCGTCGTTGGGGTCGGTGTGCCAACCCTCCGTACACGAGTTGCCGGCACCGGGGTCTCCGAGATTCTGGCTGGTGTGGCCGTTCGAGTCCGGCAGCGTGGTCCAGTCGTCCTGGCCGACCGTGTGGGCCTCGACGAAGACGAAGTCCCAGTCCGCCTCGGTGTCGTAGGACGTCCAGAACGACAGCTTCGGGCTCGCGTCAGCACCTACGCCGGTCAGGTCGATCGTGCGCGTCAGGCGCTTGTACGTGATGTCGGCCCGGTCGGAGTAGAGGTAGTTGCTGCCGGTATGCGGGCTGAACGCCCCCGCCACGCCGGTCTGCCATGTCGCGAGCGCGTCGCTCGAGAACTGTCCGAACTCGTCCGGCTTGAGCAGGCTGCTTGTGGTGAGGAACGACTGGGTCGTGCCACGCGAGGTGTTCGGGTGGTGGCTGTCGGCGCTGTCACCGCCGTTGAGCGTCCAGTCGAGTCCTTCGAACGGTGTCCCCGTGCTGCCGCCGAGCGGGACCGGCTCGCCGGTTCCGGAGTCGGTGCCGCCTTCCTCGATGAACAGATAGGCGCCCAGCCAGTACTGCAGGAAGTCGTCGGACAACAGCAGGCACCCGTCGTCGACCGTCTGGTCGACGTTGTCGCAGTACGGCGGCGTTACTACCGGGTTGTAATCGAATGCGTTCGCGTACTGCCAGCCGGCGCTGCGACCGGTGTAGAGCAGCCGGCCGCCCTCGTTGAGGTAGGCGCGGAACTCGAGCATTTCGTTGTTGGCCAGCGTCGCCGCGCCCGTGCCACCCGGCTGCCCGGGCTCGCGGGTGAGCAGGTCGTTGCCCGTATACCAGACGACGGCGTCGTAATGACCCAACACACCCAAGTGGTCAGGGGCGGTGCGGCCGCGGGCGTCGACGTCATAGATGTCGTACGAGACGCCGTTCGCGTCGAGGGCGTCGGTGTAGTACGAGAGATAGTTTGGTCCGGCCGCCGAGGCGTACGGCGGCACGTTGGACGTCCCCATGTAGTCCTCGGCCGCGACGACGAGCACGTCCTTCGGGTCGCTTCCCACAACGTTGAACGTGAAGGCCTCGCTCGTCGCACCTCCACCGGTGAACCACACTCTCACGCTGTCACCCGCGTCGGCGCCGGTCACCGTTCCGCGGACGATGTGGTAGTAGAGGTCGCCAGACTCGCCGTAGCGGTCGCCGCCGTCCCACTCACCGGTGGACGTGGTTACGGGGGCGCCGCCGTTCACGGAGTAGTGCAGACTCACTGGGTCATCAGTGCCGTCGCCGTCGATGTCGCGCTTCGCCAGGACCTGCACCGGCTGGTCGGCGCCGTTGTAGGAGTACGCGAACCGGAAGTCGCTCATGGGGTTCCAGCTCTTCTGCGGGTCGATCTCGGCGACGTTCAGGTAGAAGGGCTCGGTCTCGGTCTTGGTGTGCGACACCGGATCGTCTGGATCCGCGGCCGACTGGGCGACATCAAGGGCGAAGGGCAGGTTCTTGGTGAACTCGCCTTCGACCTGACCTTCCTTGTCCGGGAACACAAAGCCGTCGTCATGTGGCCCGTCGCCGAGCTCGGGCGTCCACGCCAGCGCGCCGCGTTGGGCATGTGCGTAGTCCGTGGTCTCACCGTTGGTCGTGTAGAGGTCGGCGCCCACGCCGGGGTTGTAGCCGTCGATCGCCGGCTTCTTGTCGGTGCCCGACAGTGCGACGTAGATCGGGTCGTCCGCCGACGGGGTGTTGACCTGAAAGCCAAACGTGTAGAGCAACAACTCGCCGAACGAGTGGTAGTTGACGTGGAACCGGAAGTCGACCCGATCGTAGAGGTCGATGAGCGCCTGCGTCTCCGGCTCAGACGCCGCGGCTGGGCCACGGTAGGTCTGGTCGGCCGTGATCGATGCCGATCCTTCGTCGTCGAACTTCCAGTGCTCGGGGAAGTTCCGGTTAGGGTCGACGCCGTCGAGCGGTGTGATCTTGTTGTCGCCGTCGTTGTCACGGAGATTCTTCCGCCAGAGGCGGTCGTAATCGAACGTGTACTGATAGCCGTCCGGGTTGGCGACCAGCACGAACCAGAGCTCGGTGGTCTGCAGCAGGTTCACGATCTGCTGCCGATCTTCCCGGTACATCTTGATCAGCCACTCGAGCAGGCGCCGGTTGACCTCGACGCTGATCCACTCACGAGCGTGCTGCAGCGAGGAGTACAGCACGGCGGGCCGACTGTTGTCCGGCACCTGGTTGGCGTCCGCGGTGAGCTTGAGCGCGACGATGTCGCGAGGCGTATCCGGCGCGTCGCCCTCAGGGTCGGTGCCCCAGGTCTGGCCGATGACTTCGAGCTTCAGCAGGTCCGGGTTGGCAGCGGCGAGATTCTCCATGTAAGTCCGAATGCCGTCCGGACCGTCGTAGTCGCGGAAGACCTTGAACCCGGCCGCCTCCTGCTGCGCCGCGAGCTCGGTGGCACTGACTCCCTCGGTGTTGGTCCACAGTGCGAGGTCGATGCCCTGCTTCTCGATCGCCTTACGCTCCCAGGGATACAGCACCAAGACGATATGAACACCGCCGTTGGCCTGCTTGGTTGAGACGATCTCATAGCCGTCGTCGGCGAGCCGGTTCGCCGTCGCCGCGTCGACGGTTGCTTCGTACATCTGCAGCCGCGCGTTGGATGCCGCCGCCGTTTGGGTGTTGGGACGCGGCCCGCCCTGTCCGCGGGCTCCGGCTAGCCCGTTCAGGGCCGATACGAGGAGGAGTGCGACTATGGTCGCGAGAACACCACGGTGAGCTTTCATCTGTACACCGCCCTAGCTCGGGCGAGGCCCCGTTCGCCACCATCACCTACGACGGAACGTACGGACGACCGTACGGTCCGTCAAGAGCTCGACTCGACTTTGTGGGCATGAGTTCTGAGAGTCGATGTCACGGCCGATCCGTCGCTTCCGTACGGCCCTGACTTGTCCTCCATGACGTGCGAGAGGACGAAGTAGTAACCGATTTCTGATCTTGAGCGGACGGTCCCGCCACACCGGGCTCGCGGGCTACACCTGCCACACATCGGTGGCGGGCTAGCGGGTGAAGCAGTCAGGCCATCGGAGCGTCCTGGTTCTGCGGCGATTCTCGTCGGAACGCTCATGGTTGAAGCGTTGCGATACAGATACGGCTGGATACCGTTCGATGGCAAGTTTTTGGCGAGACGATGGGCCAATGTGGCCACGTTGCGCCCCAATGGCCGATGCTGGCGCACGAAGGTAACGTCCGACGACCCGGGTCCACCGCGCAAACGGTCCCCAACACTGTCCTCCGCTGGTACCCGATCGGCCAAAGAGCCGCGACGTACACGCTGGCCGCCGGGATCCCTCAACTAGACGCCCGCGCGATTGGTCACGACCAGCTGCGAGACGCGGTCCGGAGCCGAATCTGGCTCTCTTTGATGTCAAGGGAGGCCTGCTCGCTGCGGGCGCGCCAGCCGGCGGGGTACCTCCGGCCGCCGTCCTTGCTCGCGCCCCCCGCCGCGCAGCTTCGCCATCCCCACCGTGCCGACCAAGCCCGGGCCCTGCTCGGCAGGGACCGGAGCCCGTTGCGGCAGCTGAGGCTTCGGGGTTGTCTCCTTGGAGCTGGATGTCCACCCGGAGCCTGGGCGCAACAGCGGATGCTGTGGACACGAGGGGCTCGATGGTCCCAACGAGTGTGCCCGTCTTGCCATGCATAAGTCGCGACGCAGATGACGCGTACCGCATTGTTCTGCGTTCTCACGTTCTCGCTGGCGACCTCGAGTTCCGACTCAGCGTCGGACCGGACCCGTGAGCACCGACGCTAAGTCGGAACTCGAGCGGCCCGCCACCGCTCCCACGCCGACGCGGCGACCATGACGACACCGGCGGCGACGTACCCCGCGAG
>JBKOYM010000113.1:0-14452 GCA_046725375.1 Actinomycetota bacterium
GACACTCGCCCCGCGGGCATCCTGACCCATACCGGGCAGCATGACGCGGCGCCTGCCGATGATCGCGGTCACCCGAACCAGCTCATCCCCTGGCCGTGCGGGCGGCACCAGGCGAGCGGCTTGCGATCCAGCGCGAGTACATGGACCGCGGAGTCCCACGGCGGATCGGGCAGACCCTCGTGGCCGAGTACGTGTGGCGACTCGTTGGCGATCCAGTGGCCCGGGAGATCTCGTACGACGTCGACGAACGCGGCTCGGCGGTCCGGCGACACCTGATAGAGCACCGACGTATGGAACACAACCAGGGTCGCCTCTGCCGGCGCCCGCGCGGCAAGCGCCGGTAGGTCGTCCACGAGGTCGCCGCGCACCAGGAGCGGCGGGTCTGCTGCAGCGACCGCCGCGGCCGCGCGCAGTCGCGCCCTGCGGTGCGCGTGCTCCGGCCAGATCAGCGCCTCGAGCCACGCGGAGTCGGCAGGGTCGGTCACGTCGAGCGGGTTCAGGTCGAGACCGGCCCGCCACACGACCTCCGGGAGCTCGTCCGGCGGCGCCCCGGTCAACGCGCACTCGAGGACCGGCTCACCCGTGCCGACCAGCCGATCGCCGTAGCGGTAGCCGTACCGGTCGGGATAGAGACACAGCCCGGCCGACGCCCCCACCTCCAGCAGCGCGAGTGGCTGCGGCAAGGTGGCGAGCACGGGCATCAGGACGGCGCACCGACCGGCCTCGTTGGTCTGCGTGGCACGCGCCCGGATCTCCGGCTCGATCGCCGCCCACGACGCGACCGTGAAATCACGGAAAGCATCCGGATCGTCGACGGGGCCACCGAGGAGCCGGACCGCGCCGAACAGCAGGTTCGGCTGCCGCTTGGCCGGTGGAAGCGTGTCGACGAGCGCCAGCACCTCGTCGTCGCGCGCGACTGCCAGCGCCAGCCGCTCGTACGCCGGCGACACGCCGCGCGCCTCAAGGGTTGCGAACTCGACGTACGCCGCCTCGGTCTGGCTCACTCAGACGACGGTAAACCAGGTCGAGCGCAGGCCGAAGGTCAACCGGAAGTCGTCACCGCTCACCCGGGCCGCTCCGGACGTGCCCACGACACGCAGTCGCAGCACCCGCCCGCCCCACTGTCCGTGACCGTCACGACGCTTGACCCGGATCCGCTTGAAACTCCCGATGCTCGGGTACGCCGCCTCGATGGCGGATACCCCGATCCGAGTCGACCAGGTGTGCACGCGGTTGCCGGACCAGCCGTCGTACGGGTCGCGCTTCGCCGGCAGGTACGGCTGGCCGCCGTACGCGGTCCAGCCCCCCGACGAGGCCGAGAACTGGGTGAACGCGGGTGCACCGTCATAGTTCCGGATCTCGCCGGCGGTCTTCGAGACGGCGCGGTTGGTCTTCGATGTCTCGGCGCCAACTCCGCCGTACACCTGGCATGACGTCGTGTCGCAGATGTGGTAGTACGCGCGGCGATTCTCCCGCCGGATGAACGCCCCGTAGGTACGGGCGGCAACCGCCTGCGAGCGCAGCGCGGCCCGACGCCACGACGCCGGCATCTCGTCGGCTATCACGCCTCGGACGTACTTGTTCATCGACAGCACGTTGACCGTGTCGCGATCGTGCGAGCCGCCCGAGGGATACGCCGCCCGCAGCACACCGCGATAGCGCGCCGTCGACCCGCCCGGGAGCACCAGTCGAATCGGTCCCTTGGCCTCGAACTGACCGGCGCCGCGAAGCTCACCCCGGCCCGGTACGTGCCAGCGCCGCCAGTCGTTCGAGGCTTCGTACTGCACGACGGAGACCGAGCGGTCGCCCTTGGCCGGCTTGATCCGCCACCGATTGATCGCGTCGCGTCGCGGCAGGTCGAACGCGCGATTGCCGGCGCGATCGCGTACTCGAAGACCGGGACGCGGCTTGACCACGACCTTGTTGCCTCGGTCGGCCGTGATGAGCACCCGGATCCGGCCTCGCACTGACGCCATCTTGGTGTGGGGGTAGTAGAACGACAGGATCTGCCGATAGGACTTTCCCTTGATCGCGGCACCCTGCGCGCCGTACTGCGACATGCCATGTCCGTGGCCGTAGCCGTGCCCTCGGAGCTTGACACTCGCGGCCGCGGCATGTCCGTCCGGTCGGGCGTCGGCGGTGGGGACGGCCGAGACCAGTCCCGCGATCGGCGCCAACGCGACGACCGTGATTGCGAGCCGCCGCATCATGAGTACTTCACCGTGATCGAGTCGTCCTGGCGGTTCCAGGTGATGGACCCATTGGCGAACGTCGCCTTCCGACCGACGTCGATCCGCTTCATGTTGGACGTCGGCACTCCGAGCTTGCCGCCGACGCCACCGAGGTTGCGGTATCGGATCAGGATGCGGCCCCATAACGCGTACGCCTTGTGCTTGCCGACGCGATACATCCGGCCGTGCTCGAAGACAACCACCCCGACCCCGTGGACGCCGGTGCGCTGCGCGTCGGTCGCCGGGAACCCAAGGCGGCCGGAGGTGCCATTGCGCTTGCGATAGGCGCGCAGCGTCGCACCGGTCAGCCAGTGCGCCCCGAGGTCTGCCTTGGCGTACATCACGCCGTGGCGGAAGCCGGTGCGCTTGCCGTGATCCTGCTTGGCCTCACCCCGAAAGACCAAACCGGTCGTCCGCTTGCCCATCGCGGCGGCCCGCTTGCGGATCGCCGAGCGATACTCCGACAGGTAGTTGCCAACCTTGTCGCGCAAGCGCGGCAGCCAACGGTAGACGTACTTGCCCGGACACGCCGTGGACATTGCGTCGCGATGTCCGGAGATCCGGTCGAACTTCTTGCCGTTCAGCCTGACCTTGCCGTGCGCCGGCACGTAACTGGTGCCGAGGCGCCAGCCGATGAACCGGATGAGGGCGTGCTTCATGCGCTTGCTCGGCCGTGCCTTCTCGAAGTTGCCGATCAGCGAAACGCCCACGGAGTTGGTGTTGTAGTCACCAGCGTGAGCGCCGCGTACGGGAAGACGTGCACCGCCGGCTCGACCGACATAGATTCGTCCGAACCGGTCGATCAAATAGTTGTATCCGATATCGCACCAGCCTCGGCTTTGCGTGTGATAAGCGAGAATGCCGCGTACTATTGCTTTTCCGTCGGATCGCGCATAGTCATTTGAATTGACCGTGTGATGGACGAATACCATTTTGGCCGACGTGCCGTAGATCGGCTTCCAGCACTGGTCGCCGAGAGACTCGTCGGCGCCCCACTGCTTCCGAGTGAACATGGGCGGCATCGAGGGGAACCGCACCGGCCCGTCGATCGGTGCGCCGGCCGACCGGGAGCCGATCGAACGCGAGCCCGGAGCCCCGGTGGAGTCTGCGCCTGGGTCAATGGTCTCGACACGCACGCCGTCCGGTCCGGTGCCGCGCGACGCCACCCGGACGGCGACGCCGGTACCCTCGCCGACCCAGAGCGGAGCCGTGCCGTCTCGTACGCCGGTGGCTTCCTCACCAGGGCCCGGGCCCTCGTCGGGATCGACCGGCAGCGGACGCCACGGTGACCAGCTCCCGTCGACTCGCAGGCGCACGCGCACCTTGGTGCCCTTGGGCGCCGTGCCGTGCCGCCACGTGACGGCGACCATGCCGTAGCGCTCGGTCTCGGTCTTGTGGAGAGCGGCGACCACGCGACGCCCGCCACGGGCCGCAGTAGCGCCTGCGTGGCCTGCGGGCACCTCGAGGGACCGAACCGACGGACCGTCGGCCGGGCCGGAGTTGGCTAACGAGAGGGTTGGCGACGCTCGGTCGGTCGTGCTTGCGGTGGCTAACGCCGTCGACGCGATGGCGCCGACGGTCGCGGTGATGATCAGGTGTCTGGCTGCTCGCCGGGGCCCAATCCAGGTGTGCTCACGCATCGCAGTAATCCCCCTCCGAGACTCCCCTGTTGCTGATGATGCTGATGCTTTTCCTGTGACTCCGTTGAGTGATTCTGCATCCTATTTCTGTGACATACCAGGGTCGTTTGGGAATTACGTCCGTGTTATTCGCGTCAAGCCTGGGTTGTGTGCGCATGCGTCGGGAGGGCTCGCGGGCCGCACGTACCGCCGCGAGACGGCACATCGACGGCCTCGAAATCTGCCATCTCCCGGCAGTAGTTCGCGCCGTATCGCCGCCGCCCCATTCGGGCGCGTCCGGAGCGTGAGACCTGGGTCAGCGCCGGTGCAGTCGGCGGGCCGCCTCGGCGATCGAGCCGGTCATCGACGGGTACACCGTGAAGGCGTTGGCGACCTGATCGACGGTGAGGTTGGCGGCGACGGCCATCGCGATCGGGTGCACCAGTTCGCTGGCCTGCGGGGCGACCACGACTCCGCCGACGACGATGCCCGTACCCGGTCGGCAAAACAGCTTCACGAAGCCGTCGCGTACGCCCTGCATCTTGGCCCGAGGGTTGCCGGCCAGGTCGAGCTGCACCGTCTTGGCGTCGATCTCGCCGGCGTCGACGGCCCGCTGCGAGCACCCGACGGTCGCGATCTCGGGCGCGGTGAAGACGTTGGCTGCGACCTGACGCAGATCGAGCGGGCGCACCGCATCGCCGAGGGCGTGCCACATCGCGATCCGCCCCTGCATCGCGGCGACCGACGCCAGCATGAGGACACCGGTGCAGTCGCCGGCGGCGTACACCCCACGGAGGGTCGTTCTCGACACTCCGTCAACCTCGATGAAATGACCGTCGTCGGTCGCCACACCGGCGTCCTCGAGGCCGAGCCCTGCCGTGTCGGGCACCGAGCCCACGGCGAGCAGGCAATGCGTGCCGTCGACGGTGCGGCCGTCGGTCAGCGTGACGCGGACGCCGTTCTCGATCCGCTCCACACTCGCCATCCGGCTCCGTGACAGCACCTGCATGCCGCGACGGGTGAACACGTCCTCGAGCACGCGGGCGGCGTCAGCGTCCTCCCCCGGCAGCACTCGGTCGCGGCTCGACACGAGGACGACCGCGCTGCCGAGGGCGAGGTACGCGCTGGCGAACTCGGCGCCCGTGACGCCCGAGCCGACGACGATCAGCCGCTCCGGCAACGTGTCGAGGTCGTAGACCTGCTCCCACGTCAGGATTCGCTCGCCGTCGGGCCGGGCGGTGTCGAGCACGCGAGGGCGAGCGCCGGTCGCGAGCAGGACCACGTCGGCGTCGATGCGTTCGGCGCGGCCCGCCGAGTCAGTCGCGACGACGCCGGTGTCATCGGCCAGCCGACCGATCGCGTCGACGACCCGTACTCGCTCTTTGGCCAACCGCTCGGCGATGTCGTCGGACTGGGCGGCGGCGAGCTTCTTGACCCGGTCGTTGACCCGGGCGAGATCGACCCGCACGCCGTCGCCCGGCTCGCCACCGGGGCCCAGACGCACGCCGAGCTCCTGCGACGACCGGACGGTGGTCATCAAGTCGGACGTGGCGATCAGCGTCTTGCTCGGCACACAGTCCGTCAGCACTGCCGACCCGCCGAGTCCGTCGCGGTCGACCACCGTCACTTCGGCACCCAGTTGTGCCGCGACGAGTGCGGCTTCGTAGCCGCCGGGGCCGCCTCCGATGATCGCCACTCGGTCCACAGCCCCATCCTGCCGGATGACTGCCTAGGCTCGACGTCGTGACGCTGTATGCCGCGTACGGATCGAACCTCGACCCGTCCCGCATGAGCGAACGCTGTCCGCACTCGCCGCTGCGAGGAACGGGCTGGCTGGTCGGCTGGCGCCTCACGTTCGGGGGCGAGGAACACGGCTGGGACGGCGCGCTCGCGACCGTTGTCGAGGACCCACTCGGCCAGGTCTTCGTCGCGCTCTACGACGTCACCCCCGAGGACGCCGAGACCCTCGACGCATGGGAGGGCGTCGACATCGGGTTGTATCGGACCATCCGAGTCCGGGTGCACACCCTCGACGGCGAGCTGAGCGCGTGGATCTACGTCCTCGACGCGTACGAGGGCGGCCTGCCGTCGGCGAGCTACCTCGGCGTGCTGTACGAGTCGGCGCTGGCCGCCGATGCACCGGCCGACTACGTCGACGATCTGCGCTCGCGGCCGTGCAGGTCGGTGGGGCCGTAGGGCCCCGGGGGCTGGCGCGGGGGTCCCCTGCGACGAACCTATTGGCACTGGGGACCCCTGCGCCAAAACCCGATTGGCGCATCCTTCCCCAGTCCGCCATGCCCAGCCCGTCGCCAGTACGCTGCGCCCGTGACTGACATCGCACCCGACGCCGACTCCACCGGGCCCGCGCGGCTGGCCACCGCGGCGGCCCAGCAGATCGCCGAGCGCACCGGCGCGCCGACCCACGACGTCGCCCTGGTCATCGGCTCCGGATGGCTGCCCGCCGCCGATGCCCTCGGGACGCCCGATCACGAGGTCGCCGCGACCGATGTACCCGGGTTCGCCGCCTCCGGAGTAATCGGCCACGCGGGCACGATCCGCTCGGTCCGGGTCGGCGAGCGAGGCGAGCGAAGCGAACGACGTGTACTCGTCCTCGCCGGGCGCACCCACCTGTACGAGGGTCGCGGCGTCCGCGCCGTCGTCCACGGGGTCCGGGCCGCGGCCGCCGCCGGCTGTCGGGCGATCGTACTCACGAACGGCTCCGGCAGCCTCGACCCGGCGTGGCGGCCCGGCACGCCGGTGCTCATCCGCGACCACATCAACCTGACCGCGACGTCGCCGATCGAGGGCGCCAACTTCGTCGACCTGACCGACCTCTACTCGCCACGGCTGCGGGCGCTGTGCCGAGAGATCGAGCCCGGACTCGATGAGGGCGTCTACGTGCAGTTTCCCGGACCCCACTACGAGACGCCGGCCGAGATCGCGATGGTCCGAGCCATCGGCGGTAGCCTCGTCGGCATGTCGACGGTGCTGGAGGCCATCGCCGCACGCGAGGCGGGTCTCGAGATCCTCGGCATCTCGCTGGTCACCAACCTGGCGGCCGGCATCGGGGGCCAACCGCTCAATCACGAGGAGGTCCTCCGCGCCGGTCGCGACGCCGCGAGCCGGATGGGTGAACTCCTCGGCTCCATACTCCCGAGGATCTAGTCATGCGCGTCTTGATCGCCGGCGCCGCCGGGCACATCGGCCGAACCGTCGCCGAGGGACTCAGCAAGAGCGGCCATGAGGTCCGCGGCCTCGACCTGCTGCCACCGCCGGCCGAGCATTGCGCGCTCGGTACGGTCGTCGGCGACTGCACGGAGCCGGCCGTGGTCGCCCAGGCGGTCAACGGCGTCGACGCCGTCGTGCACCTCGCCGGCCGCCCGAGCGAGGGCCCGCTCGCCGAGGAGCTGGCGTCACACGTCACGACAACGGCGACGCTGCTCGACGCGATGGTCGCGGCCGGGGTCAAGCGGATCGCGTACGCCAGCAGCAACCACGCCGTCGGCCTGCACGAACGCACCGACCGGCTCGGCGTCGACGTGCGGCCCCGACCCGACACGTTCTACGGCGCGGCCAAGGTCGCCGCCGAGGCCCTGCTGAGCCTGTACGTCGACCGCGCCGGCATCGAGGCCGTGGCAATGCGGATCGGCAGCTTCCTCGACCGGCCACAGACCGACCGGGCACTGGCGACCTGGCTCTCGCCGGGCGACTGCGTCCGGATGGTCCAGGCGGCCCTGACGGCGCCCGAGGTCGGATTCGCGGTCATCTACGGCATCTCGGCCAACACCCGCGGCTGGTGGGATCTCGAGCCCGGTCGTGCGATCGGGTACGAACCGGTCGACGACGCCGAGCAGTACGCCGCGGACATCCCCGCACGCGACGAGGACGCCGCCGAAAACGCTCGGGTCGGTGGGCCGTTCGCAACGCTGCCGGAGCCGCCGTCGTCGCTGGGCTGACCGCCGCGGGCCGGATCGGTTTTGCGCACGTCTGCGTCACCGGCCGCCGGCCGGCCGACGTAGATGTGCGCGAAACCGAAGCGGCTCACGCACCCCCGCCCCGGTTAAGGTGCGCAGCATGAGCACGACCTCCGACCTCGCCGAGCTGATCGCGGCCGCCCGAGCCTGGACGGCGCAGGACCCCGATCCACAGACGCGGGCCGAGCTGACGACGCTGGCCGACCATGCGACCGTCGACGCTGCAGCGGCTGCCGAGCTGGCCGACCGGTTCGTCGGCCGACTCGCGTTCGGGACCGCCGGCCTGCGCGGGGCACTCGGCGCCGGACCGCATCGGATGAACCGGGTCGTCGTCTCCCAGGCGGCCGCCGGCCTCGCCACGTACCTTCGGCAGCATCCGGTCGACGGGCAGTCCGGCGTCGTGATCGGCTACGACGCTCGGCACGGGTCGGCGACGTTCGCTCGGGACACGGCCGAGATCATCCGGGGCGCCGGGATCGCCGCGTACGTGCTGCCTCGGCCGTCGCCGACTCCGGTGCTCGCGTACGCGATCCGCCCGCTGCGTTGCGCCGCGGGTGTCATGGTGACGGCGTCGCACAATCCGCCGCGGGACAACGGGTACAAGGTCTACCTCGGCGACGGCAGTCAGATCGTGCCGCCGGCCGACTCCGACATCGCGGCCGCGATCGATGCCGTCGGACCGGTCGCCGAGCTGCCTCGGGGCGACGACTACACCGTGCTCGGCGAGTCGGTCGTCGACGACTACATCGCAGCCGTGGCCGGACTCGCGGCGGCCGGGCCGCGAGACATCGCGTTCGCCTACACCCCACTGCACGGCGTCGGTGCGTCGGTCGTACGCGCCGTCCTCGAACGCACCGGCTTCGGCCCCTGTCACGAGACCGCCGAGCAGATCGAGCCGGACCCCGACTTCCCGACGGTCGCGTTCCCCAATCCGGAGGAGCCGGGAGCGATGGACCTGGCGCTGGCGACGGCCGAGCGTACCGGGTCCGACCTCGCAATCGCCAACGACCCGGACGCCGATCGCCTCGCGGTCGCGGTCCCCGGCGTACACGGCTGGCGACTACTCAGCGGCGACGAGGTCGGGGCCCTGCTGGCCGACCACGCGCTGCGCCGAGGCATCGAGGGGACGTACGCGACGACCATCGTCTCGTCGTCGCAGCTCGGTCGCATGTCAGCGACGCACGACCAGCCGTACGTGGAGACGCTGACCGGATTCAAGTGGCTCAGCCGAGTCGAGGGGTTGGCGTTCGCGTACGAGGAGGCCCTGGGCTACTGCCTCGCGCCGGCCATCGTCCGTGACAAGGACGGCATCAGCGCCCTGGTGCGGATGCTGGAGCTCGCCGCCGAGCTGAACGCGGCGAACCAAACGCTGCTCGACAGGCTCGACGAGATCGCCGAGCGATACGGCGTCCATGCGACCGACCAACTGTCCGTGCGGGTCGCCGACCTGAGCCTGATCGCGGCCGCGATGGCCCGACTGAGAGCCGAGCCGCCGGCGACGCTTGGTGGCCTGTCGGTCGATACGGTCGACGACCTCGCCGGCGGCTCGGCGACGCTGCCTCCGACCGATGGCCTGCGGTTTCGGATGGCCGACGGCGCCCGGGTCGTCGTCCGCCCGTCGGGAACCGAGCCGAAGCTGAAGTGCTACCTCGAGGTCGTCGTGCCAGTCACCGACGGAGTCGACGCCGCCCGGATCGCGGCCGCCGGCCGACTCGACGCGATCCGCGCCGACCTCGCCACCACCCTGCGCCTCTGACCGCTCCCTAGCCAGACCTCTTTCCCGCCGAGGAAGTGAGACACACGCGCAACCTCGACGCGAAAGGGGGCTGGCTCAGTCCGCCAGGGCCGTCAGGTCGAGCGCCTGCAGTCGGTCCGGGTCGGCGAGGATGTCGATCTCGACGATCTTGTCGTCGACGACAGTGAACCCGAGAATCGCGAACGGCTTCCCCTTCGGCGCGACCAGGAAACCGGGCGCACCGTTGACCAGCACCGGCCGGGCGAATTGGTTGAGCGCCGCATAACGCGACGCCTGGGTCGCCACCGCCACCGCACCGCGGATCTCCTGCCGTCCGCCCGGCACCGCCGGACCCCCTTCGGCGCGGAGCACGACGTCCGGATCGAGCAGCGCCACCAACGCGTCGAAGTCACCGTCGCGAGCCGCCGCCCGAAAGGCGTCGACGACCGCGCGTTGCCGAGACCGGTCGGCGTCCGGCACCGTCGGCGCCCCCTGTACCCGCTGCCGGGCCCGACTCGCGAGCTTGCGCGCCGCCGCCGGGGTCCGGTCGACGATCGGCGCGATCTCGTCGAACGGCAGGCCAAACGTGTCATGCAGGACGAACGCCAGCCGCTCCGCCGGGGTCAGCGTCTCGAGTACGACCAGAAGCGCCAGCCCGACCGAGTCGGCGACGAGCGCTTCGTACTCGGGGTCGACCGCGTCCTCCCGGCTCAGGAGCGGCTCGGGCAGCCGTGGGCCGAGGGGCTCCTCGCGACGGCTCCGGCGGGTCCGCAGCATGTCGAGGCAGATCCGGCCGACGACGGTGGTCAGCCAGCCGGCCGGGTTCGCGATCCCGTCGCGGTCGGACCGGCTGAGCCGCAGCCATGCCTCCTGCAATGCGTCGTCGGCGTCGCTCATCGAGCCGAGCATCCGATAGGCCACGGCCCGCAGATGACCCCGGTTTGTCTCGAACTGTTCGACCAGCCACCGATCCTGGTCGGTCGGGCCTGACGCGTCCACGGTCACATCCCTTCGTTGGCGTCCGTCATAGCACTGACGGACCCAACCCCGCCGATGTGACAGGAGCCCACCCATGCCCACGACCCGAAGGCTCGCAGCCGCGATCTGCGGTCGACGCGCGAAGTGGATCGTCCTCGTGATCTGGCTGGCGGTCACGGCCGGTCTCGGCGTCGGCCTCGGCTCCCAGCTGACCGACGAGGAAGACAACGCGACCTCCTCGTGGCTGCCCGACAGCGCTGAGTCGACCGAGGCGCTGCGGCAGACCGATGTCTTCCAGTCGGAGAACACCTTCCCCACGACGATCGTGTACGAGCGGTCCGGCGGGCTCACCGGCAACGACCTGGCCGCGATCCGGGCCGACATTGACGAGTACCAGACGTACGACGGCAGCACGCTCGCGGACATCGTCGGTGATGACGTGACCGACGGTGACACCGCGGTCTCGCTGGACGGCCCGATCCGGGGCCCGATCGTGTCGGCCGACGGCCAGGCGGCCCAGGTCGAGGTGCCGATCAACGCCGGCGCCGACGGTCTGATGCTGTTGCCCGATCTGGTCGGCCAGATGCGTGGCACGGCGGCCGCGGACGCGAACGGCATGGTCACCCACGCCACCGGCCCCGGCGGCAGCTCGGCCGACAACGCCGACGCCTGGTCGGGCATCGACGGTGTCCTGCTCGTCGCGGCGTTGATCGTGGTCGTCACGATCCTGCTGCTGACCTACCGCAGCCCCATCCTGTGGCTGTTCCCGATCCTGACCGCGGTCTTCGCCATGCTCAACGCGCAGGGGATCGTCTATCTGCTGTCCAAGTACGCCGACCTGACCGTCAATGCCCAGGCGATCGGCATCCTGACCGTACTCGTGATCGGCGCCGGCACCGACTACGCGATGCTGCTCGTCGCCCGTTACCGAGAGGAGCTGCGTCGACATCACGACCGGCACGAGGCGATGGCGGAGGCACTGCATCGGGCGGCGCCCGCGATCGTCGCGAGCGCGAGCACCGTCGCCCTCGGGATGCTCTGCCTGATGGCCGCCGACATGAACTCCACGGCCGGCATGGGTCCGGTCGCCGCGGTCGGCGTCGTCGTCGCGCTGCTCGCCATGGTGAGCCTGCTGCCGGCTCTCCTCGTGATCATGGGCCGCTGGATCTTCTGGCCGGTCCGTCCGTACGAAGGCAGCGCGGAGCCGACCGCATCGGGCTTCTGGGCCCGTACCGGTCGGGTGATCAGTCGCCGGCCGAGGTTGGTCTGGATCGGCACGACGGCGGCGCTCGGCGTCATGGCGCTCGGTGTGATCGGGCTCGACGCCAAGGGGCTGCCCGCCGCCGACCAGTACCGGGACACCCCCGACTCGATCGCCGGCGACACCGTGCTCCGCGACCACTTCGCGTCGGATCCGAGCAGCCCGCTGCAAATCGTGACCAACGCCGATGCGGCCGATCGAGTGGTCGCCGCCACCCGGGGCATCGACGGTGTCGACTCCGAGGCGGTCGCGCCGGTCGGCAGCGTCGGCGGCAAGACGATGATCGAGGCGGGTATCACCGATCCGGTGCTGAGCGATCCGGCGTACGAGACCGTCGAGCGGCTACGCGACGCGGTGCATGCAGTGCCTGGCGCCGATGCCCTCGTCGGTGGGACCGCGGCGGTCAACTGGGACGTCCAGGTAGCCTCCCGGCACGACAACAACCTGGTCATCCCGCTCGTACTGGGCCTCGTCTTCCTGATCCTGGTGATCCTGCTCCGAGCCCTCGTCGCGCCGCTGCTGCTCATGGGCACCGTGGTGCTGGCGTTCGGCGCGGCACTCGGAGTCAGCGCGCTCGCGTTCGAGTACGTCTTCGGCGTGAGCGGAGCGGACAGTTCCCTGCCGCTGTACGTATTCGTCTTCCTCGTCGCGTTGGGCATCGACTACAACATCTTCTTGATGACCCGGGTCCGTGAGGAGGCGGCCAAGGTGGGTAGCCGACGCGGTGCATTGATCGGATTGGCGGCGACCGGCGGCGTGATCACCTCGGCCGGATTGGTGCTGGCCGGCACGTTCGGGACGCTGGCGACCTTGCCGCTGACGTTCACGCTGCAGATCGGCTTCGCGGTCGCGTTCGGCGTCCTGCTCGACACGATCATCGTCCGCTCGGTCCTCGTCACCGCGCTCAACCTGGATCTCGGGCGTCGGATGTGGTGGCCGAGTCGACTCGGCCCTGACGACGGACCCGACCGCACCGACCACGACCGCCCCACTGAGACGACCCAGATTGCGCAACACGCCGGGCGTGTCGCGCAATATGGGTCCCGCCAGTGAAGCGAGAAGGTCAGCCAACGGCTGCCAGGACGACGAGGACAGCGAACGCCACGGCAACCGCCGCGACGGCAAGGGCCTCCCATCGACGCCAACGCCGGTCGACCGACGTGAGCCCCTTCGACTCCCGCCGGTGAGCATCCGCCATGTTGTCGATGCGATGCACGACCGCGTCGGCGTAGTCGATGTAACGCACGTCCTCACTACCCCCGAAGACTGGCGCCGGGCCTCTGCCGCCCGGGTCGGTGGGCGTACGTTGGCTGTCGCGCGACGGTCCGGACGTTGGCACCCGTCCGAAGAACGTCGACAGGCCGCTGCCGCCGACCGAGCCGGCGCCCTGGCCGCGACGGGCAGCGTGCATTTGCTTGCGAGCCGAACGGCCGACCGCGAGACCGTGGACCATGCGTTCCTCGGTCCGGATCACCAGAACCTGCCGTACCTCGACGGCTTCGACGAGGTGCCACGGGATGGAGATGTCGGTCAGCGCGTTTCGTACCAGCAGGTGATCGCGATAGAGATGTACGGCCGGTCGCACCATGGTCAGCCATATCCCGAGCGCCAACAGCACCGCACCGGCGAGCACCGCTGCCCGCGCGAGGGACGGTCCGTAGGTCAGCACGATGACGATGGCCACGGCCAGCGCGACAACGGAGATCAGGCCGATCACCCGCGACGAACACGGGAACCGTTCGAGCGGGCCATCGGTTCCACGGGATGCGTTAGCACTCACGCGTCCTCCTCGCTGCGCTCGTCGGCACGTGGGCAGACTGCTGTGTTGAATTGTTCGCTCCCAAGCTCGCTCACGCTGTCCATTGTGTCGGGGCCAGGTCAAGCGCCCGCATCGGCTCGGCCACGGTGTGCCCGAGTTGTCCGACACATGTCACGCTATGGCGCGAATGGCGCCTGACAACCTCGGCCCGCGAGCGGCCTAAACTGCCAAGGTGACGACGACCCTGCCGAGCCCCGAGGAGATCACCGCGTCGGCGACCTCGCTGCGCCGGTTCCTCGCGGGGCTGCCCGGAGTCGACCAGGTCGGTGCCGAGGCCCGGGCGGCGGCGCTCGCGACCCGGTCGATCAAGACCACGTCGAAGCAGTACGCCCTCGACCTCGCGATCCGGATGGTCGACCTCACGACCCTGGAGGGTCAGGACACCCCCGGCAAGGTACGAGCGCTGTCTGCCAAGGCGATGCGGCCCGATCCGTCCGATCCGAGCTGCCCGGCGGTCGCCGCAGTCTGCGTCTACCCCGACCTGGTCGCGACGGCCAAGCAGCAGCTCGGCGCCAGCGGAGTCAAGGTGGCGAGCGTTGCGACCGGCTTTCCCTCGGGGCGGACCAGCCTCGACGTCAAGGTGGCCGACACCAAGGACGCGGTCGCGGCCGGCGCCGACGAGGTCGACATGGTGATCGACCGGGGCGCGTTTCTCGCCGGTGACTACGGTCTCGTCTTCGATGAGATCGTCGCGGTCAAGGAGGCGACCGGCGGCGCCCACCTCAAGGTGATCCTCGAGACCGGGGAGCTCGCGACGCTCGACAACGTACGCCGGGCCTCGTGGCTCGCCATGCTGGCCGGCGCCGACTTCATCAAGACCAGCACCGGCAAGGTA
>JBKOYM010000094.1:0-19980 GCA_046725375.1 Actinomycetota bacterium
CAGCGCTCGGCAGTACGGTCTCGTCGACCAGAGTCCCCTGGAGGTCCTGCCCCCGCAGCATCGACATCACGAGCATCTCGGAGTCGTCGGCGGCGATCAGGTGGTCGACGACCATGTTCATGCGCTCGCGCTCCGCCGCGATCGCAGCCTCGTGCCGACGGCGCCGCCGTGACGTCTCGGGGTCGCCGAGCCGTTGCCGGGCCGCGTCCAGGAGCGGCAGGTCGGAGACCGTCCAGGCACGGGCGTCCTCGCGCTGCAGCATCCGAACCTCGTCGTCGTCGAGCCAGGGTGCGCACATGCGCAGGTAGGCGGGCACCTCCCACAGGTCGCCGACGAGGTCGGTCGCCTCGAGCAGCGGCCACGCCTTGTTGAGAGCGGTACGCAGGTCCGTGTTCTGCCGGAGGGAGGCCCGAATCAGGTCGGGCGAGATGTCGTCCTCATGGTCGTGCTTGTCGACCAGGATCGCGATCAGCTCGTCCCAGATCTCGTCCCGCGCCTCGTTGTGCGGAGTGCCGGGGTCCGGTGACCCGAACGCCTCGGCCCAGTCATCGGCGCTGAGCCACACGTCGGACCAGTGGGTCTCGACCACCATTCCCTTGGTGGGCGGCTCCTCGTAGAGCCGGACGGCCGGCTCGATTGCCGTCACCATCTGCGCCGACGACTTCAGGCGGGCGACGTTCGGATCGGTTTCGATCGCCGCCGTGGTTCCTTCGGGGACGAGGTCCCGCAGCGTGCAGGTCTGCACACCTTCCTCACCGAGGCTCGGGAGCACGTGGAGACATAGGCCAGGTACGGCTGGTGTGGACCGACGAACAGCACGCCGCCCCGGCGGTGACCCAGTCGAGGGTCGGAGTACAGCAGGTACGCGGTGCGGTGCAGGGCGACGACGGTCTTCCCCGTACCCGGACCGCCGTCGACCACGAGAGCACCGCGGGATCCAGCACGGATGATGGCGTCTTGGTCGGCCTGAATGGTGCCGAGCACATCTCGCATCCGGGGCGACCGGCTGCTGCCCAGGCTGGCGATGAAGGCGGACTGGTCGTCGAGGGCAGCGTGTCCGTCGAACCCGGCGGCAGTGAACACCTCGTCCCAGTAGTCGGTGATCCGGCCACGGGTCCAGCGATATCGGCGGCGGCTTGCCAGGCCCATCGGGTGGGCGTGGGTCGCCCCGAAGAACGGTTCGGCCGCCGGGGAGCGCCAGTCGATCAGGAGCGCCCGGCCCGCGCTGTCCTTGAGGCCGAGCCGGCCGACGTACACGGGCTCCGAGTCGTCAGCGCCGACAATGTGCCCGAGACACAGGTCGAGACCGAATCGACGGAGGGTCCGCAGGCGAGCGGTCAGCCGATGCACCTCGAGGTCGCGATCCATCGCCTCCTGGCCGGTGCCGCCGGCCGACCGGCGGGCGACATCGACGCGCTCCGACAGGTCGGCGATCGACTCCTCGAGCGCTCTCGCGATCGCGGCGAAGTGCTGCTCGTCACCTGCGATCAGCGCCGGGTCGGCCTTGGGGGCCACGTGCTCTGGTAGGTCAAACACACTCGCGGTCAAGGCGCCCACGTCGTCGGCTCCGGTCGAAGATTCCAGCGGCATCGCACAACTCCCCGTCGAAAGGTTCGGCTACGGCCGGCAATTGTGCGGCCTGACGGGGGTCTTGCCGCAAGCCCCCCAGTGCGTTATACATTGAAAATGGAGAGGCGGATGCCTCTCCATTTCGTTTGTCTGCGGGGCGTGGGGTCGCTCTCAGCGGTAGCGGAACCAGTCCATGAAGCGGCGATAGAGCCCGCCCTCGCGAGGCAAGGCCGGCTCGGGCGGCGGCGCCGTGGCGCGCTGCGTGGCGATCGGCTTGTCGTAGTCGGTACGCACGATCGCGTCGACGATCTGCTCCTCGGTGTAGTCCTCGGACCCCTCGATCACGGGAACGAACCCGACCAGCATGCCGTCGCGCATCACCTGCGCTTCCAGCGTGGCGGTGCCGTCGGAGTCCCAAACGGCCTCGCGGCCGTCAGGCAGCTGGACGCTGACACCGAACTGGTGGACACCGACCCGCGCCATCCTGGCGTTGGTGCCCCGGTCGCGCAGGGCGTCGACCACGCGACGAGCCTCGTTCTCCTCCATCTCATCGAGCCTACCCGCCGATCATCGCAGCGTTCGACAGGATGAGCTCGGCGATGACGAGGTCCTGCCAGGACATGCCGACGCTTTTGAACAGCAGCGGCCGGCTCGGGTCCGGGACGACGCGTTCGGCCACCACATCGCGCATCGGCACCAAGTCCTCGGCTCGGAGCACGCCCTCGTCCACCGCGAGTACGACGTCGCCCGCTTCGCGTAGTGCGGCGGAGACGTCCTCGACGACCACCGTGGATCGGGCACAGAGCGAGGCGGGCACCTCACGGGCGTCCGGTTCATGCGATCCGACGGCCACGACGACGGCGGAGTCGGCGACCAACTCCGCGTCGAACAGCGCGCTCCGGGCCGTCGTGGCGCAGACGATGACGTCGGCTGCACGGAGCACGTCGTCGGCTCGCCCACTCCCCAGAGCAACGACCTCCGCAGCGTCGGGCGGCTTCGCTCGGCTCGGATCGCGTACGACGTAACTCACGGAGGCGAGCGATCGATCCGGCGGCAACGCGTCAGCCAGCGTGGCGACGTGACCGTGCGCCTGCGGCCCCGCACCGATCACCGCGACCCGAAGCGGACCGGATCCGGCGACCAGCCGGGGACGGATAGCGGCCACCGACACTGCCGGCGTACGCAGGGTGGTCAACGCCGTGCCGTCGAGAATGGCCACCAACGTCAGCGTTTCCGCGTCGAAGAGCAGGTAGCTCGCTTGAATCCGCGGCAGGCCGCGAGTGGGGTTGTCGGGCGCGACCGTGGCCACCTTGACGCCCGCGTACGCGCCGGCCCGTGACTGCTCCGACGGCATGAGCAAGAACTGGCCAGAACGCAGCGAGACGACGCCGCGCGGCAGGTCGTCAGCCGGATCGACTCCGGTGCGGAGCGCGACACCGATTGCTTCGACCGCGGCGCGGCGGCTGCAGGATGTTACGGCGTCGGCGTCGAAGATCAACGGGGTCGTCATCGGAGTATGAAACCAGGCACGAGTGGGTCAGCGGGGTCGACGACAAAGGTGTGTTCGCCGGTCGGATAGGCCATGCCGGTGACCTGGGGGACGACCGCGGGCCGTCCGGCCTCCGTCGTGGTCGAAACGACGGCGCCGGTGAACACCGATCCGACGATGGACTCGTGGCGCAGCGAGGGTCCTGATGGACCGACGCGGCCTTGCTCTGCGAGTACGGCCAGCCGGGCGCAGGTACCCGAGCCGCACGGCGATCGGTCCACCTCGCCGTCGGCGAAGACCGTGATGTTGCGTTGCCGTACCTGATCGCCGTCAACGCCAAGGTCGTCGTACAGGATCGTGCCGTAGATCCCGCTGAGTCGAGGGTCGCTCGGATGTTGGGCGTACTCGCTGTCGTTGAGGGCCCACTTCACCTCCCTGCCGAGTGCGATGAGGTCGCGGTAGGCGGAGGCCTGCACGGCGAGGTCGACGCTGGCGGCATCGACGCTGGCGAAGATGGCTCCTCCATAGGAGACGGTCACCGACACTTCGCCACGCGACGTGGGCAACGCGATGTCGCGGGCAAGCACGTAACTGGGCACGTTGACGAAATCGACGGCGACGGCGCGCCCCTGCTCTCGCCGGACCCGTGCCGTAACCCGCCCCGACGGCACGTCGATGACGACGTCGACATCACCATCGTCGGAGGCCGCGACCAAGCCGGTCTCCACCGCCCAGACGCCGAGGGCGATCGTGCCGTGCCCACACGCCGTGGAGAAGCCATCCTTGTGCCAGAACAGCACGCCCAGATGAGCACCGTCGTCGTCCGGTGGCACGAGAAATCCGCCGTACATGTCGGCATGCCCGCGCGGTTCGAAGCACAGCAACTCCCGTAATGCTTGGGCATCAGGGCTGCGCATGGCCCGCGCCCGCCGATCTGCGACGGTGTCGCCCGGCAACGCCACCGGCGGATCGACCACGATGCGGAACGGCTCACCCGCGGTGTGGTAGTCGGTCGTCAGGAGGTTCCGCCGCGTCACCCGACTGACGGTAGCGCTCTCAGGCGGACTCCCATGGCGGCGGACTGCCGTCGGCGGGTCGGTACTCCATGCCGTTGATGGCGTAGACGACGTCGGCGGTGTCGGTGTCGTCGACCCGAAGCTGGACCGGCTGCCCGGCCAGGCCATTGAGCTCCTCGACCACGAGTTCGACCGTGCCGTCGGCGTCGTAGTCGTGCGCCGCTTGTGCGGTGTTGACATAGTCGTCGGGGCCGAAGTCGAGCAGTGTGGAGCCGTCGAGCGTCCAGTTCACGCCGTCGTCGGCACGCTGCAACGTTCCGTCGGCGTCGGTCAGCGTCGGGTCGTCGGCCGGCGGGTCCGTCGTCGGATCAGGGTCAGGAGTCGGATCCGGGTCAGGAGTCGGATCCGGGTCAGGAGTCGGCGACGGATCGGGAGTCGGATCAGGGTCAGGAGTCGGATCAGGAGTCGGCGACGGGTCAGGAGTCGGATCTGGATCAGGAGTCGGCGACGGATCGGGAGTCGGCGACGGATCGGGAGTCGGCGACGGGTCAGGAGTCGGCGACGGGTCAGGGGACGGCGAACTCGGGGGCGTCGTTCCGTCGTTGGGGACGGGCGTGGGAACCAATACCGGTGGCGTATGGATGTCCGTAGCCTCGGGATCGGGATGCGACGTCGCTGGATGCACCGGACGGTCCGGGATCTCGTCGAGCGTCGGCACCTGGTCGACCGGCGTCGGCACCGGCGTCGAGGGCGGCGGCGAGTCGGCGCGACGGTAGGCGTCGATGTAGGACAGCACCAACTCGACGTACTCCTCGGACGGGTTGTAGCGCCACAGCGCCTCGCGTAGCTGCGCGCGGTCGGTCAGGTCAACATCGCCTGCGCACAGATACACCGCGGCCGCGAGGGCCGCGTCGTCGAGGTCGAACGGGTTGGCAACGCCGTCAGCGTCGGCGTCGACACCGACGACATCCCAAGTCGACGGCAGGAACTGCATCGGGCCGACCGCGCGATCCCATACCGGATCGCCGTCGAGGGTGCCGTTGTCGGTATCGGAGACGGCCGCGACGTCACCCGCACCGTCCAGCGGTACGCCGTAGATCGGTGGGGTTGTCGTGCCATCGGAGTTGACGGTGGCCTCGCCGAACCGGCCGTGGTCGGACTCGACCCGACCGATTCCGGCCAGGATCTCCCAGTCCAGACCGCAGCCAGGCGCCGAGCTCTGCATGACGAGCGCGGCTCGACGATAGGCCTCGAGCGCCGCCGGTGGGATATCGGTCCAGCTGAGATATTCCCCGGCCAGCGGGTCGGACGCCGAGGTCTGATCAGTGGGGTCGCCGCTCGCGACGCTGGGCACAGCACCGGGATCAAGGGGTACGTCGGCGGGCGTTCCCCCATTCGAGCTGAACACGCCGTTCGGTCCGGACGCGCCGGTCACCAATGCCGTCAGCACCACGCCCGCACCGACGCCAGCAATCCGTCGGAGCGCAGCCAACCTGCCCCAAGCGGCTGACATCCTCACGGGTTCTCCCTCCGACCCCGGACATTCTTCCCGCGAGGAACATCAAAACGCAAACCACCTGCTCAGATTGCAGGACCCGAGCTCCAGAACGTCAGTGGTCAAACGGTCTTCACCAACGCGTCCAGCGGCCGAGGCAAGGCGTCGCGGCCGACTGCCGCATCGACGAGCAGCCGCGCGTAGCGCAGCTTGCGACGCGCGCCGCTGCCCAGGAACCGCCTCATCTGCGCTTCGAGCTCGCGGTCACGCCAGGCGGGCTGGCTCTGCAACAAGCGGAACGACCGGATGTCGCCCTGCGAGTCGAAGAGCGCCTCGACGCCGGCCGTACCCACGGCGCGGATCAGCTCGTCCTCCAGATCGTCGACGCAGACGTAAAACCCGAGATGCTCCATGTCGGCGCGCGTGCGAGGTGAGCCGACGTGGCTCGCGGCCAGCCCGCGCCGGAAGATCTCCTCCTCGCGCTGGTCGCACAGGCCGGCCAGTCGCATCCGGGCGCCGTGCGGACCCAATCTCGTCACGAAGCGGCCGATTGCGTGTGCCCCTCCCATCGGCACGATCACGACCCGGTCCGCCTCGAGATCCCGGCCACGGCCGAGGGCGGCCGTTTCCACTGCGATCTTGTCGCTGATGCCCTCGACGAGCACCACGGCCGCGGCGCCGTGGACCTTCGCCAGGGCGCGGACGGTCGCGCGGCCCGTGGCGGCGGGGCCGCTCTCGTACCCATCAAGCGCCCCGTGAGCCGGCTCGCGGCGATTGGCTCGTGGGGTCGTGGCCATGACCGCAATCATCAGCGCGCGCAGAGCGGCCGACAAGGGATTAACGACAGGCGCCCTCACCAATGCCCGGGTGGCCAGGCTCAGACCCGGGCCTCTTGCGACCTCGTGGCGTAGCCGACGAGCAATCCGACGGTGACGCCGATCGCCGTCTCCAACGCTCGATCACCCAACAGGTCGTGGATGGGAAACAGCGGCACAGCCAGATGGACGATGAGCAAGGCGAGCGGCGTGATGGAGATCAGCGCGAGAGCGTAGTTGCGGGCGACGAGAAGCTCGGTGATCAGCTGGAAGGCGGCGACGCAGACGACGATTGCGGCATCGGGGAGGTCGGGCTCGAGCAGCAGCCAGGCCACGCCGAGGCCGATGAGGGTACCGATCATCCGGTGCAGGCCACGAACCAGCTGGGAGGTGAAGTCATGCGCCATGAGCGGGACCACCGCGGAAATCATCGCCCAGTACGGACGCCCGATTCCGCTGCCGGTGGCAATGGCGCCTGCGATGGCCACCCCGAGCCCCGACTGGATGGCATAGAGCCACGCCCCGCTGGTGGCGCCGCCGATCGGCAGCTCCGGGGCGGGCGGGTCGGCGGTATGGCGGGCCCGCCGGATCAGGGCACCCAGGTTTCCCACCAGGACGGCGAAGAGCGCAGACAACGACACCACGACCACTGCTGGGACGAGGTCACTGGCCTTGGCCGGTATCGACGCGACGGCGGCGAACCCGAATACCTGAAACAAGGAGCCCGGCGGGGTCCACTGATGACGCGCCGAGATGTACGACGCGGCCACCGCGACTGCCGCGGCGATCGGGATCGCCAGCCACTTCCGCGAGTCCGAGACCGCGACCAGCGCTCCGAGCGTGACGGAGATGATCAACGCGAGGCCGGCGGCCGACTGCCGCACCACCCGGTGGAGGTCGACCCGCTCGCGGCCGTACAGCGAC
This sequence comes from Actinomycetota bacterium, assembly GCA_046725375.1. Lineage (GTDB taxonomy): Bacteria > Actinomycetota > Actinomycetes > Propionibacteriales > Nocardioidaceae > DATFRX01. Next base: position 7,309 of record JBKOYM010000094.1, read on the forward strand.
GTGAAGGCGCCGAACGTGCCGTACAGCGCCCAGTCCACGTGATCGATCAAGACCAGAAACAGCAACGGCACCAGGACCGAGATCCCCGCCCGCACCGAGCCCCAGCCAGCTCCCGGCTGCAATGGGCGGACCGCGACGAGGCGCCCGACGATGCTGGTCACGCACCCATCATCGCCGCCCTCGCGCGCCATGCTCGTGATTTCGGATGCAGCATCGTCACCATCTTGGGAGTCTGTGCCGGTGGAGGACTCGCTATTGACCGACCCCGGTGGCTCGCTGCTCACCTCGCGTCTGCGGCTTGAACCGGTGGGCCCCGCCAACGCCTCCGACCTGTGGATCGTCCATAGCGACGACGAGGTGTGGCCTTGGTACGACGACAGGCCGAGCCTCGAGCAGACGCAGCAGTGGGCGAGGTACATGGCCGACTCGTGGCGCTTCCACGGCGTTCACAAGTGGATCGCCTATGACCGTCTGAGCGGTGACGTTGTCGGCCGCGGCGGATTGTCTCGTACGCCGGTCGACGACGACTGGGGTCAGATCTACGCGTTCCTTCCGGCCGAGCCGTGGGTGCGCGTCGCACATGAGATTCGCCGCCCATTCATCGCGCACGCAAACTGGCTCGAAATCGGATGGGCGCTGCGGCGCGAGTTCTGGGGACGCGGCTACGCATCCGAGATCGGGCACGCCGGGCTGGCGTATGGTTTTGACGTCCTCGGGGCGCAAGCCGTGGTGTCGTGCACGGTCCGCCACAACGCGCGTTCGCGTGCAGTGATGGAGCGCATCGGCATGCGGTACGAGGGCGAAAATCCGAAGCCGGGGCGTCGTCGATGGCGTCGAAGGAGAACAAGACGACGCTCCGTATGCGGCGTGCGTGCTGCTCCGAAGAGACTGGGACCGGGCCCCTGGCTGAGCTCACAGGTTCGGATTCGCCTGTTCGAGTTGGATCAGGAGGCGCTCGAGCAGGTCGTAGCGGACAATGTATCGCTAGCGAGAATCTTTCTAGAGGAGGAGGCGTGACGATGGCGGTCCCGCGGACCATGGAAGCGATCCGGCTCCTCTCGCCCGGTGTCGAGGGGCTCCGCCACGAGACGCTCGACACGCCGGCGGTTCGGCCCGGCGAGGCGCTCGTCGCGGTTCACGCCGCCGCGATCACACGCGACGAACTGACTTGGCCGCTCGACCGACTCCCGGCCGTCCCGTCGTACGAGCTGTCCGGCGTCGTTGCGGTCGTCGCAGAGGACGTCGATATGGTGTCGGTCGGGGACGAGGTGTACGCGTTGACACCGTTCGACCGCGACGGTGTGGCGGCGGAGTACGCCACCGTCCCGGCGGCGCTACTCGCGCCGAAGCCGTCAACGCTGGGGCACGTCGAAAGCGCGGCGATCCCGCTGCCGGCGCTGAGTGCCTGGCAGGCCCTGTTCGATCACGGCAGGCTCCAAGCGGGCGAGCGCGTGCTCATCCACGGGGCAGTCGGCGGGGTCGGCCAGTTCGCGACACAGCTCGCACGTTGGCGAGGCGCTCATGTGGTCGCTACCGCGTCGCAGTCGCGATTCGACGACGCCCGTGCACTCGGCGCCGACGAGGTGCTCGACGGCAGGGGACCACTCGACGAGGAGATCAGCTCGGTCGACCTCGTCTTCGACACGGTCGGCGGCGAGATCCTCGAGCGGGCGGCGGAGTGGCTGCCGGATGGTGGCCGTCTCGTCTCGGTCGGCGAGGAGCCACCGGGAAAGGGCACCTTCTTCATCGTCGAGCCGAACCGGGAGCAACTGATCGAGCTTGCCCGCCTCGTCGACAGCGACGGGCTCCGGGTCGCGATCGACTCGACGTACACGCTGACTGACGCGGCCGCTGCGTTCGAGCGCAGCCTCGCGTCGGGCAAGCACGGCAAGGTCGTCCTGCGGATCTCCGACTGAGGTAAATCCCGTTCGCATTCCTCCTCGTATGGCTAACGGTGCGTGTTTCGACAGGATCTCGATATCGGCACACTTCTGACTGCCGTCGCAGCTCGGTTCTGGTCTGTACGCCACGCACGTCAAGAATGGTGGACGACCCAGAGGAGGAGCGATGGCGCGAATCCCGATCGAGGCGGACGAAACGCTGCACCGCGTCGATGAGCGGCGCGAGGAGCTCAAGCCCGATGTCATCCACGGCCGTTCGCCGATGCAGATCGCGTTCGAGCGACTGCGTCACGACAAGGTGGCGTTGGTGTCCGGCATCGTGGTCGCGATCCTCATTCTGTTGGCTGTGTTCGCGCCGTTGATCACCAGCGCTCTCGGCATCTGCCCAAACGAGAACTGCACCGACACCGCCAAGGCGATCGGCAACGGTGGCTACCCGGCGATCGGCCCGCCGTTGCACCCGTTCACCTGGGAGCATCCGCTCGGTCTGGCCCCGCACACCGGGTATGACAATCTGGCCCGGCTGTTGTACGGCCTGCGCACCTCGCTGTTCGTTGCGACCATCTCGGCCGTACTTGTCACGGCGATCGGCGTCACGATCGGGCTGATCTCCGGGTTCGCGCATGGCTGGCTCGACCGATCGACGTCGTTCGTGATCGACACGTTCCTGGCGTTCCCCTTCATCTTGGGGGCGCTGACGCTGGGCCCGATCATGACCCAGCGGTTCGCGGAAAACCCGACCGCGCTCAACTGGGCGTCGGTGATCACGGTGATCGCCGTGCTGGTGATCCTCGGCTGGATGTACCTGGCCCGGATCATCCGGGCCGAGGTGCTGTCGTTGCGGGAGCGGGAGTTCATCCAGGCCGCCCGAGTGATCGGTGTACCGACCCGCCGGATCCTGTTCAAGGAGCTGCTACCCAACCTGATCGCCCCGATCGTCGTCTCCTTCTCGCTCGATTTGCCAGACTTCGTTGCGCTGGAGGCGGCACTGTCCTACCTCGGGATCGGCATCACCGGCGTGCCGTCGCTGGGACAGACGATCAACGACGCCCAGCTCGACTACGACTTCTATCCGATCTACCTATGGGCGCCCATCATCATCGTGATGACCCTGATCATCGCTTTGAACCTGCTCGGCGACTCGATCCGGGACGCCTTCGACCCCAAGACCCGCCGCTGAACGTCACGTCTTCGCGTGCCGATCGGTCTGCGCCTCCGATGGGATGCCTTCTGCGGCCGAGAGGCCGATCCCGATGCGTCGGGTGAAGGCGGGGAACGCCACGGTGATCAGGATCCCAAGGAGTGCCCACGCGCCAACGATGTAGGGGAACGTGTCGTACGGCGACGGCGGCCGAGGCCAGACCTGCTTGTAGAGCGTGTAACCGATCGCGCACAGAGCCAGCCCGATGATGACGATCCGCCAGGGGCTCTCTCTGCGGCCGAGGTGGAGGAACCGGGCGGCGCCGAGCTGGATGACGACGTACGCGACCAGCATCGAGAGGACGCCGATCGTCCCCATGTAGAAGAACGTGTTGGCGGAACTGGTGTCGTTGATCCGGAAGGCGATGATGACGGCGAGCGCGATGATCATGATGACCGCGAGCGCGTTGACGGGCGCCCCGGTGCGCGGGGAGGCTTCGCCGAGCCGGCGCGTGATGAACCCGTCCCGACCAAGGGCGAAGAGGATGCGGGATGCACCGGTGGCGGTACCGAGGGCGGAGGCGAAGGCGCTGATCATGGCACCGAGGTTGATCGCGTCGGCCATCGTCGAGCCGACATAGCTCGTCGACAGGTCGCCCAGTGGTGACCCGGAGGTGGCGAACGCCTGCACGCCGTCGGCGTCGACCCCGAAACCCAGCGATTGCGCGAACATCACCACGGTGTAGAAGACACCGGCGAAGCCGACGGCCGCGGCGATGGCCAGCGGGATGTTGCGACGCGGCTTGTTGGTCTCCTCACCGAGGACGGCGGCTCCCTCGAACCCGCCGAAGGAGAGCAACCCGAACACGGACGCGAACGCGATGGCGCCGATCGTTGTCCCCTCGGCCGGCACGAATGGCTCGAGCGTGAACTCCTGATCGTTCGGCGCGGAGCCGCCGATCACGTTGGCGAAGATGGTCAGGACCAGGATCAGGATGAGGAGCACCGAGATTCCCTCGATGGACAGCAGGAACCTGGTGGCGACCTTGATGTCGCCGTACGCGATCAGCCAGATCAGCCCGGCCCCGATCAGCGAGATGATGATCCACTCGGAGTCGTCCCAGATTCCCGTACTCGCGAAGAACGCCTCACCGAACAGGCCGATCTCAGCCGTCGACGCAGCCGTGAACGCCGTGTAGGTGCCCAGCAGCGCCCACCCGGCGAAGAACCCTGCCCGCGGACCGAGAGTCACACCCGCCAGCGCGTACGTCGAGCCGGCGTGGTTGAAGTAGCGGGTCAGCCGGATGAACGAGTACGAGATGAGCGCGATCGCGACCGCGGCGAAGAAGAAGGCCAACGGCACCGCCCGGCCGACGAGCCCGGCCGGCGCCACGCCGTTCAGGGCCATCGCCGCGGTCGGCGCCATGATGCCCACCGAGAGGGCAACCGCCTCCCAGAGTCGCAGTTCCCTGCGCAGCCCGTTATGCGATCGCTTCTCCGACCGTGTCGCGATGGTCAACCTCCAGCGGCGATGTACCCCTCCGGAATGAACGCGCCCACGACCCAGTTCGGTGCGTCGACGACTTCGTGGAGGCGGAGGTCGACCGCGACGCTGGCCAGTGCGTACGCCTCCTCGCGCTCCAACCCGTGTTGGTTCTCCAAGTACGCGATCGTTGCGCGTACGGCGTCGCTCGTCGCCGCCATCAGGTCCGGTCCGACTCCGGTGCACACGTGGTACGGCGGCCCGTCGAGTGTCTGGACTGCTTCGGCGGGTACGTCGTACTGTGGCGCATTGACCGACAGGTCACGTCGTACGGACAGCCGTACGACGACGTCCATGGCGGTCTCGATCGCCGTGCCGCACACCTCCCCGTCGCCCTGCGCCGCATGGGTGTCGCCCAGCGAGAACAGCGCGCCCTCGACACCGACCGGGAGGTAGGCGGTCACGCCAGGCGTCAGATGCCGGGTGTCCATATTGCCGCCGAACCGGGTCGGCGGGACGACCGAATGCGAACCGGACTCCGCGGGCGCCACTCCGAGCGTGCCGGGGAACGGACGATAGGGCAGCACGACCCGATCGCCGAAGCGCACGCGGCCGCCCGCCACATCCACCTGCGAGATGCGTAGCCACGGATCAGTGAACTCGTCGGCCAGCAGACCGAAGCCCGGGATGATTGCGGTCCAACCCCACTCCCGCGGTCGCAGCTCCACGATCTCGACCGCGAGCGTGTCACCGGGCCGGGCGTCCTTGACGAACACCGGCCCGCTCACCGGATTCACATGGGAGAAGTCGAGGTTGCCGACGTCGGCGGCGGTGGAGTCTGCTCGGATCTGCTCGTCCGACGCGTCGCGCACGTGCAGCAGTACGTCGTCGCCCGACTGCACCTCGACCACGGGCTCTATGGCGTTGTCCCAGGTGTAGTTGAAGGCATCGCGTCGGATCTCGTGCAGCGAGCCGTTTTGCACGGCCCTGACTATCCCACAGCAGTTGTGCGCTCAACAAGGACTCGGGCGAACGCACCAATCCTTCGGCCGGGCCGCTACGAATCACCGCCTGATGTTGGAACACCGGCCTGCCCGCCAAGGAGAGACTCATGCAGACGACAGACGACGCGATCCGCCCCGCGAGCATGGACATCCCGACTCGAACGAGGGTGAGCCCTCGCAGACTCGCGGCCCTCATGGCCGGCGTCGGGCTGGTCGCGGTATTCGGGCCGCAAGCCGCGGCCGACCCGCCGCCAGCGGCTTCCGGCACCACCAGCCATGGATTCGTGGTGCAACGCGGTGAACTCGCGACGATCGACCATCCGGACGCGACGAGGGTGCCTGCCGAGCCGACCGGACAAGCCGGCACCGCAACCCTCGGGATCAACGATCGCGGCACCATTCTTGGCGTCTACGAAGACCAGGACGGGCGGGTCATCCGGCACTTCCTGCTAGACCGGGCCGGCCGCTTCCACAACATCGCCCCACCCCGCGTCCTCCCACCCGGGCAGTCCGACGAACTCGTCGACATCAACAACCGCGGCGAGATCGTCGGCTTCTACAACGACGCCCAGGGCTTCACGACGTCCGCCTTCCTGCGCACCAAGACGGGACGGTACGTCGACATCCGCTACCCCGACTCACAAGTGACCGGGTTGCTCAAGATCAACGACCGACGCCAGGCCGTCGGCTTCTACGTCGACGACACCGGCCTCCACGGGCTGCTGTGGGACCACGGCGACTACCGCCCCCTCGACCTCCCGAAAGCAGCCGTCACGTTACCGACCGGGATCAACAACCGTGGCCAGATCGTCGGCTCATGGATCGACGGCGACGGCGCCTACCACGGCTTCCTGCGCGACCGAAACGGCCGCATCACCACACTCCCCGAGGCGCCCGGCGCCGACCCCGCCAGCGGCGGTGTCCAGCCGACCGCCATCAACGACCGCGGCCAGATCGTCGGCCTGATCTACGAGGCCAACGGCGGATCCCGAGCATTCCGGTACGACGGTGGCCGATACAGCCTGATCATCGGCCCGCGCGCCACCTACACCCGGGCGGCCGACATCAACAACTCCGGCCAGATCGTCGGTGACTACGGCACTCCACTGCCAACGGCGCCGGCCGAACACCCCAGTGCGCTCGACTCCGGGGACATCGTCGCTCCCACTCCACTACGGCTCGGTTGACCATGGCCGTCATGGGCCTGCGTACGACATGATGTCTCCGCTGCGGCTACGGAAGGTCGGCGGCACCCTGACGCGCCGATCGGTCAGGCCCGATGGTTCGAACGGGCTGGCGAGGCGGGGCTACCGGTCGCGGATAGGTCGAGCCCGGACGGCCATCGACCGTCCTCGAAACCCTGCGGCGTACATCGCCCAGGCCACCAACGATATGCGCCGGCCGCCTGTGGCCATGGTGTAGTCACCGCGGCGGTCGCGAAGGATCGGCGTCGCCGCTTCGGCCGTAAAACCTGCGAGCTGCAGCGTCTGGACCAATCCGCGACGGTTGAACACAAACCACTCGGTGCCGTCCCGGCGTGCGTCCAGACGGGCCAGCGGCGCGGGAATCCAGCTGAGTGGGCGACTGACCGTGTCGAGCAGGAGGAGGTGGCCACGGCAGACCCGACGCACGGCCTCGAGGCCGCGAAGCGGGTCGCGCAGCAACTGCAGCACATACCCCATCACGATCACGTCGAACTCGCCGATGTCGTCCGGGTCGAGGTCGTACACGCTCAGCTGACGATGCCGGACACGCGATTGCAGCAGCCTGGCGGCCGTCCGGAACGTGTCGCGTTCGGCCGCCTCGACGGGCGACAGCGGTGGCTTCGGCTCGGCGGCCTGCCAGTCGTAGCGGCTCGGGTCGACATCAATGGCGACGACCTCGCCCGCGCCGCGCTGCTCCATCTCGAAAGCCCAGAAGCCATCCATCGTGCCAACGTCCAGACACCGCAAGCCCTGGATCGACAACGGCCACGGCATTCGAAGCGCCGTCGGGCGCAGATCCCAGCCGCCGGGCGTCGTCACACCCGGCGCCAATTCGATGACATGCCACCATCGCATGCCGGCGATCCTTCGTTGGACGTCCTCGATCACGATGTGCGACCTCGACCGACACACGAGGGATCAGCAGTCATGGCCGTCAATCTAGCCCGCGACGGTGGTGTGACTACTCCAGATCTTTGGGAACCGTTGCGATGATCGATCCACATCGCGAGGAAGCCGCCACCCGCAGCGAGAAGCATTTACCAATAGTCCCCGCCCCAGATCAGGTGGTCTGGACGGTTCAGGGCAAGGGCGATCATTGATTCCGCACGGGCTTTGGGGGTCGTCGAGTGTCCACTGCATCTCGCACCCGAGCTCGCCCTCGACGTCCTCGCACTGCGCCGCGAGGAGGAGCTCAAGCACGCCCGGATGCGTATCGAACAGCTGGGCAGGGGCCGCAGATCGCGCCCGGAACGGCGGCTAGCGATAGCAAGGGCGTGTGCTCCCGACCCCTAGAAGTGCAAGGTATAGTTACACCTCGTACTTCTAGGGTTCAGGGAGGCATCGTGCGGATCGACAAGGACCTGGTGGCGGCGTCCGCCACCCCGCTCGTGCTCGGCATCCTGGTCGAGGGCGAGTCGTACGGCTACGCGATCGGCAAGCGCGTGCGCGAGTTGTCGCAGGGCCGGCTGGCCTGGACCGACGGCATGCTCTACCCGCTGCTGCACCGGCTCGAGCGGCTCGGCTACGTCAGCGCCTCCTGGCAGGTCTCCGAGCAGGGCCGGCGCCGCAAGCACTACGCGATCACCGGCTCGGGCCGGGCCGCGCTCGGGGAGCAGCAGCGCCAGTGGACCGTCGTGAACGAGACCCTCGACCGGCTGTGGCGCGGCGGCCAGGCGCCAGCCGTCGTGCTCGGAGGCGCATGATGACGACCGATCTGGATCAGCAGATCGGCCTGTGGCGCGGGCACGTCGAGCGGCGCCGGGCGATCTCGGCGCGCGACGTCGACGAGATGGAGGCGCACCTCCGCGACCAGGTCAACGACCTGCGCACGGTCGGGCTCGACGACGACGAGGCGTTCCTCGTCGCGGTGAAGCGGCTCGGCAACGTCGACGCGGTGTCGCAGGAGTTCGCTCTGGAGCACACCGAGCGGCTCTGGAAGCAGCTGGTCACCAGCGAGGAGGCAGCACCCCGCCCGAGCCCCGACCTGTGGGTCGCGATCGCGCTCGCCATCGGCGCCGCGATCGTGGTACGACTCGCGATCGCGCTGCTCAGCCCAGAGCGGGTCGCGCTCAACGCCTCGCTGCTGGTCCTGCCGTTCGTCACCGGCTACTTCGTGCACAAGCGCCGGCCCGCGGGCGTGACAGTCGCCACCGTCGGGGCGGCGTACGCCGCGAGCGCGCTGATCCTCAACCTCTACCCGTTCGAGGTCGACGGCAGCACGATCGTCATCGCGGCCGGGCACGCCGCGGCAGCCCTGTGGCTGCTCGGCGTCGGGGTCGCGTACGCCGGTGGACGCTGGCGCTCCGACCGCCGGCGGATGGACTTCATCCGCTTCACCGGCGAGGTCACGGTCTACTACGCGCTGCTCGCCCTCGGCGGCGGTGTGCTGGTCGGGCTCTGCGCCGGGGCGTTCGCCGCCGCGGACATCACCATCGACGACATCCTCGCCGAGACGGTGCTGCCGTGCGGCGCCGCTGGTGCCGTGGTCGTCGCGGCGTGGCTGGTCGAGGCCAAGCAGAGCGTGATCGAAAACATCGCGCCGGTGCTCACCAAGGTGTTCACGCCACTGACCGTGGTGATGCTGATCGCCGTGGCAGCCGCGTTCATCGCCAGCCCCGGCGTCCTCGACGTCGACCGCGACCTGCTGCTGGTGATGGACCTGATCCTCGTACTGGTGGTCGGCCTGGTGCTCTACGCGCTGTCCGCCCGGGACCGCAGCGAGCCACCGGGGCCGTTCGACGCGCTCCAGCTGGGGCTGATCGTGCTCGCCCTGCTGGTGGACGCGCTGGTCGCGGTCGCGATGGTCGGACGGGTCGCCGAGTGGGGCTGGTCGGCGAACAAGGCGACCGCGCTGGGCCTCAACGTGGTGCTGCTGGTCAACCTCGTGTGGTCGGCGTGGCTGAGCTGGGGCTTCCTGCGCCGTCGACGCGGCATCACCGCGCTCGAGCGGTGGCAGACTTCGTACCTGACCGGCTACGCCGCCTGGGCGGTCGGCGTCACCCTCGTCGTGCCGCCGCTGTTCGGGTTCGCCTAGCTCCACGGTCCGCATGGCGGGCACCGAATGGTGGATGAGCATGCGCGACCAATCCACTCCGCCTCGTCCACCGCGGTCAGGACTAAGCCCCACCATCATCCGCGTCGTCGGCGCCGTCCTCGCTGAACAACACGACGAATGGGCCCGGCGGGCAAAGTTGTCAGCGTATCTACAATCTGCCGGAGCCTCGGCGGTGGTTCTTCAAGGCCTGCCTCGTGCATGGCCCCCGATAACGTTGACGTCTACGTAAACAGCTGACACGGCGTATTGGCACTCCTAGACAGCCGACCCGGTCTCGACGGGTGCTCGTGCGGCGTCCCCTGACGCCGTGCATGACGGGGTGGTTGGCCGCGCCGGTCAGGCGGCTGTGCCGGCCTTCCAGGCCCCGAGTGTCCTGTCAACTTCGCTCTCGAGCGCCCGCCGCGAGCGGAATACCAGAAATGTTGTCGGGATGTGCAGTGGATCGAGTCTCTGAGCGCGTCTTATAGATAGGGGCGGAGGACCATGACCGAGACCGACTTCGACCAGTTCGTCAGCCTCCGCACGGAAGGGCTACTTCGGCTGGCCTACCTGCTGTGCGGAGACGCACACACTGCCGAGGACCTGGTCCAGGAAGCACTCCTGCGTTGTCACCGACGGTGGGAGAAGGTGGCCCGGATCGCAAGTCCCGAAGCCTACGCACGCCGCGTCGTCATCAACCAGCACCTGTCCTGGCGCCGCCGACTCTCCTCGACCGAGCTGGTTATTCAGCCCGACCATCTCCCACAAAGGCAGTCCGCCACCGACGTGCAGGAGACGTTCGCGGACCGGGACCTGACGTGGAGGGCGATCCAGCAGCTGCCGGCCCGGCAGCGGACCGTGCTCGTCCTCCGCTACTACGAGGACCTGCCGGACGCCGACATCGCCGACCTGCTCGGGTCTCCCGTCGGAACCGTACGAAGCCTGGCGGCCCGGGCGATCGCCCGGTTGCGAACGCAGCCCGAACTCGCAGACGACACAACCCCAACATCTCCTCCTGAGGGGCGAGCATGAACCAGTTTGACGAGCGCATCCGATCGACATTGGATCGGCGGGCGCAGGACGCGCCGCCGGCCGCGCCGATCATCAGCCGCGTACTCACACGCGAACCACGCCGCCGGAATCGGCGGGGGTGGCTCGCCGCGGCAGCGGTCGCGGCCGCGACGGCCGCCATCGTCGCGGTCGGCGTGACGCAGCTCGGCGGGGACGACAGTGCAGGCAGCGGCATTGCGTCGTCATCCAATGACAGCGGCATCGCGTCCTCGCCCATCGAGTCGTTCACGCAGGGCCGCGTCACCTACGCCGAAGAGTCCACGATCCACTACGGCGACCAAACCATCGACGTCGGGCCACACAAGGTCATGGCTTTGGTCCCGACCGACGCCGGTTTCGTGTTCGTCGATGCAGACCTCGCGGTCAACTTCACCGACGGCCGCGGCCTCGAACAGATCGGCCACACCGGAGGATTCACCGGCGATCTCGTACTGGCGGCCGACGACACCGGGCCATACGTCGGCTGGATCGACGGTGGCAATGCCGTCGTCTACGACACCGCCAACCGCGCCGAGGTGCTCCGAGAACCGGTACCGGCGGGTGCCGAAGCCGCACGCGACATGGCGGCCATCGACGGCGACCTCGCGTACGTGGAGGGCAGCGACGGGGTCGACGTCTGGGACCTGACGACCCAGACCAAGACGACGATCACGCGCACTAACCCAAGCGATCAGCTGGGTGACGTCGCCAACGGCTACCTGCTCTGGGAGGACCCCAACGGCTCGACCTCGAGCGTCGTCAGCCGAAACCCCAAGGCTGAACAGCCCGTCTTCAACAAGGTCATCGGCGAAGAGGAAGACCAGCTCTCCCCGGACGCCACCTACGTCGCCAGCCCCATCTGGCTCTTCGACCGGGCCACTCAGCAGGACATCACTCCACGCGATGCCCATCCGCTACCCCAAGCGACGCTGCAGTGGCTGGACAACGACCGGTACGTCGCCGACACCATCAACATCCACACCAGCAGTCCCGACCCCGACCCTCACGATTTGCTCGTCTGCACGGCCTCCGCCGGCACCTGCACTGTCGTCGCCGAGTCGCTCGGCTACATCACCTATCCCGACGGCATCGCCAATGAAGGCGCCTGGGAGAACTGAGCAACACGCACGCTGCCGAGGTTCATCCAGGGCCCACCTGCTATCTCCACAGGCCCGGATGCCGTCGGTGAGGCCGATGTCCGTTGGGGAACGTCTTACGAGACTGGCCGGGACGCGGCGGTGCGCGTCAGTAACGCACGGATCTGCCGAGCTCAGGGCGCTTCGCTTCACAGCATCGGATGTGGCCGCCAGCGGCGACCAGCGATGGCCGGCTTCGATCCGCCTGGCTTCATCGAGTGCCACTCGGCGTCCCACGACGTCGGTCGTTTCGACAGCTTTCGGACCACGTCGCTTGCGAGTTCTTGTGGACTGCGGCCACCCCACGGCGTGTACAGAAAGATCTGGTGGCTCTTGGCATGCGTCAGGCACACGCAGAACAGGGTGGGATCGCGGTAGTCGTTTGCAACCCACCCAAACTCGAGGTGGTTCCTTGCAAGAAGCGCGGGGTCGGCGTCTTCAAGGACGAGACGGCCAGCCGTCCGCTCTGGCGTCTCCCATGACAGGTCGCTCGCTAGGCGAGCGACCTCGGCGTCATACTCAGAAGCTTGGAACGTGACGCCGCGGTTCATCGGGACTTCCTCGTGCCAGTCCCAGTGCACGACATCTTCGTCCCGCAGGATGCTCACGTCGGTCACGCCGCATCCGTAGGTCCCGCATCCACAGCGCGCAAGGGGAATCCGATGGGAAGTCTCCGTGGCGATGAAGCGGTTCTCGGGGACCAGCACGTCGTACGGATC
>JBKOYM010000039.1:0-50196 GCA_046725375.1 Actinomycetota bacterium
CTCGACCGGCGGCTCACCCTCGTGATCGGTCTGGTCGCGCGGGCGGCGCTCTTCGTCTCGATCCCGGTCGTCGCGACCCTGGAGTGGCTGCTCGTGGCGACACTGCTCGTCGAGGCGATCAACGTCGTCTGGCTGCCGACCAAAGACGCGGTGATACCCGACCTCGTGCCGGCCCACCGGCTGGCCGACGCCAACCGACTCAACCTCGCGACCACCTACGGCTCGGCGCTGCCGGCGGCGGCGGTATTCGCGGCGCTCTCGACTGTCGGCGAGGCGATCGACGCGACGGCTGGATGGTTCGAGGGCGATCCGGTGGCGCTGCCGATGTACGTCAACGCCGCTCTCGTGGCGGTGGCGGCGTTGGTCGCTCGTACGCTGCACGACCTTCCGATGCAGGCCGGCCGGATCCACCCCGAGGAGGCCAACGTCTGGCGGGCCATCGCCGACGGCTGGCGCTATGTCGCCCAGACACCGATCGTGCGCGGCCTGGTCGTCGGCATCGTCGGCGCCTTCGCGGCCGGCGGCATCGTGATCGCGTTGGCGAGGGTGTACGTCGGCGATCTGGGGGCCGACGACCCCGGATACGGTGTGCTCTTCGCCGCCGTGTTCCTCGGGCTCGGAGCCGGCATGTGGCGGGGCCCGCGGCTGTTTCCGTCGGTGTCGCGGCGGCGCCTGTTCGGGTTGGCCATCGTCGCCGCCGGACTCACGCTCGGGCTCGTGTCGTTCATCGGCGATCTGGTCCTGGCCGCCGTGCTGGCCGTGCTGCTCGGGGGCTGCGGGGGAGTCGCCTGGATCACCGGGTACACGCTGCTCGGACTCGAAGTACGGGCGGCGCTGCGCGGCCGTACGTTCGCCTTCGTACAGTCCGCGACCCGACTGACGCTCGCGGCCGTACTCGTCATCGCGCCGGCGGTCGCCGCCCTCATCGGCGCGCACCGGTTCCAGATCACCGACGACGTCGGCCTCACCTACAGTGGGGCACAGTTCACCTTCGCCATCGGGGCCGTCGTCGCGATCGCGGTCGGGGTGACGGCCTATCTGCAGATGGATGACCGGTCGGGAGAGTCGTTGCGCGAACAGATGTGGGGGACCGTCGGCCCCGTCGGCAGTCCGTGGTGGAGCGAGTCGGGCGTGTTCGTCGCGTTCGAGGGCGGCGAGGGCTCCGGCAAGTCGACCCAGGCCGAACGGTTGGCCGAGACGTTGCGCGCCGAGGGGTACGACGTGGTGCTGACCCACGAGCCCGGCGACACCAACGTCGGCGCGACGCTGCGGAGCATCGTCTTGAGTCCCGAGACCGGTGTCCTGTCGCCGCGTACCGAGGCGCTGATCTACGCCGCCGACAAGGCCGAGCACGTCGACACCGTCGTCATCCCGGCGCTCGAGCGCGGTGCGATCGTCGTCACCGACCGCTACGTCGACTCCGCGCTCGCCTATCAGGGTGCCGGTCGGTCGCTGACCCACGCCGAGTTGGAGCGCGTGACCCGGTGGGCGACGCACAACCTGCGACCCAATCTCACCGTGCTGCTCGATGTCGACCCGGCCGTCGGATACCGGCGGTTCGACGGCCGCGACCGGCTCGAGTCGGAGCCGTTGGCGTTTCACGAGCGGGTGCGGTCGTCGTTTCTCGATCTGGCCGCGGCCGACCCTGATCACTACGTCGTCGTCGACGGCGCCGACGATGCCGACGCGATCGCCACGGCGATCCGGACCCGAATGGAGCCGCTGCTCGGCGGCATCCGGCGTACGGAAGGCAACGCCTCATGACCACGGACTTGTCAGGCACATATGGCCCCGGAGGGCAAATAGTGCCTGACAACTCCGTGTGGGGCGACCTGGTCGGTCAGGCGCCGCTGGTCGACGTGCTCCGGGAGGCCGTCGCAGCGGCGCAGGACCGAATCGAGGGCTGTGCCGGCATCGGCATGACCCACGCCTGGCTGTTCACCGGGCCGCCGGGGTCGGGTCGGTCCAACGCGGCTCGGGCGTTCGCGGCCGGCTTGCAGTGCGAACGTGGCGGCTGCGGGGCCTGCAACGCCTGCCGGACCGCACTGTCCGGGGCCCATCCCGACGTGACTCTGGTCGCGACCGAGGGTCTGTCGATCGGCGTCGACCAGGTGCGTGAGCTCGTACGCGACGCCGCGCTCGCACCCGGATCGGGCCGCTGGCAGGTCATCGTCGTCGAAGACGCCGACCGACTCACCGAGGATGCCGCAGACGCACTGCTCAAGAGCCTGGAGGAGCCGGCCACACGCACGGTGTGGATGCTGTGCGCGCCGACGCCGGAAGACGTGCTCCCGACGATCCGGTCACGTTGTCGCCACGTCGTCTTGCGGACACCGCCGACCGAGGACGTCGCGCGTCTTCTCATCGAATCCGAAGGCGTCCCCGAGGAGCTGGCCTGGTCGGCCGCCCGAGCCGGTCAGGGCCATATCGGCCGGTCTCGTCGGCTCGCCACCGACGAAGACGCTCGGGCCCGTCGGCGCGAGATCATCGGACTGCCGTCGTCCCTGATCGACCTCGGCTCCTGCCTCGACGCGGCCGCCGGCCTGCACACGACGGCCGAGGCCGAAGGCGCCGCCGTCGCCACCCGGCTCGACGAGCGGGAGCGGACGGGACTCGAGTCGGTCTACGGCGTTGCCGAAGGATCGAGCGGCCGTCGCGTACGCGGCTACAGCGGGGCGCTGTCCACCCTCAAGAAGGACCAGGAGCGGCGCAAGAAGCGGGTGGTGCGCGACAGTATCGACGGCGCGCTGCTTGACCTGCTGTCGTTTTACCGCGACGTCTTGGTGATCCAACTCGACGCCGGGAGCGGACTCGTCAACGACGACGTCCGCGCCGACGTCGTCGGACTGGCGCACAAGGGCACGCCGGAGCGGACGCTCGGTCGGATCGAGGCGATCCTCACCTGCCGCGAGGCGCTCGAGGCCAACGCCGCCCCACTCTTGGCGCTCGAAGCGCTGATGATCCAGCTTCGGGTCTGACCCCCCGGCAGCGGTCTAGACTCGTTGTACGAGAGAGGGGACGGTCATGGTGCAACTGCCATCTCGGATTCGCCCGCGCACCGAGTTCTTCATCGGACTTCTCATCGCCCTGGTGGGCGTGTTGACGGTCGGCGTCGGCGTCGCCGTCGACACTCGATGGGTCTGGATCGTCGGTGTCGTCGTCTTGGTCCTCGGCACCCTCACGGTGATCGGCATGGCGCTGCCGAAGCGCGACGACGGCACGCGCATCTGGCAGACCGACCAGGGCAAGGCAATCTGACGCCGGTCCTCGCAGTACTCACCATGTGAGATTCTCAGGCCGCGGACGAACACTCCCAAACCGGCATCGCCTCGGCCCGATACGCTGCCTCGGAGTCGCACAGGGACATCTGTCGAGGAGGACGAGCACATGTCGGATGCGATACCTGGCCCGAGCGAGCCGGTGAGCTTCGAGACGCATATCAAGCCCCTGTTCCGAGAGCGCGACCGCAAGTCGATGATGTTCGCGTTCGATCTGTGGGACTACGACGACGTACGCGAGCACGCCGTCGACATCGTCGCCCGGATCGAGGACGGGTCGATGCCGTGCGACGAGCCGTGGCCGGGGGAGCAGACCGCGCTGGTCGGCCGATGGGTCGACGCCGGCATGCCGGAGTAGCGAACACCCCTTTCGCGACGAGATTGCGGGTCGTCACCGTCAATCCGTGAAGAGGCGCAGTATCGACGCGAACGGCTGATGAAACAGCAGCTTCTCAGCGGGAGGGGCGGACCGCTTAAAGTGGACGCCGTGAGCATGGTCATGGCGGTGTCATTCACCCGGTATGGCCGGCTGCACTACCTCGATCCCGGCGGCCTCACCCCGCAGATCGGCGACAAGGTCCTGGTGCCCACCGATGACGGCCCGGAGGTCGCCGAGTGCGTCTGGCCGCCGCAGTGGGTCAGCGAGGACGTCGACGGTCTGCCCGTGTGCGAGGGCCTCGCCAACGGCGACGATCTCGCTCGCGATGACGCCAACCGGGCCTTTCGGGCCGAGGCGAAGCAGACCGCGAAGCGCCTCATTCGTGAGCACGGGCTGCCGATGCGAGTCGTCGGCGTCGACTACACCGAGCACCGGGCCGACATCGACCGGCTCGTCACGATCTATTTCAGCGCTCCGGAGCGGGTCGACTTCCGCGGCCTCGTCCGCGATCTCGCCTCGGCTCTCAACGCCCGGATCGACCTGCGGCAGCTCGGCGATCGAGATCAGGCCCGCGTCCAGGGCGGCATCGGTCCGTGTGGCCGCGAGCTGTGCTGTGCGACATTCTTGCGAGACTTCGAGCCGGTGACGGTCCGGATGGCCAAGGACCAGGACCTGCCGGTCAACCCGCTACGGATCTCCGGCGCCTGCGGCCGGCTGATGTGTTGTCTCAAGTACGAGCACCCGCTCTACGCCGAATTCGCCCGTACCGCCCCCGCCGTCGGCGAAGAGGTCGACTCGCCCGACGGCCCTGGCACCGTCGTGGGCCACAATGTCCCCTCCGACAGCGTCGTGGTGCGGCTGTCGGCATCGGGCCGCACCTGCCAATGCACCCGCGCGTCGGTGTGCGCGCCGCGCCAGGCGTACGAGCAACGGCATGTCTCATCCGACGGAGACGAGCAGGAGACCACATCGTGAATACCGCCAGACGGGGGCTGGCGGTCATCGCCGCGGTCGCCGTGTTGGGCTCCGCCTGTGGCGGCGGCGACGACTCCGAGAGCGACGACGCCCCGACGGATACACCGACCTCCCAGGAGGTATGCCGCGAGCCGGGCCAGGCCGACTGCACGACTGCATCCCAGCGGCCGTCGGGGTTCAGGTCCCTCGCCGACTTCGAGAGTCAGCCGCTCGACTGGGCCGACTGCGGCGACTTCGAATGCGGCTCGGTGGAGGTTCCGGTCGACTACGCCAACCCCTCGGGCGCCACCGTCGAGCTCGAGCTGAAGCGGGCGCCGGCCACGGGCCATCCGCTCGGCACCCTGTTCATCAATCCCGGCGGTCCCGGCGGCTCCGGCGTGGACTACGTCGACACGATCGCGTCCGAGTTGAGCGAGCAGATGCGCAGCCGCTACGACGTCGTCGGGTTCGACCCGCGCGGAGTAGGCGAGAGCGATCCGCTGGTCTGCCTGAACGACGACGAGCTCGACGAACTCGTGTCGTTTGATCCGGACCCGGACACCGCCCACGAGGAGGGACAGGCGCGCGACCTCGTGACGGGTCTCGGGGAGGCGTGTGCCGACGAGGGGGAGCTGGCATCGCACGTATCCACGGTCGAGGTGGCCCGTGACCTCGACATCCTGCGGTCCGCCGTGGGCGATCAAAAGCTGACGTATTACGGCGCGTCCTACGGCACCTACATCGGCGCGACGTACGCCGAGCTGTTCCCGGACCGAGTAGGGCGGATGGTGCTCGACGGAGCCATCGACCCCAAGCTGTCGGCGGAGCAGATCAACATCCAGCAGGCGGCCGGCTTCCAGACCGCGCTCGAGGCGTACGTCGACGACTGCATCGCCAGCGGGACATGCCCGCTGGGGTCCGATCGCGATACGGCGATGGACCAGATCCGGTCGTTCCTCGACGACCTCGACCAGGATCCGCTCGACACCGACGACCCGGACCGGCCCTTGACCGAGGCGCTCGGGTTCTACGGCATCGCACTCCCGCTGTACAGCCGGGACTATTGGCCGCTGCTGACGCAAGGGCTTACGGCCGCGTTCGACGGCGACGGCTCGGTCCTGCTCAGATTCGCCGACACCTATCTCAGTCGGACGCCGAGCGGATACAGCGACAACTCGGCGCAGGTGATCAACGCCGTCAACTGCCTCGACCGTCCGGCCCGGCTGTCCAACGATCAGATCCGACGGTCCGTGCCCAGGTACGAGAAGGCGTCGCCGGTGTTCGGGCGGGTGTTCGCCTGGACCATGCTGAGCTGCTCCGAGTGGCCGTTGAAGCCGTCGGCGCCGGCGCCAACCATCGATGGCGCCGGTGCTCCGCCGATCGTCGTCGTCGGCACGACCCGCGACCCCGCGACCCCATACCACTGGGCCGAGTCGCTCGCGTCGGAGCTGAAGTCCGGTGTCTTGGTGAGCCGCGACGGCGACGGCCACACCGGCTACCACGTGGGCAACGCCTGCGTCGACAACGCACTCGACCGCTATTTCGTCGACGGCGACGTGCCCGAGGACGGGCTGTCCTGCTGAGCCGCTTCGCCACTTCCTCCCTCGACATCGCGAGTGTTCTCCGGCAACACAAGAACCCTTCCGCTGGCCCAAACCAGGCTGAGCAGGGTCAACACCGGCGATGGCCACCACCAGGCCATGGCCGCCGACGAGACGCTCGACGACCCCAGACCCGAATAGAAACGCGGCTCAGTGCGGGTGCCGGGCTGAAGCGGAATATGCGTGTGCGTCTGACCTGCGTCCTCGACTAGCGTCCGTTCATGACCGTTGATCTGGACGCGTGGACGAAGCAGCTGGCCGAGCCATTTCGCGGCCGCCCCGTCATCGTCGCGTTCAAGATCCTCGCCGGCATGACAGTCGACGTCGAGCACCTCAAGGAGTGGGGAGCCGAGCGTCCGCTGCTGATCGCGCGCGGCACGGGCACCGGGCCGCTGCCAAGGGCCGAGGACGCCGAGATCCACATGCTCGACCTGGGCAGCGCGTCGTCGATGTCCGACGAGGTACGGACCACGGCCCGGCTCGCCGAGGAGCCGCCGACCGACGTCGTACGCCGGGTCGACGAATACGATCCCGATCGACGCGCGGTGTGGTGGCTCCCGCCGTTCGGCGGGCATGGCGAGTTGCTCGGCCGGCAGGTGCTCGGCGGCCGGCCGAAGGCATGGGCACGAATCGAGGACAAGCTCCTGTGCGACGAGATCTGGGATGCCGCCGGAGTGCCGCGGGCACCGATGCGGATCGTGCCGGTCGAGCCGGGCGCGCTGGTGGCGGCGGCCGACGAGCTCGCCGGCGACACCGGCGTTGTCTGGGCGGGTGACACTCGCGAGGGCCTCAACGGCGGTGGCGACTACGTACGGTGGATCCGCTCCGACGCCGACGCCGACCTGGCGTACGAGTTTTTCGTCGAGCACTGCGACCGGGTTCGGGTGATGCCGTTCCTCGAAGGGGTGCCGTGCAGCATCCACGGTTTCGTGCTCGACGACGATGTGGCGGCGTTTCGGCCGGTCGAGCTCGTCATCTTGCGGCACGGCCCGACCCGGACCTTTCGGCTCGGCGGCATGGCGACATGGTGGGATCCGTCCGGCGCCGACCGCGACGAGATGCGCGACCTGGTCCGTCGGGTGGGAGCACTGCTCGACGAGCGGGTCGGCTATCGCGGCGGATTCGGCATCGACGGCGTTCTGACGGCCGACGGCTTCCGGCCGACCGAGCTCAACCCGCGATACACCGGCGGCCTGGCGACGCTGGCGCGTGGGTTGCCGCAGGTGCCGATGGAATTGCTCCAGCTCAACGTGGCCGCCGGGCGCCCCGCGGGGATCGATGCGGCGGCCCTCGAACGACTGGTGGTGGAGACCGCCGACGACTCGCGTTTTGCCCAGGCGATCGGGATGTGTGACCAGCCGTGGGAAGGTGAGACGGCCATCGTCGAGCTGGCTCGGGTCGACGGACAGCTCGCCCCGGCCGTCGACCGCGCACCGCGGATCGGCACCATGATGGCCGGCGAATCGGTGACCGGTGGCACCTTCGTCCGCTTCACCCCGGCCGACGGCGCGCTGCGACCGGGTGACCGGCTCGCCGACCTGCACATCGAGGCGTTGGCGTTTGCCGATCGGCAGTGGGGTTGCGCGTTCGGCGAGCTCGAGATGGCGCCGGCCGCGCGCTAGGCGGGAGGTTCCGAGGGGTCGATCTGTGGGCCGGCCCCGGCGGTGTCCGACGTTCGGCGGGGGCGGCGGCGGTGTTGATCGGCGGCACCGAGCGACCGCTGTCCGGTTTGGTCCCGACTCGTTCTCGCCTCCCTCCAGTACGTGTGGCCTCGTGGGCGATATGTCGGGCATGCGGCGCACGTACTGGAGGGAGGCGAGCGCGAAACCGGCATCTCCGACCCGAGCCCACCCTGCGGCCCTCGCCGCCGACCCCTCCACCGCGACGTGATGGCTGCACCACGACACCGACGCCCGTGGTGCATCCCTCACGTGTCGACGACGACCGCCGATCACGAACCCCTGGAATCAAGCATCGAGTCCGCGACGAACCCGACGTACGTCAGCCCCACACCTCGTCGGCGGTCTCGACGATGAGCTGCAGCTTCGCGATCTCCTCGTCGTACGAGAGCAGGTTGCCCTCGACGGTCGAGGAGAAGCCGCACTGAGGTGACAGGCACAGCTGGTCGAGGTCGACATAGCGGGAAGCCTCGTCGATGCGGCGCTTGAGCTCGTCCTTGGACTCCAGGTGACCCTTTTTCGTCGTCACCAGGCCGAGCACAACCAGCTTGTCCTTGGGTACGAAGCGCAGCGGCTCGAATCCTCCGGAGCGGGCGTCGTCGTACTCGAGAAAGAACCCGTCGACGGCGAGTTCGCCGAACAGTGCCTCGGCCACGAAGTCGTACGACCCCTCCGACGCCCAGGACGACTGGAAGTTGCCGCGGCACATGTGGGTCGTGATCCGGATGCCGTCCGGACGCTGGGCGAGGACCTCGTTGAGGTGGCGGATGTACGTCTCGTGCAGATGCTCGGCGTCCTCGCCGCGCTCGGTCATCATCCGCCGCTGCTTCGGATCGTTGAGGTAGGCCAGGCTGGTGTCGTCGAACTGCAGGTACGTGCAGCCGCGGGCGTGTACCTTGCGCACCTGGCCGGCGTACGCGGCGGTTAGGTCGGCCCAAAACTCGTCGATGTCGCCGTACACGGCCGGATCGATCGCGGCCGCACCGCCGCGATAATGGACCATGCTCGGCGACGGGATGGTCAGCTTGGGGGTGGCCGTAGTCGCGTTGCTCCGTACGAAGTCGAAGGCGTCGCCGAAGATCGGCTCCGACACGCCGAGCTTGCCGTCGACCTGCAGCGCGGCCGGAGTGAACTCGATGGTCCCCTCCTCGTTGCGGAACTGCACGCTGAGGTCACCGGGTGCCTTGCTGATCCCGTCGAGTGCGTAGATGAAGTCCATGTGCCACGAGGCGCGGCGAAACTCGCCGTCGGTTGCGGTCTGCAAGCCGACCTCTTCCTGCATGGCGATCACGTCGCGGATCGCCTCGTCCTCGATCGTGCGCAGCTCGTCGGCCGCGATCTGTCCCGCGGCGAATTGTTCACGGGCCTGCTTGAGCTGTGGTGGTCGAAGCAGGCTCCCGACGTGATCGGCGCGGAAGGGCGGGAGGTCGCGAGTGGCCATGGCTCCTCCTGGAGTGCTGCTCACGTCGAATGCGGGTCAGCTCCTGACCCTAGTAGGCGGGGTCGCTGTCGTCAGTCGAGAGCGTCGGCCGCGGCAGTCACTTGAGAGCGTCCATGGCCAGCGACATGTAGTAGCGGGATCCCTCGCTGACCCGCTCGACGACCCCGGTATCAGGAGTCCATGCGAGCAGGTAGCCGTGGGCATCGACGATCGCGGTGTCGTCGTCGAGCCAGCCGATCGGGCCGAACAGCCAGTCGCTGTACGGGACGGTCCCACCGCCGAGCATGGCGATCGGCTGGCCCGTCTCGATGTCGAGGACGATCCAACCGATGTCGTAGCGGGCGACCGTACGGACGATCTGGTCGCCCGATGCGGCAACGAGAAGCTGGCTACCCGTCGCGCTTGGCGACGAGATACTGCCGATCCACACCGACAGCGGCAGCCTTCTCGCCGAGCCGGTATCTCGCCAGTGCACCAGATCGCTCACCGACGGCCCGTCCGGCGTCTCGGTGATCTCGACGACGGTCCCGTCCGGTGCGTACGCCGCGTTGTACGCGTCGTACGGCACGGCCTCGACCGAGCCGTCGGTCATGTCGAGGACGCTGCTCGGTCCACCCTCGCGTCCGACGAGGATCTGCCGCTGGTCGGGACTCCAGGCGACTCGGGTGTTGGTGCCGGGCACGTCGAACCGCTGTGCGTCTCCGCTTGCGAGGTTGACGACCACCACCGCATTCGGTTGGGGGAACGCCGCAAGGCGGCCGTCCGACGTCAGTGCCCCGTGCTGGACCGGGCTGGCCCCGTAGCCGGCGGGGTCTCGGGTCGGCTCCAATGCGACATCGTCCAAGCGGCGAAGCCGGCCGTCTTCGCCCACAACTCCGACGGCCGCGCCGGTGCCTCCGATCAGCGCCAGCGCATGGTCGATCGGGTCGCGTGACAGGGGCGGCGCGGTTGCGATGTCGGTCGGCAAGGTGCGCGGCAGTTCGGTGTCGCGCCACCGGAGGGTGGACACTTCCGATGCGGTCGGCGCCTTCTGCAGACTCTCGGGGTTCAGCTCTGGCGGCTCGGGCAGCGGCGGCAGCGGCTCGTTGATCGTGGGGGTGTCCTCGTCGACAGCCTCGTCGGTTCCGATCGTGGTGACGGCGATCGCAGCCCCCACGGCCATGGCGAGTACGGCGACCACGGCACGCTTCTGGCGGCGCTGCCGTCGGGCTCGTACGTCGGCGATGGCCGCGATCACGAACTCGGCCGACATCTCCAGGTCGCCGGCCTCCTCGCTCAGTTCGGCACGCAGCCGGTCTTCGAGGGGAGTGCTCACGTCGGCCTCCTCGCGTCGGCGGTGGTGTCCAGGCGCGCTCGCAACGTTCGCAGCGCCCGAGCGTTGTGGCTCTTGATCGCGCCGATGGAGCAGCCGAGGACCTCCGCCGTCTGTGATTCGGTGAGGTCCTCGTAGTAGCGGAGCACGATCACGGCGCGTTGCCGCGGCGGCAGCGCCAAGACGATCGGCCACAGTCGTACGCGTGCGTCGACGTTGTCCCCGTCGGCCGGCGTTTCGACATCGGGCGGATCAGCCGAGACGCGTTCGCGGCTCCACGCGTGCCGCTGGCGCCAGCTGATCAGCGTACGCACCATCGCCGTCCGGACGTACGACTCCGCTGCCCGAGGTTCGCGGACGCCGCCCCAGAGGGGATACGCCCGGATCAGCGCGGTCTGCAGCAGGTCCTCGGCCAGGTGGCGATCGCCGGTCAGCAGGTAGGCCGTGCGCAGCAGGGACACCGAGCGAGTCGCTACGAACTCGGTAAACGCCGCATCATCTTGGAGCACGGGACCTCCTGTCCCTAGAGACAAGATGGCACCACCGAACGGTTTACACGCCTGATGACAGGATGGAGCGACGATGGCCGTGACGCCAGACGCGTGGCAGCGCGGGGATGCGTACGAGAGGTTCATGGGCCGCTGGAGCCGACGAGCCGGTCGAGCATTCCTGTCCTGGCTCCGTGCCGACCACGGAGGTCGTTGGCTCGACGTCGGATGCGGCACCGGCGCGTTGGTCGGGACGGCGATCGAGGTCGCGAACCCCTCCGAGATCGTCGGGGTGGACCCCTCGCTGGGGTTCATCGATGCCGCCCGCGAGGAGGTCGACGATCCCCGGGCGCGGTTCGAGCTCGGCGATGCCTTGCGGCTGAGGTATCCGGAAGGCCGCTTCGATGTCGTCGTCAGTGGGCTGATGCTCAACTTCGTTCCCGTGCCGGTGGCGGCCGTGGCCGAGATGGCTCGCGTCGCGGCGCCGGGCGGGGTCGTCGCGTCGTACGTCTGGGACTACACCGAGGGCATGGGGATGCTGCGGTACTTCTGGGACGCGGCCGTCGCGATCGATGCGGCGGCGGAGGTGCTCGACGAGGGTCGGCGGTTTCCCTGGTGCCGACCGGAGCCGCTGCGGGCCATCTGGAGGTCGTCGCTGACCGACGTGATCGTGCGACCGATCGAGTTGGCCACGGTGTTCAGCGACTTCGACGACTACTGGCAGCCGTTCCTTGGCGGCCAGGGTCCGGCTGCGACGTACGTGAAGTCGCTATCGGTCGATCACCGCTCCAGGCTCCGGAGCGAACTGCGCGATCGACTGCCCATCGAGACCGACGGGTCGATCACCCTGGGCGCACGGGCCTGGGCGGTCCGTGGATCCTCGCCGGTCAGGCCGACCGCGCCGGCGTAAGTGCGAGCGTCTGATCCACCTGCACCGACGTCCCCTGCCGTACTCGCCACTGCCCGCATCGGCAACGCTCGTACGTGATCGGACCCTCGCTCGTCGAGTGCCGGGAGGTCGCCGTCCAGTGGTGTACGTGCTCGCTGGGGTGCATGACATCGATCCTGCTGTAAGGGCATTATACGCTTCAACCCTTACGCTCTGGATGGGCACCACCTGCGCTCCGATACGGGTTGGGCGGGTTCGGGGTCGGGCGGCTACACTCGGCGGTCGGCCCGCTGCGATCGGGCCGGGCCGCCTTAGCTCAGTTGGCCAGAGCGACGCACTCGTAATGCGTAGGTCGTCGGTTCGATTCCGACAGGCGGCTCCAACCATCGGCGCAGGTCAGCGCTCATCTGCGGGTTCGGTGGCTTTCGTCGGCTTTTGTATTTCGGGCCCAGACGCAGATGCCGGTGACATGAGGGTCACACGGTCAGCGGCATCCCACAGCGAGGTGTCCCACAGGTGGCACCAGTCTTCGGCCTTCGCTCCGCGAGTCATTAGGGCGCCTACCGCGTCACTTCGTGATCCAGCAAGCTCGACCCTGACACGCTGCGCTACGACCTACGATCGGCAGCTACGCGGTGCAGGGCCGGGGACGTGGGTGTGTCTCGGCTCGCAGGATCACTAGTCTGACGGTTGACGCGCTGCGCAAAGAGACTACGATCAGTAACGAAAGGGTGTCGGGGCACCCGGTCCGCGCTTCTCGGGTGCATCGTGGCCTCTGCCTCAGCGCCAGCCCACCGACGTCGACTCCGGGAGTGGGTGCATCTGATGCGGTACGGCTCAAACGTGCACAACAAGCACACACTGTTTCCACTGGGCATCAACGCCGTCGAACTCGCACCCCAGGGCCACGTGGAACTCGTCGTCGGGCACACCTACGCGTCGGAGAGCGGATTGGCCACGGCCGGCCGTGTCCTGCTCAGCCCTGCAGAAGCGATAGCGCTGGCCGAAGAACTCCACTCGATGGTCGACACCGACAACCGCATCCGGCACTAACACGGGCACACCGAAGCCCGGGGTGTCTGGCCCGCCGCCGCACCTTCAGCGGCCGATACGGACACGCGGGCCAGACATCCTGACCGGCTCAACGGAGTCCGGGCGACGATGGCATGAAGGGGGCAGAGGCGGATGGCTCCGGGTGCGGAGCCAGGTGTGGCCGGGGCACCTCGCGCTGGAACCTGGGCCAGTGCGCTGAACGTCCCAGCGTTATCGACGGAGGGCGCGGGACATGAGACGCATGCTTCGAGCTGTCGCCGTGGCCGCACTGCTGCTGGCCGGATGTGGCGCAGACGAGGAATCGGACGACCCGAGGCAGCCGGCCGAGCTCGCCGCTGAATGCACTCCGCAGGTGCGCTTCGAGGGGACGGTCTATTGGGGGTTGATCGGCCCCGCCAAGCACGTGCCCACAGGGAGCCAGATTGGAGTGGCAGACGTCGCGGACTGTGACGACATTGGGAGGAACCCGATCGGGCCTTACTTCCCTCCAGACCCGGACCAGGTGGAGGTCTGGGCCTTGGAGGGCTATCCCATCAGCGAAGTCATCGGAGTCCAGCGACACGATGGAGTAGACGTGTACGCGGTCGAGGACATGCCCCGGACAAGAGCCGACGCCATCACCAACGAGATGCTCGGATCCGAGTCGAATTCTCCCGATATCCCACGCCTGCTGACCTGGCACGAGGGTCCCACAGACAGGCCAGGAATGGATGCACTCGTCGGTGGCGTACTCCGGGTGAACGAGGCCGGGTGCTTCGCCCTCGATCGCTGGATCCTGGTGGCACCACCAGGCTCGACGGTCAGCTTGGATGGCCGGTCGATCGTCATCCCGCGGCTCGGGCACTTCTCGATCGGAGACACGGTCCGCGGCGGGGGCGGCGAGACCGAGGGAACCAACGATGTGCTGGACGCAGCCTGCGTTCCGGGCAATGCTCCCCCGCTCTTCCTCGTGCTCAATCAGTAAGCGTGCCCGCTCCCCAGCGCAATCCCTACCGGACCGTAGGCCGTATAGGGGAGACGGCGTGCCGGGCACCATCGCGTATCACCGGTTCCGCGACCGTCGGTGGTGCCCGGTTCCGCCAGTTGCGGACCCCGCTCGGGGTCACGTCTCGACCGCGGCCGTCCGGGACGCTCGCAGGCTGCGGACGTACCCGGCCAGTCCGACGACCCACGTGACGGCGGGAACGTCGATTCGGGGTACGAGAGCGAGCCAGCTCCCGTCGGTCGGGATCGCCGCCGCGTACACGGATATCCCCGCCACCGGGATGAGCGTCATCGGCGCGACCTGACGGGCTGCGACCCCCAAGCAGCCCACCTCGAGCAGATCGGGGGAGCGGCCCGGGAGAGCCTGCGCAACAGCTAGGCGGCGGTGGCTTCGTCTTGCGGAATCCCGCATACGTCGGCGTACAGTACATCGCGACCCAATCGTGCCGAGGGGCCACGGGGTTGGTGCGGGAAACGACATTTCGTACTCCTCGTCCGGAGCACCGACCAACCCACCGGCCCCGACATGAGACCTGCCCATACGAAACGACCGCCGTCTGGGGAGCTGACATGTTCATCTCCTTCGCTACCCGGCCAGCCGGGCCAGAGCGCGAAGGCGAGGACTTCTTCGCAGCGACCTCGAATGTTGCCGTCTTGGTCGACGGTGAGCACGCGCCGGCCGGATCGACGAGCGGATGCACCCACGGCGTCGCCTGGTTTGCCCGCCACCTCGGCATGCGGTGCCTCGATGCTGCCGAAAACGAGTCGGTTTCGCTGACCGACTCACTCCGGACGGCCATCAAGCAGGTCGTTGGCCTGCACGAGCACACCTGCGACCTGTCGCACCCGGTCGCGCCGGCCGCCGGCGTCGTCATGGTGCGCGAGCAGCGGGGTCAGATGGAGGCCCTGGTGCTGGCCGACACGGTCCTGGTCGCCAGAGGAGCACGAGGCACTCGGGCGATCACCGACCAGCGGGAGGCGACGATCGCCGAGCAATACCGTCCGTTGCTCGGCGTCCTCAGCCAGACCGGGCAAACCCACAGCGTCGCCGTCAAGACCTACGTCGAGATGCTGCGCGAGCACCGCAACACCGAGGGCGGTTTCTGGATCGCGGGTTCGGATCCGGATGCGGCGAATCATGCGCTCACCGGAGTTCTCAAACCCGATGAGGCGCAGATCGTCGCCCTCCTGAGCAACGGGGCCGGCCGGCCAGTCGACCGATTCGATCTTCTGAGCTGGGACTACGCGATCGAGGAGCTCGCCGCGGGCGGGCCCAAGCAGTGGCTGCGGCGGGTACGTCGGGCGGAGGACGAGGACCCGAACGCGACCAGGTGGCCGCGTACGGATGTGCATGCGACTGCCACGGCCGCGATCGCCATCCCGGACTGGGCCTGAGCGCCTCGTCGACACGGTCGCGAACGGTTTGCGTCAGATGCTCTTGTCGTCACTGCTGGGCCACCGCACGAATGGCGCTCTATCGCCAGGGACTTCCGGCCCTTGTTGACTTATCGGAACTCTGATGCCTTCATACGCAATGGCGGGCGTCGTCCGTGATGCCCGAGGATGGAGGACGACCCGTGACTTCGCTACGAAAGCTTGTCGTGGGTGTGGCTGCGGTTGGATTGATGGCTGCTACGCAGCTGGGGACGAGGTGATCGGCCAATAGGTCGGTAGAAGTCCCGAATCGGGTCGGGCCTCATGGCAAGCCGTAGACGCGTCCTGCTGGTCGGGATGATCGGAGGCGCATTCCTGCCTCTGATCATCCCGGCCGCCGGGCCTGCCACCGCGGCGGGTCCCGGCACCGAGCTCGCCAACCGCTATGCACCGGTCGCGGTCCTGGTGAACCAGGAGGAGCCCTGCGGGCCTGGGGAGCCGTACATACCGACCGACGTCGACGCCATCATGGGCCGGGACACGGTGGCGTTGCGTGGGCCTTGGAACAACGACGATCTGGTCAGGATCGCGCCGACGGCCGCAGACCTTTCCGGCGGACTGTACGAGTACCACCTCGACTTCCCCGGCAACGCGCTCGATCCCGGGTGTTCCTATGAGCAGTGGGCGGATCTGCTGCTCGAGGGTACGGAACCCACCGTGTACGCCCACATCGTCACCGAAGGCGACGAGCTGGCCCTGCAGTACTGGTTCTTCTACCCGTTCAACGACTACAACAACAAGCACGAAGGCGACTGGGAGTGGATCCAGCTCAACTTCGACGCGACGACTGCCGCCGAGGCGCTGGAGCAGGATCCGGTCCAGGTCGCCTACAGCCAGCACGAGGGCGCCGAGAGTGCGGAGTGGGGGGACGACAAGCTCGAGATCGTCGACGACACGCATCCGGTCACCCATGTGGCGGCCGGCTCGCACGCGAACTACTACGACGAGGGCCTGTTCCTCGGTCGCTCGGCCTCGCAGGGCGTCGGCTGCGACGACACCCGCGGGCCGACTCACGACGTCGATCCTCTGGTGCAGCTCATCCCGACCGACGCCGATGCGGCTCGCAACGCCTATCCGTGGATCGCGTACGAGGGCCGATGGGGCGAGCGCCACGAGTCGTTCTACAACGGGCCGACCGGGCCGAGCCAGAAGGACATGTGGCAGCGTCCGATCAGCGAGGTCGAGGATCGGTTGCGCGACGAGGCCTACGCGGTCCCGGCCGGTGGCGTCCTCGGCACCGGAGCCACCGGCTTCTTCTGCGATGGGGTCGAGGCCGGCTCCGACGCGTTACGACATCTGGCCACCGAACCGACGCCGGTGCTGATCTTCTTCGGCCTGATCATCGGGTTGCTGGCGTACGCCGCGCTCCGCACGAACTGGCGGCCGACGGCCCCGCTGCGGTTGGCGCACCGGCGGGCGTGGGGACAGGTCTACGCCGCGGCGGCCCGGATGTACCTGTCGCGTCCGCTGCTCTTCCTCGGCATCGGGCTGCTGGCGATCCCGGTGTCGTTCGTGGTCGCCGCCCTGCACTCGGGCCTGATCCGAACCGGGTCGTTGGCCGGATTCGACGCCAGCGGCGAGAGTGGCGGATATCGCGTGTCGATCGCCGTTACTGCCGGCACGATCCTCACGTTCCTGGGCATCGCCATCATCCACGCGGCGACCATCAGGGCGGTCACCGAGATCGACGCCGGTCGCGACATCAGCGTCGGGCGCGCGATGAGACTCGCGGTCGACCGGCCGCGTCCCCTGTTCGGTGCGGTGGCGATCGCGGTCGTCGCCGTCGCCGTACTCAGCCTGTCGGTGTTCCTGCTTCCGATCGCGGTCTGGATGATCTGGCGATGGGCGCTGCTCATCCCGGTCGCCGAGCTCGAGCCCGGGACGGCCATCGGGACCCTGCGTCGGAGCTATTCCCTGGTCGGCCGCCAGCCGATCAAGATCGCCTGGCTCATCGTCGTCACCGGGCTGGTCGCGATCGCCACCGGTCCTGTGCTCGGCACCCTGTTGATCCTCGGATCCGATGCCCCGCTGGAGATCATCAACATCATCGCCGGCGTGACGTACGCCTTCCTGATCCCGTTCACCGGTCTGACGGCCGCGTACGCGTACTACGACACCCATGTCCGGGAGCAGCTAGCCGACGAGGACAGCACGGCGAATCAGCTTCCCGCCGAGGCATAGTGGGAGGTCAGCCGAGCTGCCACGATGGGCGCATGCTCTCCCTCGACCGCATCGCAGAAGCCGCCGAGGTCGTCGATCCGGCGTTTCGCAACACCCCGCAGTACGTCGACGCGGCGCTGTCGCGCGAGCTCGGTCGGGATCTCGTGCTCAAGATTGAGACGCTCAACCCGATCCGCTCGTTCAAGGGACGCGGGGCCGACTACTACATGCGGGACCTGTCGCCGGGGCAGCACGTCGTGTGCGGGTCGGCCGGCAATTTCGGACAAGCGATCGCGTACGCCGGTCGAGCGCGCGACGTCGGCGTCACGGTCTTCGCCGCCAAGCAGGCTAATCCCCTCAAAGTCGACCGGATGCGCGAGCTCGGCGCGGAGGTAGTCCTCGACGGCGACGACTTCGACGCGGCCAAGGCTCGAGCCCGCGACTACGCCGCCGAGCAGGACGACCGCGTCTTCGTCGAGGACGGTCAGGATCCCCGGATCGCCGAGGGTGCTGGCACGATCGCCGTCGAGTTGGCGCCGCTCGATCTCGACGCGGTGATCGTGCCGGTCGGCAATGGCGCCTTGATCAGCGGCATCGGATCGTGGTTGAAGGCGCACTCGCCTCGCACTCGCATCGTCGGCGTCTGCGCCGAGGCCGCCCCGTCGATGGCGATCAGCTGGCGAAGCGGCGAACCCACTGCGACTGACACGGCGGCCACGATCGCCGACGGCATCGCGGTCCGGGTTCCCGTACCGGAGGCGGTCGAGTGGATGCGCGACGTCGTCGACGACATCGTGTTGGTCAGCGAGGTTCAGATTCGACAGGCGTTGTGGACCATTCGAGACGCGGTCGGGATGATCGTCGAGCCGGCCGGAGCGGTGGGTGTGGCCGGCGCCCTCGTACACCGGCTGTCAGATGCGACGCAGGCGACAATCGTCACCGGGAGCAATATCTCCTCGGGCCTGATGCGGGAGCTCGCCCCGGAACCTCGATGACGTACGTCCCGGGCGAGCATGCCGAGTGGCACTGGAGGCGACGCAGCGGCGATACGCACCGTGGGGTATGGCGACACGCTATTACCGCATGAACAGCCTCCCTGCGGCCGAGGCGGTGATGCGGAAACTGGAGGCTGAGCCGGGTTTCGATCCATTCCGGACCCTCGGATACGCCCATCGCAAGGTCGTCCGGGTCGACAATGCCGATGGCCTCGATCCGGAGCCGTTCGTCCGCGAGATCGACCCGGGTGCTCGACTCGTGCCAAAGCCGGCCGGATCGTCGTCAGCACTCACGCGGTCGGCCGCCGGGTAGATCGAGGACGGATCCCCGCGGCGGGAGCCGGGTCAGGACGAGGCGGTGATCCGTCGAAACGGACGGGCTTGCTCGATTTCGTACGCCAGCTCCAGCAGCCTGCGCTCGCCACCGATCGGCGCGGAGAAGTGGACGCCGATCGGCAGGCCGCGCGCGGTCTGGCCCAGCGGCAGCGACATCGCCGGTCCTCCGGCGACGTTGTTCAGCGGTGTGAAGCCCACATAGCGTCGTAGCCGGTCGAGATGCTCGTCGAACGGCTGCCGCGGCGACAGATGCCCCAGCAGCGGAGTCGTGTGACTGAGGACCGGCGACATGATCACGTCGTAGTCGGTGAACGCCAGTTGGTACGCCGCGGCCGTGCGTCGCAGTCGGTAGAGCGCCGACGGCAGCTGGGCCACGCGCCGCCCGAACATGCGGCGCAGGCCGAGGGACAGGTTGTCCATTCGAGCCCGGTCGAAGTCGCGGCTCAGCGCCCAGCGTCCGGTCGAGGAGACCATGAAGGCCAGTAGGCCCCAATAGAGCGCGAAGTCGTCGACGAACTGCTCCGAGACCGGCGCGCCCGCGTCGGACACCTCGTGCCCAAGATCGTCGAGCAGCTTGCCGGTCTGGTCGACGGCGGAGCAGGTCTCGTCGTCGGTCTCATATCCGGTGGGCGAGTCGAGGACGACGCCGATCCGCAGCCGCGTTCGCGCCGGGCTCTCGACGGGACCGACCGTCGGCAGGCTCGGGTGGGGCCGATAGCGCTCCGCTGCGGCCAGGAACGCGGCCGTGTCGCGGACGCTTCGGGTAAGGACGCCGTCGGAGACGATCTTCAGCGGGAGCGAGCCGCTCGTCTTGGACGACAGCACCCGGCCCCTTGTGGGTTTGAGCCCGACCAGTCCGCAGGCGGCCGCCGGGATCCGGATCGAGCCGCCGCCGTCGTTGGCATGCGCGATCGGGACGACGCCCGACGCGACGAGCGCCGCCGAGCCGCCAGACGACGCGCCGGCCGAGTACGCGGTGTTCCACGGGTTGACCGTGGCGTCGCCGACGGCGTACTCCGTGCTGGCGTTGAACCCGAACTCCGGGAGCTTGCTCTTGCCGAGTGCGATCACGCCCTGTGCGAGGAACTGGCTCGCGATCGGGTCGTTGTCCGTCGCCGGTCGCGCGGCGTAGGCGTTGGTGCCATGGTTGGTCGGAAGCCCCCGCACGTCGATGTTGTCCTTGACGAACGTCGGGACGCCTCCGAACGGAGCTCTGGCCGCACCCCGAGCGGCTCGGTCGCGGGCCGTGTCGTAGTCGGCAAACGCTACCGCGTCGATGTGCTCGCCGAGCCGGTTGGCCCGGGCGATGGCGGCGTCGACGGCCCCTGCCGCGCTGATCTCGCCGCGCCTGATGGCGTCGGCGACGGCGACCGCGTCGCGTTCGGCCAGCGCATCGTCGGCGAAGACGTGGACCCGAGATCCCGGCATGAAATGCAGGCTACGCGGCAAAGCGGGTGCACGGTGACGAATTCCCCGCGCCCGTGGGTCCTTCGGCTCTGGATGGCTGGGCGGGCCCGTCCGACGATGGGTCATCGCGGCCCTGGCATCGGAGGTACGCCATGCCCGAACTCAACGCAGACCTCGTCCTCGAAGGCGGCGGAGTCAAGGGAATCGCTCTTGCCGGCGCCTACAGCGTGATTGAGGAGCGGGGCTACACCATCAAACGGATCGCCGGCACGTCGGCGGGGTCCATCGTCGGAGCTCTTCTCGCGGCCGGCTCGACAGCGTCCGAGCTCGAGAAGATGATGCGCGAGATCGATTATCGCAAGTTTCGGGACGAAGACCTGCTCGATCGGGTCCCGATCGTGGGCAAGCCGCTGTCGGTCATATTGCGGCAGGGCATCTACGGCGGCAACTACGCGCACGACTGGATCCAGGAGAAGCTTGCGAAGCACCATGTGTCCACGTTCGCCGATCTGCCGTATCACGACGAGAGGGGCCTCATTCCGCCGACCGAGCGCTATCGCCTCGTCGTCATGGTGTCCGATATCACCCGTGGGCAGCTGCTCCGGCTGCCCTGGGGCTATCCCGACTACCACCGGAAGGCCGACGAGCAGAAGGTGGCCGACGCGGTACGCGCGTCCATGTCGATCCCGTTCTTCTTCAAGCCGGTACGGATCACAAACCTCGGAGACGGTCATGACTCCGTACTCGTCGACGGCGGGATGCTGTCGAACTTCCCGGTCAACACGTTCGACGCGCCGGAGCAGGCCGAGCCGCGGTGGCCGACGTTCGGCATCAAGCTGTCGGCCAGGGCCTCGGCGGCGGAGGACGCGGCTCCGGACAACGTCCACGGGACGATCAGCATGACGAAGGCGATGGTCAAGACGATGACGGGCTTCTATGACCGCATGTACGTCGACCGACCCGACGTACAGGCCCGCACGATCTTCGTCGACACCGGCACCATTCAGGCGACCGACTTCGGTCTGAGCGACGACGACCGCGACATGCTGTACCGAAACGGTCGGCAGGCGGCGTTGGACTTCTTCGAAACGTGGGACTGGGAGGCGTACAAGAAGAAGTACCGCGGGATCACGACGCCCTGACGTCGGCTGTTACGACGGCGCGTCGGGCCCGCTGCGCACGTCGGCGACGGCGTCGGCGATCAGCCCGATGCCTTCGGTGATCCGGCGCTCGTTGAGCGACGAATAGCCGAACACGAGGCCGGCCCGGCCGGGGGCCATCCGGTTGAGGCCGACACCGCACACCCGTACCCGGCGCCGGGCGGCGGCCGTCACGACGGACTCCTCGTCGAGATCGGGCGGCAGCCAGGCGACCAGATGGATGCCGGCCGAGATCCCGGTCGGCTCGAAGTCGGGGAGCCGGTCGCGCAGCGCCGCGAGCAGGGCATCGCGGCGGTGCCGATAGATGGGTCGCATCCGACGGAGGTGCCGGTCGAACTCGCCGCGTTCGAGAAAGTCGGCGAACGCCAGTTGGTCGATCGCCGGTGACCCGCGGTCGGCCAGGAGCTTGGCATCGGCGATCGGATCGACGAGGCGCTCGGGCACGATCAGCCAGCCGATCCGCAGGCCGGGCGCCAGTGTCTTACTCGCCGAGCCGGCGTAGACGACGTGGTCCGGCGCCAGACCCTGCATCGCGCCGATCGGAGCCCGGTCGTAGCGATACTCGGCGTCGTAGTCGTCTTCGATCACGATCGCGCCGCGGCGCTCGGCCCACTCGAGGACGGCGGCCCGTGCGTCGGCCGACATGACACCGCCCAGCGGCCACTGGTGTGAGGGGGTCAGGACGACCGCATCCGCGTCGGTCGCGATCAGGGCCTCGACGTCGATGCCGTCATCGCCGACCTGGACGCCGACGACGTCGAGGCCTGCCGCCCGGGCGACCGGTACCGCGTCGTCGCCGGACGACGGGTCCTCGACCGCGAGCCGTTTCGCGCCGGCCGCGGCCAGCGCCTGAATGACCAGGGCGACACCCTGGCCGTATCCGTTGCAGACCTGGATCCGGTCGGGGTTGGCGGCGGTGCAGCGGACCCGGTTGAGGTAGCCGGCCAGAGCGTCATGCAGTTCGGGCACACCGCGGCCGGTCAGGTAGCCGAAGCGGTCGCTCGGCGCCTCCGTGATCACCCGGCGGATCGATCGCAGCCACGCCGTCCGGGGGAAGTTGGACACGTCGGCCCGGCCGTACCCGAAGCTGATCCGCGGCGTCATCTCCTCGCGCTCGCGGACCGGTGGCGGTTTTGCGGCCGCTGCCGTCCGCCGTTGTCCCGCAATCGCGGTGGGGGTGGCCGCGACCTCGGTGTAGCCGCCGGTCTGGCTGGTGAGGTAGCCCTCGGCCACGAGTTGTTGGTACGCCTCGACGACGACGCCGCGGGAGACGCCGAGGTCGGAGGCCAGCGTACGAGTCGGCGGCAGCGCCGTGCCCTGCCGCAACCGCCCGGCCCGGATCGCGTCCCGGATCGATGCCTCGATCTGGCCGTGCAGCGAGGTCGGCAGGTCGCGCTGAACCGTGACCAGGAGCTCGGCGCCGACCGAATTGGTCCTCGTTTTCGTCATCAGAATGGACCTTAACCCGAAGACCAATCGCGGCGAAGCTCTTCGCATGACCACAAACGCACACCATGCCGACCGGTTCGACGGCCAGCTGCTGTCGCCCGGTGACACCGGATACGACGGCGCCCGTGCCGTCTGGAACGCCATGGTCGACCGGCGCCCGCGCCTGATCGCTCGCTGCGCCAGCGTCGATGACGTCGTGGCCGCCGTTCGGCTCGCTCGCGAGCGCGACCTCGAGATCGGCGTCCGCTGCGGCGGCCACAGCGTGCTCGGACTCTCCGTGCCCGACGACGGCCTCATGATCGACCTGACCCCGATGGGCGGCGTCCGCGTCGACCCGGAGCGGCGGCTGGCCTGGGTCCAGGGCGGCGCGCTGCTCGGCGACCTCGACATCTCGGCGCAGGAGTACGGCCTCGCCACGACGGCCGGCAACGTCTCGCACACCGGCGTCGGCGGCCTGACCCTTGGCGGCGGCATGGGCTGGCTGGCGCGACAGTACGGCCTGACCTGCGACAACGTCGAGACGTACGAGGTCGTCACGGCCGACGGGGAGGTCGTCCGAGCGAGTCGGACCGAGCGGCCCGACCTGTTCTGGGGACTGCGCGGCGGAGGCGGCAACTTCGGCATCGTGACCGAGTTCGAGTTCCGGCTGTATCCGGTCGGTACGCAGACGCTGGTCGCGGAGTACGACTTCCCGCTCGACCGGGCGGCCGCCGCGCTGCGGGCCTGGCGCGACCTGAGCGCCGACGCGCCGCGGGCCGCGACGTTCAACGCCGCGATCGCACCCGACGGCACGACGATGGCCGGATTCGTCTGGGTCGGCGACCCCGAGGAGGGTCGGCGACTGCTGCCGACGATGCGAGCCCTCGGCGAACCCGTCGCCGAGCGGGTGGATGAGATGACGTACGTCGAGCTGCAAACTCGCGAGGACAGCCCAGAGGGTTACTCGTACCGCCGCTACTGGAAGGCCCACTACCTGCCGGAGCTGTCCGACGGCGCGATCGACGCGATGGTGGAGCGTGACCCGGCTGACGGCATGTTGCCGGGCATGAGCCTGCAGGCTTACGGCGGCGCGATCGGGGACGTGCCCGACGCCGACAGTGCGTTCAGCCATCGGGGCGTCCAGTTCGAGTGGATCGCCGCGAGCCGCTGGGACGACCCGGCCGAAGACTCCGATCGGATGACCACGTCCCGTCGGCGGGCCGCGGCGCTCGAGCCGTACGCGAAGGGTGTCTATGTCAACGCGATGAGCGACGACGGTGCGGCCGGGGTGCGCCGGGCGTACCCACCGGAGAAACGGGCCCGGCTCACGGCGCTGAAGGACACCTACGACCCGCACAACGTCTTCCACCTCAACCCCAACATCACCCCGTCGGACCGATAGGAGATCGTCATGCGCAAGATCATCAACTCGACCTACATCTCGCTCGACGGTGTCATCGAGGAGCCGCACCTGTGGCCCGCCTTGCCCAAGACCGGCGACGGCACCGCCACCAAAGTCCAGACCGAGCTGATCGAAGCCTGCGACGCCGTCTTGATGGGGCGCCGGACGTACGAGGTCTTTGCTCCGGTGTGGCAGACCCGCTCCGGCGACCCGGTGAGCGACCGGATGAACAGCATGAAGAAGTACGTGGTGTCGTCGACGCTGCGTGATCCGGATTGGGAGAACACGACCGTCTTCGACCGCGACGTCGTCGAGGAGATCCGGCGGATCAAGGAGCAGCCGGGGCAGGACATCGTGCAGTACGGCTTCGGCGACGTGTCGTTCGCCTTGCTCGAGGCGGGACTGCTCGACGAGCTGCGGCTGTGGGTCTATCCGCAGATCATCGGCCGCGGCGGCATCGGGGAGCTGCTGTTTCGCGAGACCACGCCGACCACACTGCGGCTGCTCGACACGATGACGCTGGCCAACGACATCGTCATCCTGTCGTACGCCTTCGACTGAGTCGAGCACGAGTATTGGCGTGAAATACAGCTCTGGGCGCGGCCGCGGCTGTATTTCGCGCCAATACTCGGTCGGCGGCGGCAGGAACCCGCGGCGGTGGCGGACCCGATCGGATGCTGGTTACGCTGGCTGGCATGGAGCGTTTCGACCCACTCGACGACTCGGCGGCCAGCCTGGCCGAGGCGTTGAGCGAGTCCGGAGACGACGAGGAGCGGATTCGTCGGATCCACTACCTGATCGACGAGGCCTACCCGCCCGACCCGGCCATGGGGCAGCTGCAAGAGCCCGAGGACGCCCGGCTCGCCGTCTGGTCGATCGTGCCAAATCTCGACCCGGTGACATTCGACCGTTATTGGGCCACGATCGCGCACGCCGCTCGGATCGAGTCTGCTTTCGCGCTCGACGTTTCGGCGACCCGCTGGGTCTGGGCCGACGCCGACGAGCTGATCGTCGACCAGGCCGACTACCTGACGACGGAGCCGGCCGATCGCACCGGCGCGGGCCCCGGATCGACATTCTCGTCCGACGAATACACCGACGCTCTTCGCGAGGCATGGTCGCAGCGCCGCGGTGCCGATGTCCAGGCGCTCGTCGCCGCCGACCGAGCCGCCCGACACGCCCCGTCCTACGGGCGACGCCCCGGCCGCAGCGCTTCGGCCTAGCCGCACCGTCGGGGCGCCCAAACCCGCTCGCGTCATGATGACCTCATGACGTCACCGCCGGCCCTCGTCGCCCCGATGCTGGCAACCGCGGGAACGGTCCCGGAGGGTCCGGAGTGGGCGTACGAATGGAAGTGGGACGGGTTTCGCGCCGTCGTCGCGGTGGGCTCGGACGCTGTACGGGTCGCCTCCCGACGTGGTCGGGACATGTCGTCGACGTACCCGGAGATGGGCGGACTGTCCAAGCTGACCGATGTGCCGTTGCTGCTCGACGGTGAGCTGGTGGCCTTGGCTACCGACGGCCGACCCAGCTTCGAGCGGATGCAGCACCGGATGCACGAGCTTGCGCCGGGCGCGCGGCTCGTCGGTGAGATCCCGGTGCTGCTGTTCGCGTTCGACCTGCTCCACGTCGGGGACGAGTCGTTGCTGCGCCGGCCGTACGTCGAGCGCCGGGCCGCCTTGGACGAGCTCGGAATCGCCGACGGGCCGGTGCGGATCTCGCCCTACTACACCGGCATCGCGGGCTCGGACATGCTGGCGACGGCCGAGGAACACGAGCTCGAGGGCGTCGTCTCCAAGCGGCTGGACTCGACGTACGTGCCGGGTCGTCGGGTCAGCACGTGGGTGAAGACGCCGCTGTGGCGCCGTCAGGAGGTCGTGATCGGCGGCTGGACGGTCGGTGAGGGCAACCGGGCCCGCTCCTTCGGGTCGCTGCTGATCGGGGTCTACGACGAGGCCGGCCGGCTCGGGTACGCCGGACGCGTCGGCAGCGGCTTCGACGACGCGGCGCTGCGCCGGCTGCGGAGTCTGCTCGACCCGATCGAGCGCCCGACGAGCCCGTTCGGCCAGGAGGTGCCGCGGGAGTACGCCCGGCGCGCCCACTGGGTCGAGCCGGATCTCGTCGGCGAGGCGGAGTTTCGGCGCTGGACCTCCGACGGTCGGCTCTGGCACCCGGTGTGGCGGGGCCTGCGGCCCGATCGGGACGCCGCGGAGATCGTCGTACCCGACCGGGATCGGCTGGTGGTGCCGGACTGACACAACTCCACAGTTGTACAACTGACTGATTGTCGCTAGGCTTGCCCGCATGGCAGTCATGCACGACGAGCTGAGCCAGGTGTTTTCGGCGTTGGCCGACCCCACCCGGCGCGCGATCCTGGAGCGCCTGGCCGAGGGCGACGCGACGGTCAACGAGCTGACCGAGCCGTTCGCGCTGACCCAGCAGGCGATCTCGAAGCACGTCCAGGTGCTCGAGCGAGCGCATCTCATCTCGCGGACCCGGGTCGGCTCGTCCAGACCCTGCGTACTCGAGGCCGAGCGGCTCGACGACGCGGCCGGATGGATCGCGCGACACCGGCGGCTCTGGGCCGACCGGCACGACCGCCTCGAGGACCATCTCGAGACGCTGCGGCGTCGCGACGCGAAAGGGACCGATGAGCGAGCGTAGCGAGCGAACAACGAACGCAGCCGAGCCTCGCTCGTGCCCGCCCGCGGCGAAGCGAGGCTGGGCATGAGCGAGACCGGCGAGCTGACCCACCGGCGGATACATCAGGCATCCCCCGAGTTGTTGTTCGACTGCATGACGACTCCGGAGCACCTCACGCACTTCTGGGGCCCGGCCGGCACGACGACGCCGATCGACGGCATCGTGGTCGACTTGCGACCGGGCGGAGCGTTCGAGACCACGATGGTCGGTGCCGACGGCAGCACGTACACGATGCGGGCGACCTACGTCGAGATCCGGCGGCCGGAGCGACTGGTCTGGGTGGAGGCCGAGGTCCAGGGCGGGATGGTCACCACGATCACGTTCTCTGACCTCGGCGACGGCCGCACCGAGGTGCTCACCCATCAGACCAACGTGCCGGAGGCCTACCTCAGCGCCGAGGCGCGAGCCGGGTTCGCCACCAGCCTCGATCGTTTCGACGCCTATCTCGCCCGACTCACAGCAGACGACGACCGCTAAGGAGCACGCCATGTCCACCATCAGATCGGCCGACGGCACAACGATCGCCTACGAGAGCTCCGGCAGCGGACCGGCCCTGGTGCTCGTCGACGGTGCCATGTGCCACCGCGCCGGCGGCCCGATGCGGCCGCTC
This sequence comes from Actinomycetota bacterium, assembly GCA_046725375.1. Taxonomy (GTDB): domain Bacteria; phylum Actinomycetota; class Actinomycetes; order Propionibacteriales; family Nocardioidaceae; genus DATFRX01. Next base: position 27,694 of record JBKOYM010000039.1, read on the forward strand.
GCCGCGGCGTTGCGAGATCGCTTCACGGTTTACACGTACGACCGGCGCGGCCGCGGTGAGAGCGGAGACACGCTGCCGTACTCGCTCACCCGCGAGGTCGAGGACCTCCAGGCGGTCATCGCCGCGGCCGGAGGAGCGGCGGGTGTCTATGCGATCTCGTCCGGCGGTGGGCTTGCCCTGGCGACGGCGGCGGCCGAGCCTGGGATCCAGCGGCTGGCGATCTACGAGCCGCCGTACCTGGCCGAGATCAGCGACGACGGCTCCGCCGCGGCGTACACGAAGGAGCTGACCGAACTTCTTGACGCCGGTCGGCGCGGCGATGCCGTGGCCCTGTTCATGCAGCGCGTCGGCATGCCGGAGCAGATGATCGCCGGCATGCGATCGCAGCCGAGCTGGCCCGCCTTCGAGGCGATCGCGCCGACGCTGGCCTATGACGACGCCGCGCTCACCGGCGGCCGAGTGCCGCGTGAGATGTCGGCCGCCGTCTCGATCCCGGTCATCATGCTCGCTGGTGGCGCCAGCCCGTCGCCGTTGCAGCGGGCGGCGAAGGCGGTCGCCGCGACCCTTCCGACCGCCGAGTTTCGGACGCTCGACGGGCAGACTCACGACGTCGCGCCCGAGGCGCTGGCGCCGGTGCTCGCCGACTGGTTCGGCGGCTAGGCCCCACTGGGTCCATTTTGCGCAACATGCCCGGTGTGTTGCGCAAAATGGGTCGTCTCAGTGGGATCCGACGCTACCCCGCGATCTCGGCGGCGACGACCGCTGTCCGCTCGCAGTCGCAGCCACCGTCGATGTCGTCGCAGTCGAGCACGAGGCGGTGACCGATCGGGTCGAGCTCGTCGCAGTGCGGCTCGGTGCACTCCATGCCGCCGTCGGCGTGGACGACGAGGGTGCCGCCGCATTGCTGGAGGCCGTCGTCCACGGGACTCGTTCTCATACTCGCGTTGGTAGCACGCCGGCCCGACAGATCCGGGTATTGACCCGGCCGTGTCGCAGAGTGCACCTCCTCGAGACGTGACAGATGCACCAGCCGAGCCGACGCCGTGGTGCATGCGTCACGTCTCGATGAGGCGGGCGATGTGGCGCTCGATCCGGTGCTTTCGGTGTCTTGGCTCGTCAGGTGAGCAGGATGGCGTGGGGCATTGACACGTGAATACGAATGCATACACTCGAATTCATCCGAGGTGATCTCCATGCATTTGCCCAGCTTCCGGCTCCGCAGACCGTCCATCGTCTTGGCCATCGCCGGCGCGTTCGTCGTCGCGGTTGCCCCTACCTTGTTCACCATGGCCAGTGACGCCGAATCCGCCGGATCCAGACCGGCGACCGCAGCAGCGGGCAAGGCCCTGGCGCCGCCCACGATCACGAAGGAGCCGTTCGGTTCGGTCGACGGAGTGGGCGTCGACCGCTACACCCTGACCAACTCGCAGGGCATGCGGGTGCGGATCCTGACCTACGGAGGCATCCTCCAGACCGTCGAGGTGCCGGACGTGCGGCGTCAGTTCGCCAATGTCACTCTCGGATTCAAGACCCTCGACGAGTACGTCGAGCTCAACAGCCCGTTCCCGGCGGGCGGGCCGTACTTCGGGTGCTTGGTCGGCCGCTACGGCAACCGCATCGCCGAGGGCCAGTTCGAGCTCAACGGCCAGACGTACCAGCTGCCGATCAACAACGACCCCAACTCGCTGCACGGGGGCATCGACGGCTTCGACAACAAGGTGTGGGACGCGACCGTCGTCCCGGCGACGTCCGACGAGGTCGGGCTCCGGTTGCACTACACCAGCCCGGACGGCGAAGAGGGCTACCCGGCCCGACTCGGCGTCGACGTGACCTACACGCTCACCAACGACAACGCGATCGAGATCGACTATCACGTCGTCAACGAGTCGAGCGATCTGTCCACCGTCACCAACCTGACGAATCATGCGTACTGGAACCTCGAGGGCGAGGGCACCAGCTCGATCCTCGATCACGAGCTGCAGCTCAACGCCGACCACTACACGCCGGTCGACGAGACGTTGATCCCAACGGGGGCGATCGACCCGGTCGCCGGCACGCCACTCGACTTCACCGAGCCGACAGCGATCGGTGATCGAATCCGCGACGACTTCGAGCAGCTTCGGATCGGGCTGGGCTATGACCACAACTTCGTTCTGAACCGCTCGGCCCCGGACGACACGTCGCTGATCCAGGCGGCGCACGTGTGGGAGCCCAACAGCCACCGGACGCTCGACATCTACACCACCGAGCCGGGGATCCAGTTCTACTCGGGCAACTTCCTCGACGGCACGCTGGTCGGGACGGGCGGCCACACGTACCGGCAGGGCGACGGATTCGCGCTCGAGACGCAGCACTTCCCGGACTCGCCCAACCAGCCGAACTTCCCGTCGACGGTGCTCGGGCCCGGCCAGCAGTACGACTCGACGACCGTGTACGACTTCGGTACGGGCCCGCGGTAGCCCCGCAGGCCGGCGATCGGTGAGTTCTGGCCCCGCGATCCGCGACTTGTGGTCCGGTCGCCCAGGCCAGAACTCACGGACCGTCCGGCCAGAACTCACGGACCGTCCGGCCAGAACTCACGGATCGTCGGGGGCGGGCTGTCCGTAGTAGGCATCGGGCCCGTGCTTGCGACTGAAGTGCCGGGTGGCGAGCGCACCGGCGATCGGATCGGCCCCCGGCGCCAGGGCCAGGGTCCGGCTCGCCAGGGCCGCAACCGCTTCGAGCGCGGTCGCGTTGGCCACCGCCTCGGCGGGGTTCGGGCCCCAGGTGAAGGGGCCGTGAGACACGACGAGGACACCCGGCATGGCCAGCGGGTCGAGCTCTAGTCGGTCGAACGTCTCGACGATGACCTCGCCGGTCTCCGCCTCGTAGTCGCCGAGGATCTCCTCGGATCGCAGCGGCCGGGTGACCGGGACGTCGCCGGCGAAATGGTCGGCGTGCGTCGTCCCGAGGCAGGGGACGCTACGTCCGGCCTGCGCCCACGCGGTGGCGAACGGGGAATGGGTGTGCACGACGCCGCCGATCGTCGGAAAGCGTCGGTACAGCGCGCGGTGGGTCGGCGTGTCGGAGGAGGGCCGGAGGTCGCCCTCCACCACCTTGCCGTCGTGCAGCGCGACCACGACGGCGTTGTCGGGCCGGATCTGCTCGCAGGCCATCCCACTCGGCTTGATCACGAGTACGTCGCGCTCGCGGTCGACCCCGCTGACGTTGCCGAACGCCATCGTGACAAGGCCCGCCGCAGCGAGGGCTCGGTTGGCGTCGGCGACCTGCTCGCGTAGGCCCTGCAGCGACATCGTCCACCCTGCCCAAGCGCTCCGGAATCACGCTCTCCGACGGTCCCTTGACGTGCGAGAATACGATTGCATACAGTCGATTGCAAGCTAGCGTCGCCCAGGCCGGGACTTCTCGGGCCGAGGCAGCTCCACGGCTCTGCGCGCGTGGCCACTCGCAGTCAGGAGGACGCGTGATGAGTGAGAAAGCCGGGATGCGTGCCCGGCAGTCTGCTGCGGTGTTGGCGGCCCTTGCGCTGACCCTCGCGGCCTGTAGCGAGACCGACGGCGACGACGAGTCCTCGAGCGAGAGCGCTCCGGTCGCCCAAGGTGGGCAGTTCTGCCAGGGCATGAACATCGTCTTCTTCCCCGGCGGTACGTCGGGCGGGCCGTTCGAGACCGTCGTCTACAACGGGGCGAAGGCCGCCGAGGAGACGTTCGGCCCCAACGTCCAATACCAGTGGTCCGACTGGGATCCCAACAAGATGATCACCCAGTTCAACGACGCAATGGCGACCAAGCCGGACGGCATCGCCGTGATGGGCCATCCCGGCGATGAGGCATTCGACCCCCTAATCGACCAGGCCGAGCAGCAGGGGACCTTGGTGACGGTCATGAACACCGAGCTGCCGAAGGCGCAGGCCAAATACGCCGCTGCGGGCACTGGGTACGTCGGTGCGGTCCTCTACGAGGCCGGTGCCGATCTGGCCCGTGAGACGATCGCTCGGGCCGACCTGCAGTCCGGCGATCGCGTGTTCGTGTGGGGGCTGAAGTCGCAGCCCGGTCGTGGTGAGCGGACACTGGGCGTCACCGAAACGCTCGAGGACGCCGGCATGACGGTCGACTACCTCGAGATCAACGACGCCACCAACGCCGACCCGGCCCAGGGCGTCTCGACCTTCACTGGCTACGTCTCCAAGCATCCGGACGTCAAGGCGATAGTCATCGACCACGGCAATCTGACCGCGACCATCCCGACGTACATGCGGTCTGCCGGTTTGGATCCCGGGAGCATCTACGCCGCCGGCTTCGACATGTCGCCGGCGACGGTCAAGGGCATCGAGGACGGTTACATCAACCTGGTCATCGACCAGCAGCCGTGGTTGCAGGGCTACCTGGCGGTTCTCCAGCTGTGCCTGACCGAGAAGTACAAGATGAGTGGCCTGCACATCGACACCGGTGGCGGCTTCGTCGACGAGTCCAACATCGACGTGATCGCGCCGTTGGTTGAGGAGCAGATTCGCTGATGCCCGATGACGCGGAGCGGCCTGGCGGTGAGGGGCCCGCGGGCGGTGGCCGGTACCCGGAGCCGGCCGCCGCCTACCGACCCACGCTCTCGGATCAGGCCATGGTGGAGCTCCGCAACGTGTCGAAGTCATTCGGGGGCGTCCAGGTCCTGGACGACGTGAGTTTCCACCTGTCGCCGGGCGAGGTGGTCGGGCTCGTGGGCGACAACGGCGCCGGCAAGTCCACCCTGATCAAGGTGGTGACCGGGGTCCACCGTCCGGACGCCGGCACGATCCGGTTCCGCGGGCGAGAGGTCCGAGACCTCACCGTCCAGCGGGCCCGCAAGCTCGGAGTCGAGACGGTCTTCCAGGAGCGCGCCCTGGCCGAGCAGCTCTCGATGTGGCGCAACATCTTCATGGGCCGGCCGATCAGCGGACCGCTGGGCTTCCTCAACGTCCGCAAGATGCGCCGGCTGACGGCTGGCCTGATGGGCGAGTCGATGGGCTTCACTTCGGCCGTCCTGACCCCGGATACGGAGGTGACCGGCCTGTCCGGCGGCGAGCGCCAGGGCCTGGCGATCGTCCGGGCCTTGCACTTCGAGGCCGACATCATCATCCTCGACGAGCCGACGATGGGCCTGTCCCTCGAGGAGACCGACAAGCTCCTTCGCTTCGTCGGCGGTATCAAGGATGCCGGCAAGTCGGCGATCTTCATCGACCACAACATCTTCCACGTCTACTCGGTCGCCGATCGGATCGTGGTCATCGATCGTGGCCGGGTCGCCGGCGAGTTCCACACGTCCCGCTACTCGCTGGACGAGGTCACCGGGATCATGCGCGAGGTCGCCGCGACGGGGACGTTCACCGAACCCGAACGGCACAGCGACGCGCGCCAGCTCAGGACGCCAGCGACGGGAGGTTCGTCGTGACGGCAACGACAGACCGCGAATCGGTGGCGGCAACGCTTTCGCATCGGTGGACCGTGCGGACGTTCTTGACGTCGTACGCATCCCAGATCGGCATCACGGCGGCGTTCATCCTGTTGTGGCTGGCGTTCGTCACGCTGGAGCCGGATACGTTCCTCGCCAGCAACATCTACGTGTCGTACGGCCAGACCGTCGCGTACTCCGGCATCGTGGCCCTCCCGCTCACGATGCTCATCACCGCCGGCGATATCGACCTTTCGTTCCCCTCGGTCATGGCCCTGGGCATGGTCGGCTTCGTCGAGGTCGAGCAGGCGACGGGCTACGCCGAGCCGGCCATCCTGGCGGCGCTGATCATCGGGGCGCTCGCCGGCCTGACCAACGGCGCCTTCGTCGCGCTCATCGGGATTCCAGCACTGGTGGTGACGATCGGGACGCAGTTCCTGTTCCGCGGGCTGACTCTCGTGCTGACCGACGGAAGCGCCAGCCCGCTCGACGATGTCGTCGACACTCCGGCCTGGGAGGTCCTGACCGGGCGTCTCTTCGACCGGATCCCGATGCAGTTCGTCTGGTTCGTCGCCGTCGCGGTGGGTTTCTGGTTCCTGATGTTCCGTCATCGCCTCGGGCAGAACGCCCACGTCATCGGCGACAACCGGCAGGCCGCCGAGCTCATGGGCATCCCGGTCCGACGTACCCGGATCACCTTGTTCGTCCTGACCGGCATGGCGGCCGCCTTCTCCGGCGTGTTGCTCAGCCTTCAGGTCGCCAATTTCTACCCGTCGATGGGCGAGGGTTACCTGCTACCCACCCTGGCCGCCGTGTTCGTCGGCGGAACGTCCGTCTTCGGCGGTCGCGGGACCATCTGGGGCACGTTCCTCGGCGCGTTCATGATCGGAGGGACCGAGGCGGGGATCGTCGCCGTCGGGCTGACCGACTACTACACCAACCTCATCTACGGAGGGATCATCCTCGTCGCCGTCACGATCCACACCGTTCTGCAGCGCCGGTTCAAGCGCTGAGCCGCTCTGTTCATTGACTGGGGAGGTGTACGACATGGAGCCCGCTGAGCTCGACGTGTGGTTCCTGACCGGAAGCCAGAGCCTCTACGGCGAGGCCGTGCTCCGCAAGGTCGAGGAGCAGGCGGCCCACGTCGTGGCCGGGCTCGCGGAGTCGCCGGCCATCTCGGTACGCGTCGTGCAGAAGCCGGTGCTGACGACCCCGGACGCGATTCGTCGAGCCTGCGTCGAGGCCAACGCCGACGAGCGCTGCGTCGGGGTGATCGCCTGGATGCACACGTTCTCGCCGGCCAAGATGTGGATCGCCGGGCTCAGCGCGCTGCAACGGCCGTTGTTGCACTTGCATACCCAGCACAACCTCGATCTCCCGTGGGCCGAGATCGACATGGACTTCATGAACCTCAACCAGTCGGCGCACGGCGACCGCGAGTTCGGCTATCTCCTGACCCGGCTCCGGCACCGCCGTACGACGGTCGTCGGTCACTGGGAGGACCCCGAGGTGCAGCGCCGGATCGGTGTCTGGGCCCGCGCCGCGTGTGGATGGCACGAAGCGCAGCGGCTGCGGGTGGCGCGGTTCGGCGACAACATGCGCGAGGTGGCCGTCACCGAGGGAGACAAGGTCGAGGCCCAGATTCGGTTGGGCGTGGCGGTCAACGGTTACGGCGTGACCGAGTTGGCGGCTCGGGCCGAGGAAGTCGCCGACGCCGAGGTGGACCCGCTGGTCGGCGAGTACGAGGACGAATACGACCTGGTCCCGGAGCTGCGCAAGGGCGGCGACCGGCACGGCTCCTTGCGTGACGCGGCCCGGATCGAGCTCGGGCTGCGGTCGTTCCTGAGCGAGGTCGGGGCGCATGCGTTCACCGACACGTTCGAGGACCTGGCGGGCCTGCGACAGCTGCCCGGCATCGCGGTGCAGCGGTTGATGGCCGAGGGGTACGGCTTCGGAGCCGAGGGCGACTGGAAGACGGCCGTACTCGTCCGCGTGATGAAGGTGATGGCCGCGGGGCTCGAGGGTGGCACCTCGTTCATGGAGGACTACACGTACAACCTCGGCGCCGAGGAGCCGCAGGTGTTGGGCGCCCACATGCTCGAGGTTTGTCCGTCGATCGCGTCCGGACGGCCCAGCTGCGAGATCCATCCCCTAGCCATCGGGGGTCGCGACGATCCGGTACGGCTGGTCTTCACGGCTCCGCCGGGACCGGGGCTCGTGGTCGGGTTGATGGACCTCGGCACCCGGCTTCGTCTGGTCGCCAACACGGTCGACGTGGTGGAGCCCGACGACGATCTGCCCCGGCTGCCGGTAGCCCGGGCCGTATGGGTGCCGCGTCCCAGTCTCGCGACGGCGGCCGAAGGCTGGCTGATGGCGGGCGGGCCCCATCACACGTGTTTCACGCAGGCCATCGATGACGAGGCGCTCGAGAGCTTCGCGGAGATCGCCGGCATCGAGTTGATCGCGATCGACGCAGCGTCGACGCCGCGGGATCTTCGGCGCGAGCTGCGGTGGAACCAGGCGTACTACCACCTGGCCGGCGCGTTGTGAGGGCTGTGCCGGTTTCCCATGAGCTCATGGGAAACCGCACCTCTCATGGGCTGCAACCCATGAGGAGTGACAAAGCGCCGTGGTGCGTGACGCCTTAGCCCACCTGGATCGTCGAGTTGCGGATGACCAGTCGGCACGGCAGCGCTTCGGTGCCGGAGCGAGGCTCGCCGTCCAGGGCCGCGAACAGTGCTTGCGCCGCCGCGCGGCCGAGCTCCTCGAGGTTCATGTCGATGCTGGTCAGCGGCGGACGGGCGTCGGTCGTGAGGATGGTCCAGTTGTCGAAGCCGATAACGGCGATCTCGTCGGGAATCGTGCGACCCTGCTCGCGCAGGGTGTCGATGACTCCGCGCGCGACCTGGTCGCTGCCGCAAAAGATCGCGTCGACGTCGGGATGGCTGTCGAGCAGGAGGGCTGCGGCGGCTCGACCCCACGCCTCTGACCAAGCGCCGAAGCGTACCTCGCCGATGAGCGGAAGACCCGCGTCCGCGAGTGCGGCGAGGGCGCCTTGGGCACGCTCCTGGGAGGCACCGTAGCCCGGGTCGCCAGTGATGTGTGCGATGCGGGTCCGACCGCAGGCGATGAGGTGCTCGATGGCCAGCCGCCCGGCTCCGACGTTGTCGCAGACGATCGACAGGTCCGCCGGGTCCTCGGACGGCGCGTACGTGTAGACGACCGGCACCGGCAGGTCGTGTCCGAGCGACGGGCGAGGGTCGGTTCGGCTGCCGACGACAATGAGCCCGTCAACGCTGCGGCTGAGCAGTGCCTGGACGTGGTGCTGCTCCCGGATCGCGTCGCCCCGGGCGTCGCACAAGAATCCGTTGACGGCGCCGGCCCCGAACGCGTCCTCCGCGCCCATCAGGATCGGGATGACGAAGCGTCCCTCCAGGTCGCTGGTGAGCAGTCCGACCGTTCCGGTACGTCCGGCCAGCAGGCCGCGGGCGAGCGTGTTGGGTGAGAAGGACAGCTGCTGGGCCGCCTCCAGTACGCGGGTCCGGGTCTCGGCTCGGACGTGAGTTCGCCCGTTCAGCGCCTTGGACGCGGTCGACAGCGAGACGCCGGCGAGCCGTGCGACATCGGCAAGCGTCGTCCGGCGAGGTCGCGTCGGTTGGTTCATCGTTCGCTGCCGTTCTGTCTGGCTCGAGGACTGGGATCGCGGCCAGCCATGAAAGAAAGGCCGCAATGCTTATCGGGATCTCATTGTGCCTTAGATCTTGACGAATAATGCCGGAGGCTCTAGCTTTACTGAAAACCTTTTCGGGACGTCCCCAGCAGGGGAGCCGGCCTCGCTGTTAGCGCTAACAGCCCCGTCCGGCCTTCCAGTGGTGGAAGGAGTTTAGCGTGCGCACGAACGCTCTGCGATGGAGAGGCCTGCGGCGCGGTGCGGCTGTCGCCGCGGCTTTGGTGTGGGTCGGGGCGGCCGCCTGTGGAGGAGGCGACGACGGCGGCAGCGGCGGATCCGAGGGTGGGGCGGCGCTGGCCGAGGGCGTCGATGATGGCAGCACCATCACGATGTGGACGCGGGCCGCGACGGCGCCGCAGACCCGGCGCCTGGTCAATGAGTACAACGCAACGCACGACAACCAGGTGGATCTGTCGGTGTTCCCCACCGATGCGTACCTCGGCCGCGTCGGCCAGGCGGCAGGCGCCGGCGAGTTGCCCGACGTGGTCAGCCTGGACGTGGTCTTTGTACCCCAGTTCGTCGACGTCGGCGCTCTCATGGACATCACCGACCGGATCGACGCCCTGCCGTTCGCCGACGACATCGCCCAGTCGCACATCGACGTCGGCACCGTCGACGACCAGGAGTACGTCGTCCCCCACACCATGGACCTGTCGGTGCTCTTCTATAACAAGGACCTCTACCGCCAGGCCGGACTCGACCCCGAAGCGCCACCGACGACGCTCAAGGAGTTCGCGGACCAGGCCCGCCAGATCGACGCGCTGGGCGGCGACATCCACGGCACCTTCTTCGGCGGCAACTGCGGTTGCTGCATGTGTTTCACATGGTGGCCGAGCATCTGGGCCGGCGGCGGCGAGGTCATGAACGAGGACGGGACGGAGTCCTTCCTTGACTCACCGGAGGCCCAAGAGGTGTACGACATCTGGAAGGGCCTTTACGACGACGGCGCGTGTGCGCCGGGTACCGAGGACGAGACCGGCTTGACCTGGACCGCCAAGTTCCCCGAGGGCAACATCGGCGTGATGCCGATGCCGTCGACGACGCTCGGGCTGATGCCGAAGGACCTGGACGTCGGCGTCGCACCCATCCCTGGTGTCAACGGCGGCGAGTCTACGTTCGTCGGTGGCGACGCCGTGGGTATCGCCGCGACGAGCGACATCCCCGACCAGGCCTGGAACTTCATCTCCTGGACCTTGTCGGACCAGGCCCAGATCGAGGTCGTGGCCAAGAACAAGGACGTCGTGTTCCGGACCGACCTGGCGTCCAACAAGTACTCCAAGCAGGACCCGCGGCTGGTCACGATCAACGACCTGGTGAAGGTGGGCCGCACCCCGCAGGCCCTCGCGTTCGGAGAGGCGATCAACGATCCGCAGGGGCCGTGGCTGGAGCTGATCCGCAACTACGTCTTCGGTGACGGCGACAGCCTCGACGAAGACAACGAGGCGGTCACCGAGACGCTGCAGAACTGACTAGACAGTCGCGCCGCCGCGCGCGGGACGGAGAGCGTCGTGCCGAAGGGAGGACGGTTGACAGTCCCGGCGCTGCGGCGCGACCAGAAGGTGGCGGCCGGTCGGGGCCGGGCCGGCACCGGCCAGCGGTGGTGGCGGACCCGAGCGTTCAAGGGATTCCTGTACGCATCGCCGGCCCTGGCGTTCGTGCTGGCGTTCTTCGTCCTACCGCTGCTCCTCGTGGGTCGGATGTCGGCGAGCGACTGGCCGCTGCTCACGGGGCGGCAGGGTTCGAACTTCCCGGACAACTACACCGAGGCGACCGACGATCGGTTGTTCTGGCCGGCCGTCGAGTTCACGTTGAAGTACACGGTCATCGTGGTCGTCGCGCTGATGGTGCTGGCGATGATCATGGCCCTGCTCGTCCAGGAGCGGCGGCGCGGCGTCGGGTTCCTGCGCACGGCGTACTTCCTCCCGGTCTCGCTCGGCCTGGCCTCGGCATCGTTGCTGTTCTGGGGCTTCTACAGCCCGACCATCGGCCCGATCGATCCGATCCTGGAGCGGCTCGGGATCATCGACGAACCCATCCGGTGGATCGGGACGCCCAACATGGCGCTGTTCTCGACGGTCTTGCTCATCGTCTGGAAGTACGCCGGGTTCTTCATGCTGATCCTGCTGGTCGGCCTGCAAGCGATCCCCAGTGACGTGTACGAGGCAGCCAGAGTGGACGGCGCCAACCGGCGGCAGGCCTTCCGTCATATCACGCTGCCGTTGCTGCGGCCATCGATCGCGCTGTGCCTGATCCTGTCGATCACGGGGTCGCTGCTGGCGTTCGACCAGTTCTACATCCTCACCATCGGCGGGCCAGACAACTCGACGACGACGGTCGTGATGCTGATCTATCGCGAGGCATTCACACGATTCGACCTCGGGACAGCCGCCGCGTTGTCGGTGATCGTCCTGGTCGTCTTGCTGGTGATCAACATCGCCCAGTTCCGCTACCTGCGTCGCGGCGTCGAGGACTAGGAGATGCCGATGAGACACCACGCCGTGATCGGTCGCACCCCGTACTACGTCTTCGCCGGCGGCCTGGCCATCATCTTCCTGGTCCCGCTGGTATGGACCGCGGTGGCATCGGTCTCTCCGGATCCGGCGACGGCGCAGAAGGACGGGTTCGGGTTCGGCAACTACCAGACCCTGATGGACTTCGACGCCGGTCTGCCGCAGTACCTGTGGAACAGCATGTACGTGTCGGTGCTCACTGTGCTCTTCACGCTGACCCTGTCCGTCCTCGGAGGGTATGCCTTCGCCCGATTCCGGTTCCCGGGCCGCGACGCGTTGTTCCTGCTAATCATCGCGATCCTGATGGTGCCGTACGCGACGCTCCTGATTCCGATGTGGGTGCTGTTCGGCGAGATCGGGTTGCGGAACTCGCTGCTCGGTCTCGCCATCGTGCTGACGCTCTACCAGTTGCCGTTCGGCATGTTCATGATGCGGATCTCGTTCGAGGCCGTGCCGCGTGAGCTGGAGGAGTCGGCACTGGTCGACGGCTGCGGCACGCTGGCCGTTCTCCGGTGGATCATGCTGTACGCAGTGTGGCCGGGCATGATCACCGTCGGGCTGTTCGCGTTCCTCTTCGCTTGGAACGACTTCATCGCGCCGCTGTTCCTCATCACGGACAACGAGCGGTACCCCTTGCCGCTCGCGGTCGCCAACATCCGGCAGCAGACCATGGGCGCGGTCGACTTCGGGGTCACCGAGGCCGGTGTCGTCGTGCTGGCGCTCCCGTGCCTGTTCCTGTTCCTGCTCCTGCAGCGGTACTACGTACGGGGCTTCATGTCGGGGGCCTTGAAGGGATGAGTCCGTCGATGAGCACTGTCGTCCCGTTCACCCACGCCGGCCGTCCGGTGGCGCCCCGGCAGACCCGGCTCCGCCCACTCGATCTCCGCGAGGTACGGATCACCGGGGGCTTCTGGGGCCGGCGTCAGGAGGTCAACGCCGCGGCGACGCTGCAGCACAACCTGGGGTGGGCCGAACGCGTCGGCTGGCTAGCGAACTTCCGAGCCGCCCGTGAGGGTCGGCTGCCGGCCGACCGCGGTGGACCGGTGTTCAGCGACTCGGAGATCTACAAGCTCGCCGAGGCGATGATGTGGGAGACCGCGCGCAGCGGCGACGCCACCCTCGACGCGACGGTCGACCGGCTCACCGGCGAGATCGCGGCCGCCCAGGAGTCCGACGGCTATCTCAACACGGCGTTCGGACGGCCCGGCCAGCCGGCTCGCTACAGCGACCTCGAGTGGGGCCACGAGCTCTACTGCTACGGGCACCTGATCCAGGCCGGGGTGGCGCAGGCCCGAGCCGGCGACGGCACCCGCGACGGCCTGATCACTACCGCCGTCCGGGTCGCCGACCACATCTGCGACGGCTTCGGCCCGGGCGGAATCGACGGCATCTGCGGCCATCCGGGCGTCGAAACGGCCCTGGTCGAGCTCGCCAGGCTGACCGGCGAGCAGCGCTACCTCGACCAGGCGGCCCTCTTCGTCGAGCGCCGGGGACACGGCCGGCTTGCCGAGATCGAGTTCGGCCGGGCGTATTACCAAGACGACCTGCCGGTACGAGACGCCCGGGTGTTGCGTGGGCACGCCGTCCGGGCCCTGTACCTCGCCTCCGGCGCCGTCGACGTCGCGGTCGAGACCGGCGACGACGCTCTGCTCGAGGCCGTCGAGGCGCAGTGGCAGGCGACGGTCGCCCGGCGTACTTATCTCACCGGCGGCATGGGATCGCGCCACGCCGACGAGTCCTTCGGCGACGACTTCGTCCTGCCGTCTGACCGGGCGTACTCCGAAACCTGCGCGGGCGTCGCGTCCATCATGCTCAGCTGGCGGCTGCTGCTCGCCACCGGAGAGCCCCGCTACGCCGATCTGATCGAGCGGACGCTGTTCAACGTGATCGCAACGTCACCGGCGGCCGACGGGAAGTCGTTCTTCTACGCGAACACGTTGCACCAGCGCAGCCGGGGCCGAGCGCTGCCTCCCGACGCTGTCAGCCCGCGCCCCCAGGCGAGCCCGCGAGCGCCGTGGTTCGCGGTCTCGTGCTGCCCGATGAACATCGCACGGACACTGGCCAGCCTGTCGGGATACATCGCCACCGTCGACGATGGGGGCCTGCAGATCCACCAGTACGCCGACGCCGACATCGCGACGACGCTCGGCACCGGCGAGCCGATCGGCGTACGGATGCGGACCGACTACCCGGACAGCGGCCTGGTCACGGTCGAGGTGACCGAGGCGCCGGCCCGGCCGATCACCATCCGGCTCCGGGTGCCGTACTGGGCCGGCGGCGCCGCGACCGTGGCCGAGCCCGACGGCGCGGCTCGGCCGGTGTCGGATCGACAGGTCGAGGTGACCAGGACGTTCACGGCCGGCGATGAGCTTCGGCTCGAGCTGCCGATGGCGCCCCGCTGGACGTTTCCCGACTCCAGGATCGACGCCGTCCGCGGATCGGTCGCTGTCGAGCGCGGACCTGTCGTGCTGTGTCTCGAGTCGGTCGACCTGCCCGGCTACGCGGACGTCGACGCCGTCGTCGTCGACCCGACACGACCGCCGGTCGACCGGGACGGCACCACCGTCGTCCCAGGCGCGGTGATGGAACCCGAGGCGAACGGCTGGCCGTACTCGGACGCGACCGTCCAACCGGATGAGCCGGGCCGCGACCTGGAGGTATCGCTGCGGCCGTACCACTCGTGGGCCGAGCGCGGGCCGTCCACCATGCGCGTCTGGCTACCAGTCATGAATCCGAGGAAGGAGCGCGGCGGTGTCTGACAACCTCGCGAAACCGCATGTCCGGGGGCGTCAGGGGCTGATCGTCGGGACCGTCGTGGCGGCGGTGTTCGCTCTGACCACGGGATCGGGGACGGCTGTGGGGGACCCGGGTGTTCCTCCGGAGGTCGATCCGGGGGTGCCGTCGTATGCGGGATCCGATGATCCGGTGCCGGGTGAGCCGGTGGCGTTTGATCCGTCGGTGAACATGCTGGAGGCGATCTATGGGGCGGATCGGGCGGCTGGGGGTGGTTCGTATTGGGTGGATCGGATCTTGGAGCGGCCGGCCGGTGGTAGCGGGGGGAACGCGCTGTATACCAAGGGTCGGGCGTTGTACATGTATACGCACAATCCGAGCGTGTTGGGTTTTGCTGGTCAGGGCACCGGGGCCAATCAGGGTGGTGGTGGGTTCGCGTATCGGGAGGCGATCGCGGCGGGGGTGACCAATCTGTACGCGGTGGCGATCTCTGATGCGGCGTTGACCGAGGACACCGCCGAACGCCGGCAGTACCCGTCGTATTGGTCGAGTGTGCATACCGCGCCGGGGTTGTCGGTTGATCAGCGCAAGTTCATCACGGAGAACAATGTGGCGGTCACGATTCTGACGTTGACCAACACCGGTGACGCGTCGACGACGCGGACGATCACGGCGTCGACGCCGGCTGCGGTGACGCAGGCGACGAGCGCGGATGGGACCGAGCGGGTCGGGTCGTTCAACACCCGCTACAACCTGACGAGGGTGTCGACTCGGTTCTCCGGTGACGGCTTCACCGCCAGCGACGCCGGTCTTTCCCGCACGGTGAGCCTGGATCCGGGGGAGTCGATCACGGTGAAGCTGCAGTTGGGCGCGATCGCCGAGGAGATCCCGGCGTCGGGCCCGGAGTACGAGCGTTACCGCGGATTTGACGCGCAGACCGCGTTCGAGACTCAGCTTGAGGAGTACAACCGCTGGTGGGTCGACAACGTGCCCTATGTGGACGTGCCGGACGAGAACATCAAGAAGATGTCGTATTACCGGACGTTCCTGAACCGGTTCAACTTCTTCGACGCCAACATCCCCGGCAACGACTTCCAGTTCCCGGTCTCGGTCGAGGGTGCACTGGGCTACAACAACGCGATCCAGCTCACCCAGCCGATGCACATCCAGGACCTGAAGTACTTCCGGGACCCGCTGTACTCCTACGGCGACTGGGTCTCCTCCGGTGAGACGTCCAAGTGCGACGCGTTCATCGACAACCCGGGATCGCACAGCTGGGGCAACACGTACGAGCAGTACATCGGCCGCGAGGCATGGAACGCCTACAAGGTCCACGGCGGCGATCCGGAGATCGTAAGCAACCTGGCCCACTACGCCGAATGCGACGTCGAAGGGCAGCTCAACAAGTACGACTCGAACGGCAACCACCTGATCGAGTACAACGTAGGCTTCCTGACCGGCAACGACGCCGACACGCCGACCTTCCACTGGGCGCAGTTCCAGGGGCAGCCGACCCGCCAGGACCGCGCCGAAAGCGCGTTTCAGTGGGCCGGTGCGATCGCCGCCAAGCAGGCGTACGAACTGCTCGGGCGTCATGCGAAGGCCGCCGAGATGGAGGCGCTCGCCAACGACATCCGCAACGCCGTGCTCAACATCTTGTGGGACGACAGTCCGGCCGGCGCCCCGCCGACGCTCGAGCCGTTGCCGGCGACTCGCACGCCGGCCCAGACGGGGTTCGGGAACGCCATCCGGCTCGGCAACCCCGAGCCCAACCAGTACGTCGACCTGCCCGACGGCATCGCCAACGGGTTGACCGACTTCACCATCGGAGCGTGGGTCAATTGGAACGGCAACCAGGACTGGTCGCGCATCTTCGACTTCGGCAACAACACCGGCCTCTTCATGTTCCTGACCCCGAACGCGGGAGGCGCCCCCGGTGCGCGGTTCGCCATCACCACCGGCAGTGGTGAGCAGCAGATCACCGCAGCCGACCCGCTGCCGACCGGATGGCACCACGTCGCGGTGACGTTGTCGGGCACCACCGGCACGCTCTGGGTCGACGGTCAGTCCGTCGCGACCAACCCCAACATGACGCTCAACCCGTCCAGTCTCGGCAACACCACCAACAACTGGATCGGCCGGTCGCAGTTCGCCGATCCGTTCTTCAACGGTGTCGTGGACGACTTCAACATCCTCGATCGGGCGCTGAGTCAGGCCGACATCCAGTCGCTGATGGCGGCTCCGGGTGGCGGCGACCTCGGCGGCGGCAACGTCGCGTGGTATCGCTTCGACGAGGACGGCGGTGCCGCGGTGACCGACTCCTCGAGCCGCGCCCGTGACGGCGAGGTCGTGACGGTGCCGCAGTTCGTCGGCGGCTGGCCCGGACAGGTGTTCAAGCACCGGCTGGTGTCCACCGGCGAGTTCGTCCAGTGGAAAGACCAGCAAAACTTCGCGCCGTTCATCGAGGGCCTGGTGCCGTCGGCGCCGAAGTATCGTCAGGCATTGCGCTTCTACGGCGACGCCGACGAGTTCCCCATCATGCCGTCCTACACCTCGGACCAGAGAGACAAGGAGTTCGCGGCCGCCGTCGGGATAGCCGGGTCGAACAACTTCTCTAACATCAACTCGACCCTGCAGGCCCAGTTGTACGCCCGGGCGCTCCGCGAGTACCCGTCGCCGTACATCACACCCGGCATGTATCGAGCCTTGCTGGAGTGGGAGACCTGGACGCAGTACGTCGGTGGCGACAACCGGCTGCCGAACAACAACGAGTTCTTCTTCAACTGGAACCCGCAGACGCAGACGTTCGGCCGGTCGGGCATCAACCACAACATCCTGGGTGCCTACAACTTCATGATCATCGACGACATCGCGGGAGTACGTCCGCGGCTCGACGACCAAGTGGAGTTGTGGCCGATCGATGTGGGTTGGGACCACTTCGCGGTCAACAACCTGAGCTATCACGGCCAGGACCTCACTGTGGTCTGGGACGACCCGACCGACAGCGAGGATGCCTATCCGAATGTGCCGGCGGGTTACTCCGGCTACGTCGACGGTCAGCGTGTTTTCACCGTCGATCGGCTGGCGCATCTGGTGTGGAACTCCCGCACCGGCGTCGTGACCATCCTCGACGGCAGTGGCGCCCAGGTGCTGTTCAAGGCCGGGCGGGCGTTGCCACGGGCCGTGGACATCAGCTTGGCCGGCAACGACCGGGTCGCCGACATGTTCCAGAAGGCCGGCGTCGACCTGACCAGCTCGCGGCCCAACCTCGCCGAGGGCAAGCCGGTCACCGCGTCCTTCACCACGACAACTCCGGCGCTGCGGGCGACCGCACCCGAGTTCGCTGTCGACGGGTTCACGGTCAGCGGCCTGCCCGCCGGCGGCCCGCAAGGTCAGGCCCGGACCGGGTATTTGGCACCCAACACGATCTGGGGAGCCTGTAGCACCGCCCTGGCGGCCTGCGGGAACGGTTCACCCGACGCCCAGCAGTGGCTCGCCGTCGATCTCCAGAAGTCGCAGGCGATCGACACCATCAAGCTCTACTTCTTCAACGACAAGAGCTACAACCCGCAGCAGAACGCGTCGAGCAACACCTACCGGCAGCCAGCGTCGTACACCGTTCAGTACTTCGACGGCAGCGGCTGGGTCGACGTACCCGGGCAGGTGAAGACGCCCGATGCGCCGCAGGCCAACTACAACAAGGTCACCTTCCCGCGGGTCACTGCGCAGAGGGTCCGGGTCTTGATGACCCGTACCGGCGACTTCGGGATCGGCGTCAAGGAGATCCAGGTCTTCGGACCGTAACAGCCGCCGTGGCGTGCGGTTTCCCATGAGCTCATGGGAAACCGCACGTACCACGGGTTGCAGCCCATGAGGAGTGACAAAACACCGTGAGGAGTACGCCGATGCTGCGGCATCGGTTGGGAGGTTCACCATGTCCGATCACCACGACGTGTTACTCGGTCAGGCCCGGCTCGACCGCCGCCGCTTCCTGATTACGGCCGGTGCCGTCGCGGCGGGCGCTACCGTGTCGGGCCGGCTCGGCTCGGCGTTCGCCGACCCGGCATCGGCCGACCCGGTCTTCACCGCGCACGGCAACCCGATCATCACCGACATCTACACGGCGGACCCCGATGCCTTCGTGCACGGCGGGCGACTGTACCTCGACGTCGACCACGACGAGGCGCCCCTCGGCGTCAACGACTTCGTGATGCGAGAGTGGCGGGTCTACTCCACCGACGACCTGGTCCACTTCACCGATCACGGCGTACGGATGACGTTGGCCGACTTCGCCTGGGCCGACCGTAATGCTTGGGCGCCTCAGATGATCGAGCGGGACGGGCGGTTCTTCTGGTACGTCCCGGCTCGCAAGGCCGTCGACGGGTCGATGGCGATCGGTGTCGCGGTCGCCGACAACCCGCTCGGTCCGTTCCGCGATGCGCTCGGGCATCCGCTGATCGACAACACGCTCGCCAACCACAGCTCGTTCGACATCGACCCGACCGTCCTGATCGACGACGACGGCCAGGCGTACATCTACTGGGGATCGTTCTCCTCACCGCGGGCGGCGAAGCTGAAGCCCAACATGATCGAGCTGGAGGAGCTGGACCTCGGTGGCGGCGGCGCGACTGGCCCTCGGGTACCGGGCCGGATCGGCAACGCCGTCAAACTCAACGGCATCGCCGACTACGTCGACCTGCCGGACGGGATCGTGAGCGGTTTGACCGACTTCACGATCTCGGCCTGGGTCGACTGGAGTGGCGGCCAGACGTGGTCGAGGGTCTTCGACTTCGGCACGGGTCCGGCGGTCAACATGTTCCTCACGCCGAACGCTGGTGGAGCACCCGGCCTCCGGTTCGCGATCACCACTTCGGGTGGCGGTGGCGAGCAGCAGGTCACCTGGGCCAACCAGCTGCCGACCGGCTGGCACCACGTCGCGGTGACCAGGGCTGGCACGACGGCTACGGTATGGGTCGACGGAGTCGCCGTGGCGTCGAACCCTGGCGTCACGCTGAGCCCGTCCAGCATGGGCAACACGACCAACAACTGGATCGGCCGGTCGCAATACGCCGACCCGCTCCTCACCGCCACGGTCGACGAGTTCCACATCTACGACCGCGCTCTCGACGCGACCGAGATTCAGCGGCTGGCAGGCGGCGAGGCAGGAGCCGGCACGGTGGCGGCGTACCGCTTCGACGAGGACGATGGCGCCGAGGCGGTCGATTCCTCGGGCAACGGTCGAACGGCGACGATCGTCTCGCCACCGATCAACGTGGTCACGCCGCAGGGCCTGACGGGCTACTGGGAGGCGCCGTACCTGATCAAGCGCAAGGGGATTTACTACCTGGCGTACGCCCGAGGCAACCCACTGACCGGTGGCAATCCAGCCACCATCGACTACGCCACGGCCACCGGGCCGTTCGGCCCGTGGACCTATCGCGGCCGGATCCTCGACACGGTCAACAACACGACCACCAACCATGCCGCGTTGGTGGAGTACAAAGGGCAGTGGCTGGTCGTCTACCACAACGGCATGCTGCCGCGGGGCGGCGAGTTCCGTCGGTCGGTGTGCATTGACAAGCTGCGCTTCAACGACGACGGCACGATCCAGCCGGTGACCCAGACGCTCAGCTCGGACGCCCACAAGCCGATGGCTCGCTACCCCTTCGACGAGCGCGATGGGGCGGTGGCAGTCGACCAGGCCGGCAACGGTTGGGACGGCACTCTGGTCGGAGGAGCGACTCGAGTGGCCGGTCGCGACGGCAGTGCGTTACGGCTCGACGGCGAGGGCCAGTACGTCGCGCTGCCGATCGGCATCCTCTGGAGCATGTACGACTTCACCGTCGCGACATGGCTGCGGCTGGACGGCGCGAATGCACTGGCGCACGTGTTCGACTTCGGTGCCGGCCCGGACGTAAGCATGCACCTGACGCCGCAGAGCGCCGGGGGTGTGGTGTCGTACGCC
The DNA here is from genome assembly GCA_046725375.1 of Actinomycetota bacterium. Classification (GTDB taxonomy): domain Bacteria; phylum Actinomycetota; class Actinomycetes; order Propionibacteriales; family Nocardioidaceae; genus DATFRX01. The sequence goes on from JBKOYM010000039.1 coordinate 48,056, forward strand.
ATCAGGACCAACGCCACGAACGTCCAGCGGGTCGACGGCGCGGCGCCGCTGCCGTCGGGTGAGTGGGTACATGTCGCGGTCGCGAAGTCGGCGCTGGTCGTCACCTTGTGGGTCAACGGCCAGCTGGTCGGCCAGAACACAAATGTGGGGCTTTACCCGGCCCGCCTCGGCAATGCCCCCAACAACTGGATCGGGCGTTCGCAGAGCGCGACCGACCCGTTCCTGCGTGGCGTCGTCGACGACTTCCGCATCTACCAGCGCGGCCTCGGCGCGGACGAGATCGGCGAGCTCGTGACGGGCTAGGGCTCCCGGCCCGTCTCACGCGCCTCCCGAGTTTTGGCGTGAAATACAGACTTCGCCGCGCCGCAGAGCTGTATTTCGCGCCAATACTCGCGGCTGCTGCGGTCGTACGTCGCCGCGCGCATCAGGGTGCCCGACGCGTGCCCGAGCCGACGGCATTGTTAGCGTTGACAATGTGGGCGTTCGATGCCCGTCGTACTGAGGAAGGTGCCCATGCTCTCGGGACAGGATCGGCGCAACCCCGCCATGACCGACGTCGCACGAGTCGCCGGCGTCTCGCACCAGACCGTGTCGAGGGTCTTGAACGGTCACCCGAACGTCCGCGAGTCGACCCGCGAGCGAGTGCTGGCAGCGATCGATCAGCTGGCCTACCGCCGCAACCACGCGGCCCGCGCCCTCGTGACGAAGCGAACCGAGACGCTCGGCGTGGTTGCCTTCGACACCACGCTGTACGGCCCGGCGTCCACGCTGTTCGGTGTCGAGCAGGCCGCCCGGGAGGCCGGCTACTTCCTCAGCATCGTCAGCCTGAAGGCGATCACCCGCAGCACGGTGGCCGACGCGCTCGGCTACCTGGCCGCTCAGTCGGTCGACGGCCTGATCGTGATCGCGCCGCAACGGCACGCGGCGGAGGCGCTGGCCGCCGTGCCCCCGGGATTGCCGGTCGTCGCCGTGGAGGGCGGCCGGGCGCCGAATCTGCCCGTGGTCTGTGTCGATCAGGCAGAGGGCGCGGCGATGGTCACCCGTCACCTGCTCGAGCTCGGCCACGAGACCGTCTGGCACGTGGCCGGGCCGCTGGACTGGCTGGAGGCCGAGGAGCGGCTGCGGGCATGGCGCGAAACGATCGAGGCTGCCGAGGCCCGCGTACCCGAACCGCCGCACGGCGATTGGAGCCCGCGTTCGGGCTATCAGGCCGGACGCCGGCTCGCAGGACGCGACGACGTGACTGCGGTGTTCGTGGCCAACGACCAGATGGCGCTCGGGCTGCTCCGGGCTTTCAGGGAGGCCGACGTCGACGTGCCCGGACAGGTGAGTGTCGCCGGTTTCGACGACATCCCGGAAGCCGAGTTCTTCTCCCCGCCGCTCACGACCGTACGCCAGGACTTCGCCGAGGTCGGTCGCCGGAGCATCGCGGTGTTGCTGGACCAGATCGGTGGTAGCCGGATCGATGCACCGCGCGTGGTGGTGCCGGCCGAGCTGGTCGTGCGGGCGAGCACAGCACGCCTCGGCTGACTGCCGGCGGTTTTGCGCGCAGCTGCGCCACGTGGCGTCGCGAACGTGACACAGGTATGCGCAAAACCGGGGACGAATCCGACCTTTCCGATCGGTGGCCTGAGCCTTGACCAATTGATTGTTAACGCTAACAGTGGCCGTACCCGCGTCCGAGGAGAACTGTCATGAAGCTGGGTCCGCGACGTCTGGTGTCATGCTTCGCCGCGATGTGCGCCTTGGTCGGCGCGGCCGGGGTGGTCGACGAGAGCGCCGAGGCGATCGCTCGACCCCCGCCCAGGCGGCGACGACGGGCTGGCGGTCATGCCACCGATGGGGTTCAACAACTGGAACGACACATTCTGTGGGTCCGAGTTCAACGGGGAGTACGTCAAGGCGACGGCCGACTTCCTCGTGTCCAGCGGGCTCAAGGACGCCGGCTACGAGTACGTCAATCTCGACGACTGCTGGGCGCGACCGCAAAACAGCCCGCGGGGGTCGCGGGACGCCGACGGCCATCTGGTGCCGGACCCGGTACGGTTCCCGAACGGCATCGCCGCGGTCGCCGACTACGTCCATGCTCGGGGCCTGAAGCTCGGCATCTACACCGACGCGGGCACCAAGACCTGCAACGG